>CAYNRF010000333.1:0-2521 GCA_964399525.1 uncultured Phycisphaeraceae bacterium | reverse complement strand
CCAGCGTCTGCCAGTAGATCGCGAGCGGCAGGTTGATCGCGAGCTTCATCCGCGCCGCCGCCGCGATGCCGCCTACATGCTCGACCCGCCGGCAGAGATCGGCGAGGACTGGCCGGGCGCGCTCGACCGCCGCCGCGCTGCCGCCCGCCATGCCCAGAAGCTGCCCCTTGAGCGCGGGCGCCACGGTCCCGCCGACCGGGCAATGCACCGCATCCGCACCGGCGGCAATGATCCGCTCGGCGAGCCCCTCGGCCTCCTGCGGCAGGAGGGTCGACATCTCGATGACGACCCGCCCCGCGATCCCGTGGGCGAGCAGGCCGTCGAGGACCGCCGCCGAGGCGCCGGCGCCCGAAAGCGACAGGATGATCGTGTCGCAGGCGGCGATGCCCGCAAGGTCGGCGGCCGCAGCCCCGGCTTCGAGCGCCTTTGCGCTGCGCGCGGGCGTCCGGTTCCAGACCCGCACGCTGTGGCCGGTCTCGACCAGCCGCCGGGCGAAGGCGCTGCCCATCCGGCCCGTTCCCGCGATTCCGACGACTCCAGCCATGTCCACTACTCCCGTCATGAAGCCCCGATCAGGCCGCGCGCGCGCCGATGCGCACCTGCATCGGCTGGAGGCCGTCCACGCTGCAATCGAGCACATCCCCCGTCACGACGGCGCCCACGCCGGCGGGTGTGCCGGTCATGATGATGTCGCCCGCCATCAGGCAATGCTGCTCGGAGAGCTTGGCGATGATCTCGTCGATCTTCCAGATCATGAGCGAGATATCCGCGTC
Source organism: uncultured Phycisphaeraceae bacterium (assembly GCA_964399525.1). Classification (GTDB taxonomy): domain Bacteria; phylum Planctomycetota; class Phycisphaerae; order Phycisphaerales; family UBA1924; genus UBA6054. Next base: position 1,748 of record CAYNRF010000333.1, on the reverse strand, counting down.
CTGCCGGACATTTCCGTTCACCGCGAGGCGGACATGACCGTGCTCGAGGATGCCGCAGTCGGCGACCCGGGTCACAGGCCCGACCGGGGCCGAGTGGTCGAACGACTTCGTCACCTCCCACGGCAGCCCCTTGGCGAGTGCCGCCGCCTGATGATCGCGCCGCGTCATGTCGAGCCCGACGGCATAGCCGAAGATGTGCCCGGAGGCCTCAGCGACGGGGATGTTGTAGCCGCCCGACTTCAGCGCGACGACGAGTTCGCATTCGTAATGGAAGTTTGAGGTAAAGACCGGATAGGGGATCTCGCCGCCGTTGCGCACGATCGCATCCGCGGGCTTCATGAAGATCACGGGCGGGTCGCGCTCATCGGCGTTCATCTCGTGGATGTGGGCAAGGTAGTTCTTGCCGATGCAGTAGATGCGGCGGACCGGAAACTTCTCGTCCGTGCCGACGATGTCGAGGTGGGCTTGCGCCGAGGGGGGGAAGGCAAAGGTTGCCATGGAACTCTCCTGTTGATCGCGCCGGAACGGTGAACGACCCGAGCGGTCGCTCGCGCCGATCCGTGATGAAGGTCCGGATCGTCCAGTGCAAGATATGAATCGACCTTGCGATCCAGTCCATATATTTTTTTTGCAATCCCGCCTCGATCATATATTGTAACGGCAGGGCCACCCGCCCGGCATCCCCGATGGGGTTGCCCAACGCGAATGGGAGGAGTTTCCAGATGACCTTCAAGACATCGATCAGCCGCCGGGGCTTCGGCCTGATGGCGGCGGGGGGGGCGGCGACGTTCGTCCTCGGTGCGCCCGCGATCGTGCGCGCACAGACAGCCGTGACCTTCGCGGTCCCGAACCCTTCGGCGCTGACCTGGCTGCCCTACTGGGTGGCGGTCGGCGAGGGCTATTTCGCCGAGGAAGGTCTCGATCTGCGGCTCGAGGCGGTCGACGGTTCGTCCTCGGTCCTGCAGGCGATGTCGGCCGGACAGGCGCATATCGGCGCGCCCGGCCCGGGGCCGACGCTCGGCGCCCGCTCGCGCGGGGTGGACGTGAAGTTCCTCTACAATCTCTACCCGAAATCGGTCTTCGGCCTGCTGGTCAAGGCCGACAGCGCCTTCCAGACGCCCGCAGACCTCAAGGGCACGATCATCGGGGTCGGCACTGCGGACGGGGCCGAGGTGTCCTTCACCAAGGCGATCATGACCGACCTTGGCCTGACCGACGGCACCGATTACACCTTCCTGCCGGTGGGTGATGGCGGCACCGCGGCCGTGGCCTTCCTGCGCGACGAGGTCAACAGCTACGCCGGTGCCGTTTCGGACGCCGCGATCCTCGCCGCGCGCGGCCTGACCCTGCGCGAGATCACGCCCGAGGCCTATCTCGGCTTCTTCGGCAACGGGATCGCGATGCTCGAAAGCCAGATGGCGGCGATGCCCGACCTCGCGCCGAAGTTCGGCCGCGCGCTCGTGCGCGGTACGCGCTTCGCGGCCGACCCCGCCAACAAGGAAAAGGCGCTTGCCCATTGCGCCGCTGGCAATCCGCAGGAAGGGGAGCAGGACTACGCGCCCGCACTCTATGACGGGGTGATGAACCGCATGACGCCGACGGACGCCTTCATCGCCCAGGGTCATGGCTATCAGCCGCCCGAGCACTGGCAGCGCATCCACGACTCGGCGGTGGCATCTGGGGCGCTCGAGAAGCCGCTCGACAACCTCTCGGCGGTCTACACCAACGAGTTCGTGGCGGGCTGGAAC
>CAYNRF010000332.1:0-2540 GCA_964399525.1 uncultured Phycisphaeraceae bacterium | reverse complement strand
CCAGGATGGCGCCGATGTCCTCCGCCCGGTTCGGGTGCAGCGCGACATAGGTGACGCCGGGCGCTGACGGCGTGACCAGCGCCTCGTAGGCGTTTTCGGACTGCTCGCGCGGCACGCCGGGCGTCATCGCGAACCGGTCGATCACCGGCAGTCCCGCGGCGTCGAACTCCGCAACCGCCTCGGCATAGGGGCCGGGGTCCACCTCGCCCAGGCGCAGCACGCCGAGATAGCTCGACAGGTCGCGTGGCAGCAGCAGCGGCAGCCGGTGCTCGCGCGCGATGCGCAACGTCGCCGGCAGCAGTTCCGGCAGCAGCGCGGCGCCCATATGCGTATCCAGATGGGTCACATCCATGCCCGCTGCCAGCGCACGGTCCAGCTGTGCGCGCATCTCCTCCTCCGCCGCCACCGGGTCCACCGCGCTTCGCAGCGCGAGGCAGTCGCGGTGGAAATAGCCATCGGCGTCCACCAGGCCGGAGGCTGCGCTGCGTGTCGCCACCGGCCCCCAGCGGTAGCCGTACCATTCGCTGGTGAGCGTCAGATGCACGCCGAGATCGAGCGATGGATCGGCGGCGGCGATGCCGGCGATCTCCGGGAACCACGGGCAGGGCACCATGACGCTGCCGCAGTCGAGGCGGCCGGCACGCGCCAGATCCAGGAAGGCCTGGTTCGCCCCATGGCACATGCCGACATCGTCGGCATGCAGCACGACGACCCGCGCATGGTCAGGCAGACCGAGCAGGCGCAAGGTCGGGCTCATCCGCGCTCCAGCATCCAGCGCAGCACCAGGGGGATCTGCGCCGCCATCATCGAATAGCCGTGGTCCGCGACCGCGCCGCGCGCACGCGCCGCGACCATCAGCGGCGTGTCCGAACGGTTGACCACGTCATAGACGAAGCCCGGAATCAGCGCCGGGTCGCACGGCAGGCGGTCGTCGCTGCCCATGCCGATGGGCGAGCAGTTCACCAGCAGCTCGCTCGCCCCCAAACCGCGGCGCACGGCGACGCCCGGGAACTCCGCGGCGACCGCGGCGACGAGCGAGTCCGCGCGCGCCCCATCGGGATCATGTATCGCAAGCGCCGCCGGCGCTTCGCCGGCGATCGCCATGGCCACCGCGCGCCCGGCGCCCCCGGCCCCCAGCAGCTGCACGCGCCGGCGCGCGATTGGCAGGCCCGCGGCGCCTGCCGCAGCCAGGAAGCCCGCGCCATCCACCATGGACGCATCCCACCCGCCATCGCCACCCGGGCGCAGCAGGTTGGCGCTGCCGGCCCGCCGCGCCGCGCTGTCGCAACGGCCGAGGCGCGCGGCGTCCTGCTTGTGCGGAATGGTGCAGACCACGCCCGCCAGGTTGCGCAGATGCGTGACGCCGCCGAGGAATTCACGCAGCCGCCCTTCCGGGACATGCGCCGGCAGGTAGGCGCAGTCATGGCCGCTGGCGGCGATCGCGGCCGCGTACTCGGCATAGCCCTTCGTATGGCCGATCGGATCGCCCGCCAGCAGGATCAGCCGGGTGCGCCCGGAGATCATGGCGCCACCACCAGAGGCTCGGGCAGGTCCGCATCCTGCGCGCGGAACAGCAGGCGCAGGGTCACCCGCTCGGATTTCCTCCCGTCCGGCGCCGCCGCCTGGATCTGCACGGCGTGGCTGCCATTCCCTTCGAACCGGAACCGCCCATCCGGGCCGGCCGTGGTGCGTTGCTTCTCGGTGTTCACGACGAAGGACCTCTCGAACAGCTGGACCGTGGCGCCCGGCACGGGGCTTCCGTGCGAATCCACCACCTGCCCGCGGATCTCGCCGGTGGCGTTCGCCGCGACATGCAGGTTCCAGCCGATGGTGGCGATCACCAGCGTTGCCGGCACCACCACCCAGCGCGAGAGCAGCCACGAGCGCCAGATCATCCCTTGGTCGCCCCGTGGGTCAGCCCGCGGATGAACGCCGACTGCGCCATCAGGAACACCACGATGCCCGGCGCCAGCACCAGGCAGACGAAGGCATAGAGCGCCCCGGTCGTGTCCTCCATGTAGGAGAGGAAGCGCGCGAGGCCGAGCGGCAGCGTCTGCATGTCGGCGTCGCGGGTGATGATCAGCGGCCACATGAAGCTGTTCCAGGACCAGATGAAGGCCAGGATCACATTGGTTGCGATGGCGGGGCGCGACAGCGGCAGCAGCACATGCAGGATGATGCGCCATTCCGGCAGCCCGTCCATCCGCGCCGCCTCCACCAGGCTGCGCGGCACCGCCTCGAACGCGGATTTGTAGATGAAGATGCAGACGATGGTGGACAGCAGCGGCAGCGCCAGCCCGAGATAGCTGTTCAGCAGCCCTATCCGCGCGGTGATCAGGTAAGCGGGAATGATCGTCGCCTGGAAAGGGATCAGCATGCATGACAGCAGCAGAAGGATCACCAGCCGCTTCGCACGGAAGCTCTGCGTCAGCGCATAGGCCGCCATCGCGTTCAGCACGACGTTCCCGACGACGGCGAGCACCGAGACGATCACGCTGTTCAGCAGGTAGCGCGGGAAGGGGATCAGGTACCAGACATCC
>CAYNRF010000331.1:0-2542 GCA_964399525.1 uncultured Phycisphaeraceae bacterium | reverse complement strand
AGCGCGGTCAGACCGGACAGCGGCGCGAGGTCCGCCACCCGCGTGACACCGAGATCCAGGCTCTGGAGCGCGATCAGACCGGACAGGGGCGCGAGGTCCGCAACCTGCGTGCCACCGAGATTCAGGCTCTGCAGCGCGGTCAGACCGGACAGCGGCGCGAGGTCCGCCACCCGCGTGACACCGAGATACAGGCTCTGGAGCGCGATCAGACCGGACAGCGGCGCGAGGTCCGCAACCTGCGTGCCACCGAGATGCAGGCTCTGCAGCGCGGCCAGACCGGACAGCGGCGCGAGGTCCGCCACCTGCGTGCCACCGAGATTCAGGCTCTGCAGCGCGGTCAGAACGGATAGCGGCGCGAGGTCCGCCACCCCTCGAAACTGCAGGCCTTGAAACAGCAGGGTCGCGCCCACGATCCTATCCGAGAGCCTCCCGAGCGCCGCAGCACCCGACGCCAGTGAGTCGTGCCGGAATACGGAGGTTGTCTCGATCCTGAGGCCATCCGCGCGATCCGGCATCTCACTGACCGCCATGCCCAATGACGCGAGGCGGCTGCGGGCCCGAGCCTCCTCGCTTCGCTCCCACCCTACGGCGCCGGCCGTGGCGGCAAGCGACAGGGTCAACAAGGCCGGGGTCGCATAGGCTGCGAGACGCCGCAGCGCATCCCGCCGGCCCTGTCCGAGATGCCGCGCCAGAACGCGCGCGAGGAAATCATGGGCGATCTCCCAGATGGCGGACCCGGCGTCGAGCGGGCGGGCGAGGCCCGACCGGGCAAGCCCGTTCAGCACGACGCGAACCTGACCGCGGCCAATCCCGGTCAGTTGCACGAGTTCGTCTTCCGACCTGGGCCGCTTCGTCGCCTGCGCCGTCAGCAGGTGCTCCAGCACGGCAGGCGCATGGTCGCGGAGTTCCGGCTGGCCGAGAACGCCCGCGACGTACGCCCGGATGAGCACCGCGGCATCGAGGCTGGGTGCCGCCCCGCGGCCCTCGGCCAGGACATGGCCGACGACATTCAGCGTCACGGGCCGGATGAGGCCCGCGAGGTCATCGAGCCGCGCCGCGGACTCCAGCAACGCATCGAGCGCGGCCGGCGTCAGCCCCAGATTGGCGCGCCCGAGAAATTCCGCGGCTGCGCGCGGCGTGAATGCCCCGATCTCGTCCCAGTTCTCCCCCTCCCGCATCGGCGGCAGCCCGAACTCCGCAAGGGCCGGCTTGTAGTCGCTGCGGAATGCCAGCAGCAGACGAAGGCCAGGAACCGGACGCGCGTGGAGATCGGCGATCAAGGCGGCGAACGCCGCCTGCGCTTCCGGTTTGCCGAGAATGGCGAACTCCTCGAACTGATCCATTGCGACCAGCAGTCCGTTCGGCGCGCGCCTCGCAACGCCCTCGATGACCGTCCGGAGGTCCGGCGGGGAGTCCCCGCGCGCCCTGGGTGCGCCGTGCATGGCCCTGAGGGCCAGTTGCAAGGCGTCCAGCGGGTCCTGCCACGCCCGCACCTCCACCACCGCCATGCCCGCGTCGCGCAGGTGCGGCAGCACGAAGGCTTGCAGCAGGGATGACTTGCCGCAGCCGGATTGGCCGGTGAGATAAAGGGGAGCCCCGGTGGCAGCCTTCAACCATGCCAGAACGCGGCGATGCGCGCCGTCAGCCCGTTCGAATCCCGCACGGTCTGCAATGGTGTCCTCGTAGGGACCGATCCGGAAGAACCCCGCGGGCACGGTCGCGGGGGTGACGGCAAGAAGCCGCTGGCTGGCCGCCACGCGCGCGGCTCGCCATTCGAGCGTCAATTGGATCAGGACGACAAGCGCGGGCAGGCCGAACAGAACGACCAGGCGAAGCCACGGCATGTGTTTGAGATCGACGTCGAGGAACTGGCGAAGACCGATATCGACCGAACCGGCGAAGGCAAGCATGAGGAGGAAGACCGCGAGCAGCGCGGCCATGCGGCCCAGCAGCTTCCCAGGCAGGAACCCGCGGATCGCGTCGATGTCCCGCTGATCGAGATCGGGCAGCTTCGGCAGCGGGATGCGAAGCACCTGACCGTCAGCCATCCAGACTCCCTTTCGTTGCCGAATCATGCCGGAGAGTCCGCAGCGCAGCAACCGGATAGCCTTTCGGCTCCCGAGCGGGCTGGGTTGAAGCCCCTTCGATATAGCAGTTAGCCTCACCGCGGGATGCAAGCCACCACGACACGCCGCGGCACGCCGCTGACGATCGAGGACCTCGCGGTCGCCTATGGCCGCACGCAGGTGCTGCACGATGTCTCGCTGGCGGTGCAGGCGGGGGAGTTCGTGGCGCTGCTCGGCCCCTCCGGCTGCGGCAAGACCACGCTGCTGCGGGCCATCGCGGGCTTCGTCGCGCCCTCCGCCGGGCGGATCGTGGCCGGCGGGCGCGACATCACCGCAGCGCCGCCGGAGAAGCGCGGCGCGGCGATGGTGTTCCAGTCCTACGCGCTCTGGCCGCACATGAACGTCGCCAAGACCATCGGCTACGGCCTCGTCGTGCGCGGCTGGGACAAGGCGCGGATCGCCGCGCGGGTCGAGGA
>CAYNRF010000330.1:0-2555 GCA_964399525.1 uncultured Phycisphaeraceae bacterium | reverse complement strand
ATAGACCCCGTAGCTGTCGAGCAGGATGTCGCTGATCAGCTTGCACTGCACCGGGTCGTAGACCATCACCGGCACGATGTGGCTGGGATAGTCGAGATGCGGCACGTTGATGGCATCCAGCCGCCGACGCAGCGTGCGGGCGCGTTCCTGCAACCCCTCGCGCTCCACGCTGGACTGCTTCAGATGCTGGATCGCCGCGCGCGCGCCGGCGGCGACGGCGGGCGGCAGCGCGGTGGAGAAGATGAAGCCGGAGGCAAAGCTGCGCACGAAATCGCACACCGCCGCGCTGCCCGCGATGTAGCCGCCGATGACGCCGAAGGCCTTGGCGAGCGTGCCCTCGATCACGGTGACGCGGTGCGCCACGCCGTCGCGTTCCGTGATGCCGCCACCGCGCGCCCCGTAGAGGCCGGTGCCGTGGACTTCATCGCAATAGGTCATGGCGCCGAACTCATCCGCCACGTCGCAGATCTCAGCGATCGGGGCGATGTCGCCATCCATGCTGTACACCGACTCGAACGCCACCAGCTTCGGCGCGCCGGGCGGCAGTTCGGCCAGCACGCGGCGCAGGTCGGCGACGTCGTTGTGGCGGAAGAGGCGACGTTCCGCGCGGCTGTGACGCATGCCCTCGATCATGGAGGCATGGTTCATCTCGTCCGAGACGATGACGCAGCCAGGCATGCGCGCGGCCAGCGTGGACAGCGTCGCCCAGTTCGACATGTAGCCGGAATTGAACAGCAGCGCCGCTTCGGTGCCGTGCAGGTCCGCCAGTTCCCGCTCCAGCAGCACATGCATGTGGTTGGTGCCGGAGATGTTGCGCGTGCCGCCGGCACCGGCACCGTAGCGGTCCAGCGCCTCATGCATGGCAGCGATCACCTTGGGGTGTTGGCCCATGCCGAGATAGTCGTTGGAGCACCAGACCGTCACCTCGCGCTGCTTGCCGGCATCATGGCGGATGGCGCGGGGGAAGCTGCCGGCCTGGCGTTCGATATCGGCGAAGACACGGTAGCGTCCCTCGCGCCGCAGACCGTCGAGCTGTGTGCGGAAGAAGCTCTCGTAGTTCATCTTGGCCCCCATTGACGGTTCTGCGCCATCGGCCGTGGGCCCTGGCGCGGCGGCGCGGCGCGACAGGCAGCTTCGCCCGTAGGCGGGACGCGGGCGGTGATCGGGATCAAGCACGGTGCGGTCATGCGGCGCGGGACGGTTCCCGCCGTCCATCCCGCGTGCGCGACGCCAAGCCCCAGCGCCACAGCGCGTCGGCGGGCACCGGCAGCACCATGAAGACATGCTCAAGCAGGCCGAGCCCGACCAGCGTGGCGAGCAGCATGAAGCCCACCGTTTCGTGCCGGGTCGCCTCGGGCGACATCGCGGCCAGCACCAGCATGACCGCGGCGGTGAGCCCGGCGATGACCGAAACGGGAAACAACAGGTTCATGCGCCGGCGGGCGAAGTAGCTCTCCAGATAGCGGAGATGATCCGGAAGGAAGGATTCCGAAAGATTGCGCACGCCGAGGAACAGGTTGAGCTTCGCACTTTGCCGCATGGCCCAGAATGCCAGGAATGTCCACGTTCCGATTTGGTTCGGCGCGCCCCATGTCAAGGTCAGGATCGCCGCCGCGACGGCGACGATCGCCAGTTCGTGCCAGAGCAGCACGGCGACCGCCGCGCGGAACCTCGGCCAGCCGGAAAGCCCCGGCGCAATGGCCGTGCGCCGCGGCCCGGTGACCACGCCGGTGAGGAAGGCGATCTCGATCCACGCCCAGCACAGCACGCCGCAGACGAAGCCGAGCCAGGCCGCGGTGACGCTGGTGTCTTGGGCCAGGGCATGGAGCCCGAACAGCCCGGCGAGCAGCAGCGTCGTCGCGCCCAGCATCGTCCAGCGAAAGGTCTCCCGCCTCAGCCCGTCCAGATAGATGATCAGGCCCGTGCTCGACCACCACAGGAGTAGGGTGAAGAGTGCGGGAAGCCCGTACTCGGCCATGCCGTGCGCCCCTGCCTCGCGCGTCGTCCGGCAGCGCGTGGCGCCGCGGACGCAGCAGGTAAAGCCGCGCGAAGACCGCCGCCGCGGCCGCCGACAGCGCCGCCTGCTTCGCCTTGCCGGCGATGCCACCCTGCGCCTTGGCGCGACCCAGCGCCTCCGCGATGCCATTCAGCCGCTGCAGGTTGCGCAGGAAGGCCGGGTGGTCCACGTCGAGCGTGTCCGGGAAGACCTGGCGGCAGATCTCCTCGGTGATGCGGAAGACGCGCATGTCGTATTCGGTGGCGTCCATCCCGAGCGCCTTGTGGAATTCCGGCCGCGCATGGTCACGCACATACATCGTTGCGAAAACCGCGAGCTGGAAGAAACGCGCCCAGTACCGGTTGACGCCCTTCACCAGGTCCGGGTTGGCGCGCATCAGCAGGGCGAAGGCCTCGCCGTGGCGGAACTCGTCGTTGCACCACTTCTCGAACCACTTGAAGATCGGGTGGATGCGCAGTTCCGGATGCCGTTCGAACTGGCGGAAGATGGTGATGTAGCGCGCGTAGCCGATCTTCTCCGACAGGTAGGTGGCGTAGAA
>CAYNRF010000329.1:0-2568 GCA_964399525.1 uncultured Phycisphaeraceae bacterium | reverse complement strand
CAGCAGCAGGCGCGGCTTGGTGACCAGCGCGCGGGCGATGGAGACACGCATCTTCATGCCGCCCGAGAGCGCGCGGGGGTAGGCCTTCTCGAAGCCCGCGAGGCCGACCGAGGCCAGCGCCGCCGCCGCGCGGCCTTCCGCCTCGCTGCGGGGCAGGCCGGCCAGGCGCAGCGGCAGCATGACGTTCTTCAGCGCGGTGGACCAGGGCATCAGCGTCGGCTCCTGGAAGACGAAGCCGATGTCGCCGCCGGCCTCACCGCCCGCCGCGATCTCGATGCGGCCGGTGGTGGGTGCCATCAGGCCGGCGACCATGTGCAGCACGGTGGATTTGCCGCAGCCGGACGGGCCGAGCAGGGAGACGAAATCCCCCTGCCCGATCGCCATCTCCACGCCCTGCACGGCGAGCGTGCCGTTGGCGTAGCGCTTGCCGACGCCGCTCAGCGTGACGACGGGCGGGCCCGCCGTCAGCGCCATCAGCCCCGCCCCCGCGGGCAGCGCATGGTCAGGCAAGGCCGACCCGCTTGTTCACGAAGTCCAGGCTGTAGGCGCGCTTCACGTCCATCCCCGCGGGATAGAGGCCGACATCGCGCATCGTCTCGTAGAAGGACTGCCAGCGCGCCTCGGTCATGGCGCCGATGCCCATCGTCAGCGCATCGCCGGAGCGAACGATCCCGTTCTCGTTCATCACGCGGATCGCGTAGGCGATCTTGGCATCCGTCATCTCGGGGTTGTCGCGCTTGATCAGCGCGTTCGCCGCCTCGATCCCCTGGCCGGTCATGTACTGCGTCCAGCCTTCGATCGTGGCGTTGACGAAGCGCTGCACCACCTCGCGCTTCTGCTCCACCATGCGGCGGGAGATGTCGATGGTGGTGTTGTAGTTGCTGTAGCCGGCATCGGCGATCAGGAAGACCTTGGGCCGCGCGCCGCCCTCGATCGCCGCATAGGGCTCGGAGGAGAGGAAGCCCTGCTGGATCGCCATACGGTCCGCCAGGAAGGGCGCGACGTTGAAGGTGTAGGGGCGGATCTGCTCGTCGGTGAAGCCGAAGCGGCGGCGCAGGAAGGGCCAGTAGGTGACGCGGCCGGAGGCGCCGACCAGGATCGGGCGGCCGCGCATGTCCTCGAAGGAATTGATGCCGTTGCCCTCATGCGTCATCAGGATCTGCGGATCCTTCTGCATGATCGCGCCGATGGTCATGAAGGGCAGGTTCTCGCGCACGTAGTTCAGCGCCTGGAAGCCGTTGGACATGATCATGTCCACGCGGCCGGCGAGCAGGAGCTGCGCGGGGTTCTGCTGCGGTCCGCCCATGCGGACCTCCACATCCAGCCCGTGGCGGCGATAGATGCCGGCGGCGACGCCCTGGTAGTAGCCGCCATGCTCGGCCTGGGCGCGCCAGTTGGTCTGGAAGGAAACCTTCTCCAGGCTCTGGGCCAGCGGCACGCGGGCGCCGGGCACGGCGGCGAGGACGAAGGCGGCGCCGCCGCCCAGCAGGGCGCGGCGCTCGATCCGGTAGCGGGTGCGGTTCGTGGTGCCCATCTGGTGAAATTCCTCCGTCACTCCCGGGCCGCGCGCCGTCCGGCACGGCGCGCCTGGCCGATGGCATTGCCCATCTGCGCAGCAAGGGCCGTGCCAGCGGGTCCGCCGCGGCGAGACGGCATAGCCTGACCGGCCCTCGCCGCGAAAGTGGGCAGACGCAAAAAATCTAGGCAGTCGGTGGCTGGCAGTCGCGGAATTCCGCCCTCCAGGGCGGTGGCGGCATGGCACCGCATTTGCCTACCTTCCAACAGTGCAGACCGCTCCGCATCTCCGGCTCGACGCGCTGGTCAAGCGCTATGGCGCCATGGCCGCCGTGGATGGTGTCTCGCTCGATGTGGCGCGAGGCGAGTGCATCGCGCTGCTCGGCCCGTCGGGCTGCGGCAAGACCACCACGCTGCGGCTGGTGGCCGGCTTCATCGCCCCGGATTCGGGCCGCATCCTGATCGGGGGCCGCGCGGTGGAGCGCGACCCGCCGCACCGGCGCCAGATCGGCATGGTATTCCAGAACTATGCGCTGTTCCCGCACCTGACCGCCGCCGGGAATGTCGCCTTCGGGCTCGAGATGCGGAACCTGCCGCGCGCCGAACGTGACTCGCGCGTGGCGGAGGCGCTGGCGATGGTCGGGCTGGACCGCCTGGCTGACCGCTACCCGGCGCGGATGTCGGGCGGGCAGCAGCAGCGCGTGGCGTTGGCCCGCGCGCTGGTGATCCGGCCCGAGCTGCTGCTGCTGGACGAGCCGCTGTCGAACCTCGATGCCGGGCTGCGCGTGGAGATGCGCGAGGAGATCGCGCGGCTGCGCACCGCGGCGGGCATCACCACGCTGTTCGTCACGCATGACCAGGAGGAGGCGCTGGCGCTGGCCGACCGGGTCGCGGTGATGGACCGCGGGCGCATCGTGGAATGCGCGAGCCCGGCGGAACTCACCGAACATCCGCGCGCGCTGTTCACAGCGCGCTTCCTCGGTGCGCGCAGCGTGCTGGACGGGCGTGCCGACGCGGGCGTGTTCCGCGCCAGGGGGCTGCCGCCGGTGCCGC
>CAYNRF010000328.1:0-2575 GCA_964399525.1 uncultured Phycisphaeraceae bacterium | reverse complement strand
TCTCGAAGAACCCGGTGGTGAAGTTCTTCCGCAAGCACATGCGCGTCACGGACGAGCTGCATGACCAGAAGTTCTTCGTCCGCAAGCCGGACCCGGCGAAGGGCGGCAAGGTCGTGCTGTGGGCGACGCCGCTGTTCCTGGCGCTGGTGATCATCAACATCGCCGACCTGATCTTCGCGGTGGACAGCGTGCCGGCGATCTTCGCGATCACCACCGACACCTTCATCGTCTACACCGCCAACATCATGGCGATCCTCGGCCTGCGGGCGCTGTATTTCGCGCTCTCGGCCATGGTGCACCGGTTCCACTACCTGAAGTATGCGCTGGCCCTGGTGCTGGTGTTCATCGGCGGCAAGATCTTCTGGAACCAGATCTTCGGGAAGGTGGACCCGGCCATCTCGCTCAGCGTCACGCTGGCGATGATCGCGGGCGGCATCGTCTACTCGCTCTGGAAGACCAGGAACGACGGGCAGACCCAGGCGGCGCAGTAGCCGGACGGTATCGTAGACGGCGGACGTTCGGCCCTGCGTCGCGCAGGGCCGAACGGGCGCCGCGGCAAACGCCGCACGAAAGAGCCGAGCCGCGCGGCGGCGTCATCACCCCGGGGCAGGACGCGCTGGGCGCCGCCATGCCGCCGGGCCTCAGCCGGCGCGGCGGAGGATGCCAACCGCCGTTTCCATGGTTCCCGGATCGATCACGCGGATGGGCACGGTCTCCCCCGACGGCATGATGACCGGTACGCAGTGGCCGGTCGGCCCGCAGAACCGATCGGGCTCGAAGGCCTCGATCCGCGTCCGGATCGCATTCCCGAGCACCACGAAGCTGCCCCAGATGCGGATCGCGAAGCCGGTCGAGGGGTTGTGGGAGAGCTGGGTGAAGCGGCGGCCCGGCGCAACCACAAGCTCGACCTGGACCGGATGACCGCTGACCGGGTCGACGTATGAGCCGATCCATCGGCCGATCAGGTATCGTTCAAGGGCGGCGGGATCGGCGCCTGGGGACACAGGCCCGGCCGGGCCGGGCGCGACGGGGCCTGGTGCGACCGGGCCAGGTGCGACGGGCCCCGGCACGGCCGGACCGGGCGGCGGTCGCTGCGGCCCTGCGGGCCCGGTGCCGGCCATGAACAGGTCGCGCTGGAACGCCACGAGCTCGTGGCACATGATCACGCGCCCCTCGTCAGGCGCGTAGAAGGCGTTCGGTTCGCCGCATTCGCCGGCCACCAGACGCAGGCCACGCGGCAGCACGAAGGTCTCCTGCAACAGCGCGGCCACCGCCTCCAGCACGCCGCGCTGGCGCAGGTCGCGCTCCAGCTGCTGGCTGAACGGCGTGGTGGCCTTGCCGTAGCCCGCCGTCACCCGCCCGGCGTTCCGATCGCTCTTCGGCCCGCGCAGATGCGGCGTGAGCAGCCGGTCCCAGGCGGCCTCCTTGGTCCTGTATTCCCGCTCGCAGCGTGCGATCCGCTCGTCCGGCATCCCTGCACGCCGCGCGACATCGGCGAAGCGGGGCGGATCGCTGCCGGCGAACAGGCAGATGATGTTGAAGAAACGCTTGATGTCGAGGCCGTGCTCATCCCAGTACGGCAGGCGCGTGAGGTCGCCGCCGACCTGGCGCTGCTTCAGCTCCCAGAGCGCCGCGAAGCCGACGGCGGCATCCACCACCATCTGCTGCATCGCCACGCGCTGGTCGGCCGGCAGCCCGGGCTGCTGCGCCATGCTGATCAGCGCGATCGCGGCGAACTCGTCCACCGCGTCCTCCTCGACGCCCACCACCGGGAGGCTGAGTTCATGGATCAGCGCATGGCCGACCTCGTGGAACAGGGTGAAGACGTAGTTGCCGAGCAGCAGCCGGCCGAGCCTGTCCTGCGCGGGCTGCGCCGCCGCCACGCCGGACAGGCCGCAAGCGGCCACGCCGAGCGCCACGGCCACAAGCAACCCGCGGGTCCATCCGCATCGCCGCCAGCGGGACATTCCAGCTTCCCCCCGTTCTGCATAAGGAGGAAGGCAAGCACCCCCGCGAGCCCAGGACCCTGACCTACATCAAGGGCCAGCCCCTGCGAAAAGGCGGGCGCATCGGCGCCGGGGTATCGGCGAGGCGCCGGACGTCATCGGCGCGATCGAAGCCATCCGGGCAGATGGGTGCGCCGTCGCCTGGGTCGGAACCGGTCGCCGCGCGCTGCCTATTCGCGGATCTCGGCGCTCTTCATGGCCGTGCCGTGCTCCAGCGTGCGCCACATCTCCACGTCGCGCTCGGCGGTCCAGATCCGCGGGTGATCGAGGCCCTTGGCCTCGTCGAAGGCGCGGGTGACGTTGAAGGGCATGCAGTGCTCGAAGATCACCCAGTGGCCGTATTTCGGGCGCATGAAGCCCATCGCGTCGTCGTAGATCTCCTTCAGCCCCCAGCCCTTCGCCACGCCCTGCCGCACGCGGCCGAACAGGTCGGAGGTGAAGGCGCGGGTGCCGGCGATGGCTTCCGCGCATTCCGCCTTCGTCATCAGCGCGCGGCCGCGGCCGGGGACCATCTTCTCCGGCCCGAGGGCGCTGATCGCATCCAGCGTGGCGGGCCAGTCGGCGAAATG
>CAYNRF010000327.1:0-2609 GCA_964399525.1 uncultured Phycisphaeraceae bacterium | reverse complement strand
ACATCGACAGCTACGGCCAGGACAAGGTGATGTTCGGCACCGACTTCCCGGTGCTGCAGTTCCGGCGCATGCGCGACGAGGTCTCGGGGCTCGGATTGCGGCCTGGCCCGCTGCGCAAATTCCTGCGCGACAACGCGCTGCGCGTGTACGGCCTGGCGTAGCTTACAGCGCCCGCAACAATTCGCTGATGGTCTGCGGCGACCGCGCGGCCGCCTTTGTCTGCATGGGCACCGCCGCGGGACTGGCGAGCGCGAGCATCCGCATCTCCCGCGGCGAGCAGCCATAGGCGCGGCGGAACATCCGGCTGAAGCTCGAACAGTCGAACAGGCCGACCGCCTCTGCGATGCCGGAGATGCTGCGCCGGTCGGCGGGGTCGACCAGCGCGCGCTGCGCGGCGCGCAGCCGCTCGCTCTGGATGAAGGAGGCCACGCCGCCCAGCGGCTCGAACAGGCGGTAGAGCTGCGAGCGCGATATGCCGGCGAGGCGGCAGAGCCGCTCCGGCCCCAGCGTCGCCGAGCCGAGGTTGTCGCGGACGATCCGGCGCACCCGGGCCAGCTGCGTCTGCCGCAGCCGCGGCGTCGCCGCGGCCAGGCGGTCGGAGGAGGGGGCGAGCATGGCGGCCAGGACCGCCCGCGTCGCCTCCGCCACGCCAGACGCTTCGGCCGCGGTCATCTGCGGCAGCACCTGCGCCAGGTTCTCCAGGTAGTCCCGCAGGAGCTGACCCGTCGCGCCGGGCACCGGGCGCAGCCGCGCCGCGTCGATCACCGCGGCGATCTCCGGGAACAGGTCCCGCGGGACATACAGGTGCAGCCAGGCGGAGTCGGATCGCTCGGTCTCGAAGCCGGCGTCGAGCGAGCCGACATGCACCTCCCCCGGTCGCATGAGCTGCACCGAATCGCCCGAGCGGAAGACGCGCCTGCCCTTCGTCGCGATGGTCAGCGTCCAGTGGTCGATGCTGTCGCGGCGGGCATGGGCTGCGGTGCGGCGGTATCGGCCGCCGTCGATGGCGACCTGCATCATGGCGAACCCGCCGAACCGCCAGGTTCTCGCCGATGCGGCAAAGCCGGCATGCGATGGTCGTGCCGGCGCGAGGTGCTCCAGCATGCCGCCGTCGCGTTCCTGCCAGAAGGCGAATTGCCGTGCCGGCGGCTGTTCGAGCGTGCTCGTCGCCAGCGGCACGAGCGGACGAGTCACCGAACCGCCCGGCATCGCCGCGGGCGCGGCGGCAGATGCGCGCAGGTCATCCGGCCCGCGGGCCATGTTGCAATCCGCTACCGGTTCCATCGGCGATGAGTAGCCTTTTCGTGATCACGACAGCGCTGACAAATTGAAGATGTTGTCGATCGACGGACAGTCACGTCTGGCCCGTGGGGCTTTTGGGACGCCTGGTCAAGCAGTGGGACAACCGGCCGGTCCGCCGGGGACGGGAGGGCGTTACACCATGGTGCGGTGCAGCATGCGCATGGGAGCCCTATGCCACGCCACGCGGCCGGCGCCTGCCGGCCGGCTTGCAGACACGAGCAGCCGGCCTGGCTGAGCAGAAGCGAGGCCGGTGTCGTGACGGCTCTGCCCGGTTCCGGCACCCGCCCGGGCGGGGCAGAGGGGGTGGCGCGGCTGGACATCCACCTCGCCGGCCCCGCCGAGATGTTCCGCCTTCCTTCGCCCGTCCACACCGGGGAATCGGCGCGGGATGCCACTGACCAAGCCTGGTGCAGCGTCGGCGCGATGAGCCGGCGACGTTGCACCGGGATGGTCGAGCAGCGCGCACCGTCGTGCCCCCGGCAGAGAGAGGTCAGCCGCCATGCGCCAGCCCCGTACCCGCAGCGCGACTGCGCCGCGCAAGCCCGTGCTCGTGGACTACGCCCTGCAAGGCGGCGGCGCGCACGGCGCCTTCACCTGGGGTGTGCTCGACCGGCTCCTGGAGGAGGAGTGGCTGGAACCGGAGGGCATCTCCGGCACCTCGGCCGGAGCGATGAACGCGGCGGTGCTGGCCAGCGGCTTCGCCAAGGGCGGCGCGCCGGCGGCGCGCGAGGCGATGGAGGCGTTCTGGCGCCGAGTCTCTCGTGCGGCCACCTTCAGTCCATTCCAGCGCGGACCGGTCGACGTGATGCTCGGGCGCTGGACGCTCGACAATTCGCCCGCCTTCCTCATGATGGATATGCTGGCGCGCGTGGTCTCGCCCTATGACGTGCCGGCGATGGGCGGCAACCCGCTCACCGAGGTGCTGAACGAGAGCGTCGATTTCGCCGCGCTCGCCGCCGGCCCGATCAAGGTCTTCGTGACGGCCACCAACGTCCGCACCGGGCGCGGGCGCATCTTCCGCAACGCCGAGATCACCGCGGAGGCGCTGCTTGCCTCTGCATGCCTGCCGCAGCTCTTCCAGGCGGTGGAGATCGACGGCGAGGCCTATTGGGACGGCGGTTTCGCCGGCAACCCCACGCTGTTCCCGCTGGTCAACGAACTGACCTCGGACGACACGATCCTGGTGCCCATCAACCCGATCGAGCGCCCGGGAACGCCGCGCAGCGCGCGCGACATCCTGGACCGGGTGAACGAGATCTCCTTCAACGCGGTCGCGCTGAAGGAACTCAAGATGATCGCGCTGCTGC
>CAYNRF010000326.1:0-2626 GCA_964399525.1 uncultured Phycisphaeraceae bacterium | reverse complement strand
AGCAGAAGGATCCCAAGGGGGGCGAGTTCTATCTTGCCGTGACCGAGCGCAAGGGACGGCCGACGCCCGAGGTGCTGGCCGAGCTTATCCCGGAGGTGATCCGCAGCTTCCCCTGGCCGAAGTCGCAGCGCTGGGGTTCCGGCGAGATGACGTGGGTGCGGCCGCTCCATTCGATCCTCTGCACGTTTGATGGCGAGGTCGTGGCGTTTGAGGTGGGCGGCATCCATAGTGCCAACCGGACGCGCGGGCACCGCTTCCTCGGTAATGAAATGTTCGAGGCCCGTCGCTTCGACGACTATGTCGAGAAGCTGAAGAAGGCCCATGTGATCCTGAATGCCGCCGACCGCAAGGCGCAGATCCTGCACGAGGCGCGCCAGCTTGCGCATGCGCAGAACCTCGAGCTGATTGCCGACGATGCGCTGGCGGACGAGGTGGCGGGTCTTGTCGAATGGCCGGTGGCGCTGATCGGCCAATTCGATCCGGGGTTCCTCGACGTGCCGCAGGAGATCCTGATCTCGACCATGCGGGCGAACCAGAAATACTTTGCGCTTCGGGACCCGGCGACGGGTAAGCTCTCGAACCGCTTTGTCGTGATTGCCAATATGGTCACGAAGGATGGCGGCAAGAGCATCGTGGCGGGCAACGAGCGCGTGCTGCGCGCCAGGTTGTCGGATGCCAAGTTCTTCTGGGACCAGGACCGCAAGACGCGGCTCGAGGCGCGCGTCGCGCAACTGAAGGACATCGTGTTCCATGCAAAGCTGGGCACCCAGTTCGAGCGGGTGAGCCGCATCGAGCGGCTTGCCGCTGAGATTGCGACCATCGTGGGTGCCGATGCCGTCAAGGCGCGGCGGGCCGCGCATCTGTGCAAGGCCGATCTCGTGTCGGGTACGGTTGGGGAGTTCCCGGAGGTCCAGGGCGTGATGGGCCGCTATTTCGCGCTGAACGACGGCGAGGATGCCGCTGTCGCGGATGCGCTGGCTGACCACTACAAGCCACAGGGGCAGGGCGAAGACGTGCCGACCGCGCCTGTCAGCGTGGCGGTGGCGCTTTCGGACAAGCTCGACACGTTGGCCGGGTTCTTTGCCATTGACGAGAAGCCGACGGGCTCGAAGGATCCCTTCGCCCTGCGTCGCGCGGCGCTGGGCGTAATCCGCATCGTGCTGGATGGCGGCTTGCGCCTGCCCCTGGTGCAGGCCGCGCGGATGGCAGGCGGGTCGTTCCCGGGCAATGGTGCGTGGGTGCCGTCGCTGGTCGAATTCTTCGTCGATCGCTTGAAGGTGGCGCTGCGCGACAAGGGTGTGCGGCATGATCTGATCGACGCCGTGTTCGCGCTAGGTGGGCAGGATGACCTCGCCCTTGTCGTGCGGCGTGTGCAGGCGCTGCAGGGTTTCCTTGGTACGGATGATGGCCGGAACTTGCTTGCGGGCTACAAGCGGGCGATCAATATCCTCAAGATCGAGGAAGGCAAGGAGAAGAAGAAGGACGCCAAGTTTGCGGGCTTCACTGGCAAGCCTGACGTTGCGCTGCTGGAGGCCCCACAGGAGGTCGAGCTCTTCAAGACGCTGGCGATCGCGAACGACCTCGTGGCTGCCGAGGTGCAGCAGGAGCGTTTCGAGGAAGCCATGCGGGCGATGTCACGCCTGCGCGCGCCGGTCGATGCGTTCTTCGACAAGGTGACGGTGAATGCCGACAATCCGGCCCTTCGAACGAACCGCCTGAAGCTCCTGACCGAGATCCGCGCGGCCATGCACAGCGTGGCTGATTTTTCGCGGGTGGAGGGGTAGCCTGCTTTTGGATGCAACGGCGGTGGCGGGGTCTCAGGTCAGGACGCGGCACATTGCTCTTGCCAGCTCTTCCTCGCCCAGCAGGACTTCGTCGGCGCCCACGCCCTTGAGATAGTCGATGGCCTGCTTGTCGTGAGCGCGCGCGATGACCCTGATCGCGGGATTGGCCTTGCGTGCAGCCTCCACGAGATGTCCAGCCTCGAAAGCGTCGGGTATGGCCGTGATGAGGCAGCGGGCGCTTCCGAGGTTGAGCAGCTCAAGCGTGGTGCGTTCGCCGGCCGGTCCGATGAAACTCTCGATCCCGCGGGCACGGGCAGCCTCGATTTTCACCAGGTCTTCGTCAACAAGAACGAAGGGTGTCTGGAGTTCTGCAAGATGGTCGCTGATGATGGAGCCCACCCGTCCCGCTCCGATCAATATTGTGTGCCCCGATTTGCTGGTCGGCGAGACCTGGTCGATTTCGGTTGGAGGCGTTGCCGCCGGTTGTGCCAATGGGGGCGTGCTGGAGCCTGGGGTGCCTGCGGCCATCTGGTCGACTGGGGGCTGTGACTTTGCCTTGGCTGCTGAGCGCTGTGTCTCAAGACGGTCGATGTACCAAAACATGAGCGGGTTGAACATGATCGACATGATCGCGCCGGCGACGACGAGGTCTCTTGCCTGCTCCGGGACGATGGCGAGGTTCACGGCTAGCACGATGAGAATGAACGAGAACTCGCCTATCTGCGCGAGGCTCGCTGAAATCGTCAGGGCAACACTCCGCGGGTGACCTGCCGACCTGACGATGAAATATGCCGCAAGCGATTTTCCGTAGGCGATGATGATGAATGTTGCGATGACAGTCA
>CAYNRF010000325.1:0-2647 GCA_964399525.1 uncultured Phycisphaeraceae bacterium | reverse complement strand
AGCAGGCGACGACGCTCTCGGGCGGCGAGGCGCAGCGCATCAAGCTCTCGAAGGAGCTGTCGCGGCGGGCCACCGGCCGCACCCTCTACATCCTCGACGAGCCCACCACCGGCCTGCATTTCGAGGATGTGCGCAAGTTGCTGGAGGTGCTGCACCAGCTGGTGCAGGCCGGCAACACGGTGGTGGTGATCGAGCACAACCTGGACGTCATCAAGACCGCCGACTGGATCCTCGACCTTGGGCCCGAAGGTGGCGAGGGCGGCGGGCGGATCGTCGCAGCCGGGACGCCGGAACAGGTGGCGGAGGTGGCGGAAAGCCACACGGGCCGCTTCCTCGCGCCGATCCTGGCGCGGGACGGCGCCCTCTCTGCCCCCGCCGCGCCGCAACGGACGCGCCGCCGCGCCTGAGCCCAGAGTGGGCGAATCCAAGAAATGACCTTCTTTACAACTTAAGCGAGGAATTCCCCTACGCGCGTCGGAATTTCTTACACCGCGCCGCGAAATCGCGTCGTGCGCGAATGTAAGTGGCTGAATTCACATTGTATGCGAATGTGGCACCGTGTTTGCATCCCAATAAGCGGGACTACAACCGAATTGGAGACATGGACCGCATGCGCACCATCCTGCTTGCCAGCGCCTTGGCATGCGTCGCTTCGCTGCCGGCAGCCGCGGCGAACCTCGTAACAAATGGCAGCTTCGAGTCCGGCCTGACCGGCTGGACGATCGGCGGAACCGACCCCCAGGGCTTCCCGCCCGTCGCCATCACCTACGGGTCCGCAACCGCCTATCCGACCGGCGCCTTCGGCGAGGCTGTGCCTGCCAATGACGCGGCCAGCAATTCCCCGGATGCTCCCGGCACCCGCGCGGCCTACTTCGTCTCCGACCTCGCCAACAACCAGAGCCTCACGCAGACGATCTTCCTTGATCCGGGCGTCTACCAGATCGGGTTCAGCGCCTACGCGCCGGCAAACGGCTTCGCCAATGCCGGCGACGCGAGCTTCTCCGGAACCGTGCTCAACGTGACGCTGGCGAACTACGCGGTCTCGGCTGGTCCCGCGACGACCTGGCAGACCTTCCAGGGTGCGGCGAACATCGCTGCTCCCGGGTTCTACGACATCCAGTTCGTCTTCAACACCAACCTGCGCCCATCGAAGGACGTGGTGATCGACCAGGTCTACGTGATCGCGGGCAACCCGCCTCCGCCGGGCGTGACCGTGCCCGCGCCGGGTGCCGTGCTGATCTTCGGCGCCGGCCTGCTCGGCCTTGCCGCAGCACGCCGCCGCTTCGTCTGAATCCGGCCCGCCGACAAACAAGGCGGCGCCGTGCTCGTCTCGTGAACAGCGCCCGGGGGCTGCCGCTCCCGGGTGTCTTCGTTCTGCCCTTCAACAGCCCTTCAACAGCGCCGCTCCGGCGCTCGGCCGGCGGTTATCTCAGGCGGCGGCGCGTGCCGGAGAGGCCGCCACCGGCGGCCGCACGCCGAATACGAGCCGGCGCAGCGCCGGGATCACGCCGATGGAAACCAGGCCGATCGAGAACAGGCACCAGATGGCCGGGATCTCGTTGGGATTGGTGGTGAGCAGAGATGCCAGCACCGGCCCGGCCAGCGCGTGGAACAGCGCGAAGCGCCAGGCGCCATAGAACAGCGGCACCACGAAAACCGCGACCATGTAGGTCGGAAAGGTCCAGACCGTGCCGCCCAGCAGTTCGATCGCCGGCACCAGCGCATTGTAGGGAACGTCCCACGCGATGTGCCAGTCGCCGGAGACGGTACAGAGCGCGGCGCCGCAGAGCGCGGTTCCCTCCCTGCAGGTGCCGGCCCACTCGAAAGGGTAGAGCTGCAACACCATCGTCGTCGCCGAGGCGCCGCCCGCGACATGCACCGCGCACCGCATCCAGGTCGAGACGCCGCCGGCGATCAGCGCCATCGCGAAGGCGTTGATGAAGAGCGGCTGGAACGCGATGTGCAGGTATGACAGCAGCGTGACGGACTGGTTCACAGGACTGCCGCACTGGTCCACCACGCCGTAGCCGGCAACCTGCAGCCCCTCCATCAGCGTGAACCAGGCGGCCGCCGCAGGGACGGCGGGCGGGTCGCCACGGCGCAGCGTCCAGGCCGTAGCACCCGCGCCGAGTGCGACCATCCCCACCGACGCCGCCTCGGACCAGCACATGACGAGTCTCACTCCAGCCTCTTGCATGCTAGGGGGCGGAACTGAGTGCGGGAAGCTGGCGGTCGCCCGGTGTCGGACACGGGCCACGAAAAACATCCGGCAACGCGGCTTCCCCTGGCGGAAACTTGCCCGCTGCCCACGTGGGGCAGCGCGAATTGGGCGCTGGCCCGGTGCCATTGGACCCACGACCGGATCTCCATTGCAACGAACCCGCGATGGCGACCTGAGGAATTGTCAGGACTTGTGCTCGCTACTTGAGACGGGTGCGATTTTTTGGTCATTACGCGACGCCTCTCACGGATCAAGCCGATGCCGCGCCCGATCACCGTCGCTACCCTCGCACTGTTCGCCTTCGCTGCCGCGAACCCTGCCGCGGCCGCCTCGCTTGTCGTCAATGGCAGCTTCGAGGCGGGCTTCACCGGCTGGGCGCTGAGCGGCACCACCGCGAGCAACCCGGCGTCCGTCATCACCTACGGC
>CAYNRF010000324.1:0-2667 GCA_964399525.1 uncultured Phycisphaeraceae bacterium | reverse complement strand
ATTTCTCATGATCTTTTTTCTCTCAACCGACGCGATTTTAGATTATCAAAAACAGGTAAGGAAGCCCCCCTCCATCGACGCCTGGTTGAGCAGGCTTTCCAGCCCGCGCGTGATCTCGGTCAAGCGGATGGCCACATCGTCCTCGGTCTGCCACGCCCGCGCCAGCGACACCCCTGGCACCAGCCCGGCAGAGAGTCCCCCGGCAAAGCCGCGACCCGCGCCCAGGGCAATCGCCTCGCCCACAGCAGTGCCGTCGGAGTGGGCGCGTCCCCAGTTCTGGCTGCGTGAGACGGCGCGTCCTTCAGACCACGACTCACTCACCGATTCGGCCCAGGACTCGGTGTCGCTGACACCACGGGTAACGGCGCTGGATTGACTGGTGGCGCTGAACCAGCCTCGGTTGGTGCCGCTGGTGTCGGCGGTGCCGCGACTGTCGGCCCAGCCTACGCTGTCAGCGCTGCCCCAACTCTCGGAGTTGGTGGTGGCGCGCGAGCCGCCCACGCTACTGCTGGTGGACTGGAAACTGCCCTGGCTGCTGGAGGTGCCGGTGGAGTGGGCCACGCCGCTGGAGCTGCTGGACGACCCGCCCACACTGGACGATGTACTGCTTGATTGGCCCACGCTCGACGTGGTGCCGCTGCCCCCACCGACGCTGGCTGACTGCTGATTGCTGACTGCTGACTGCTGTGTTTGCGCCTGACTACCCCCCACACTGACACTGTTGCTGCTGGAGACGCCCTGGCTGACGCCCACGTTCTGGCTACCACCCACACTCTCGCCGCTGCTCTGAAAGGTGCCGCTGGATTCGGCGGCGCTGAGCGAGGTGCCCAAACTGTGTCCGGCGCTCTGGCTCATGCCCAGGCTCTCGCTGCCGGAGACGCCGTGGTTAACGCTCTGGCTGACGCCCGCGCTCACCCCCTGGCCGACGCTGGCGCTTTCGCCTGCGTTCCAACTACTGCCGGTTGTGGCGCTGGCGCTGACGCTGTCGTTGACGCCAGTGCTCACGCCCTGTGAGGTGGAGGTGGAGCCGCCGGTGCCTACGGTGACACCCTGGTTCGCGCCCAGGTTGGCGTTGGCGTTGCCGCCGATGTTGCCGCCGATGGAGACGACGCCGGGGATGCCGATGCTGCCGTTCACACCTGCATTGGCCCCACCGCCCACGCCCTGGCTCGCCCCAATATTGGTGCTGCTCGACCAGTTGTCACTGGCCCCCGTCTCACTGCTGGTGCTGCTGGAGGTGCCCTGGCTGACGCTGGTGCCGCTGGATTCAGAACCGCCAACACCGCTGCTGACGCCGGCGCTTGCGCTGGCGTTGACGCCCAAGCTGCTGCCTTCACTCGTGCCTGCCGACCAGCCGCTGGCGCTACCTGCCGACACCCCCTGCGCCTGCGACACCGACTCCGAGACGCCCACGCCCACGCTGCTGCCCTGGCTGGCTCCTTGGCTTTCGCTGGACGACCAGTTGCTGCCCGCGCCTGCCGAGACGCCTGCACTCTGCCCCTCGCTCTGGCCCACACCCCAACTGCTGCCCACACTCTCGCCCTGGCTGACGCTGACGCCTGCCGACTGTCCCGCCGACCAGTTGGCGCTCTCGCTACGGGCCAACCCGCTACTCACCCCTTCACTGTGGGACTCGGCCCAACTCTGTCCCACACTCTGGCCGCTGCTCACCGTGGTGCCGCTGGATTGTCCCGTGGCCTGGGATGTGCCGCTGGAACGGCTGGTGGACCAATTCTCACCCACCGAGTTGGCCACGCCACGGCTGACGCTGTCGGTGTGGCTGCCCGAATCGGTGTGGGACTGGCTGACGGTGTGCGCCTGGCTCTCGCCCCACGACTCGCCCTGGGTGGTGCTGACGGCATCGGTCACCGCCGAACTCACGGTGTGGGCGAAGCCGTGGCTCTCGCTGCGCCCGACGCTGTGGCCCCAACTGCGTGTCTCGCCGGTCCCCCAGCCCTCACTCACCGTGTCGCTCTGACTCTGCGCCGTACTCTCGCTGCGCCCCTGGCTGCCGCTGTAGCGGTCCGAAAGCGCCGTGGCCAGGGGGATGGCGATGGAGAAACCGGCGCTGAGGCTCCCCCGTTGGCGGCTGGCGTAGTGGCTGGCCACCTGGCTCATCTGCACCAGTGCCTCGGCCAAGGCCCCCCGCCCCACATGGTGCGCCGTGACCAGGAAAACAAAGTCCTCGCGCAGTTTGGCCAGCCCGCGCAAGAGAATCTCCCCCTGCTGGCTGGCCAGCTCCTCGTCCTCTTCGCCCAGCGCGCCGTCCCGCCCCAACCCCTTGCGCGCAAGGCGCGGGTCGGGGTGGCCCAACACGGCCAATACCTTCGGCAGCCGCTGCATGCGCTGAAACAACCACTGCACCCGCTTCCCTTCCGGCGCGGCCAGTCGTGACAGCGGATAGTTGGCCAGCGTCGCCTCCACCGCCGCCATGCGTCGTTCAGCCTCGGCCACCGCCTGCTCCTCGCCGCTGGACTCCGCCGCCGCGCCGTACCACTGCACCACACCGATGTGTTGCGGCGCAAAGAGGCCACCCACGGTGTAGAGAAAGTCCACCCCGGCGTTGTACAACCCGCGCAGTGCCGCCCACTGCTTGCCCAGCACGTCGGGGTCCTCGCGCGTCTCAATCGGCAGGTAGGCCAGCTCCTTGAAGGTCACGGCGCGCAC
>CAYNRF010000323.1:0-2678 GCA_964399525.1 uncultured Phycisphaeraceae bacterium | reverse complement strand
CTCGGGGCGAAGTACCGCCAGGTCGCGGTGTTTCGCATCACGGCCGCGCGGCAGACGGTGCTCGGGTGCTTTGA
Organism: uncultured Phycisphaeraceae bacterium; assembly: GCA_964399525.1. Classification (GTDB taxonomy): domain Bacteria; phylum Planctomycetota; class Phycisphaerae; order Phycisphaerales; family UBA1924; genus UBA6054. The sequence continues at coordinate 2,604 of CAYNRF010000323.1, read as the reverse complement.
GGGGTGGGAGGTCGGGCGGGGGGTGTGAGGGGGGCGCTAGCGTGCGTCCTCGTTCCCAAACAGCACCCGCTCGAGGCGCTCAGTCAACTCGCTCCACGGCGCCGACAGCGGAAGCCGCACCACGCGCACGGCGAACCCGCCGAGGTCGATGGCTTGCTCCGTCGCATCTGCGATGGCAGGGTAGAGAAGCACGCCATCGACCCGCGTTGGCACCGCCGCTGTGTCGCGGGTCCGCGCGAGATAGGCGTAGATCTGTCGAAGATGCGCCGCGTGGAAAGACTCCGCGCCGAACGGGCCGCTGGAAGTCCACTCGCGCATGTACTTGCACTCGACGATGCGCACGGCGCCGTCGCGCTTGATCGTCACATCGGTCTCAAGTCCGCCGACATGAGGCTGTTCGGCCGCGCTCCAGCGAAGATGCGATCGCCCGACGCGCGTCCCGCTCGGGGCATGCGCACGCCCGTAGCGCTGGACGAAGCGTTCGAACACCGCGCGCATCTTGACCTCGTCCTGAGTGAGTCGGCGCGCCCACTCCTCTCCAAGGCGCTCGTCCGGCTGTCCCGACTCCACGATCAGGCGCGCGATGAAGCGTACGACCCGATATCGGCGGGTCGCGATCGAGCGCGGAAGCGACGAGAGCAGTCGCCGTGAGAGCCGCACATCGCCCACATCGCGCATCTCGCGGACAAGGGCGCGAAGACCGTCCTTCGCAGGTGACTCGTCAGAGGTCCGCGCAAGTTGCCGCGCCGCTGCCTTCAGCACGCGGTTGTGTGCCGTATCGGCGCCGAACTCGTCAAATCTGCAGGCAAGTCGGCGTGTCGGAATCGCACACGACGCGATCGACTCAGCCACGAGCATCCGCCCGCGCGGCCGCGTCGTGAGCTCCTCATCCTGCGAGTAACCGCGCTCAAACCCGCGCAGACGAATGCGGTCGGCTGCGCGCGCGAGCATCGCTTGCAGCACATCGTCGAAACGGGCTCCGTCTTCGCGTGCGGCCTCGCAGTCGTCGAACTCGTCGAGCAAGTCGCCCGCATAGAAGGCGATCCGCAGCAGATTCGCCACGGGAATCGGGGGGAGGCTCTGTGCGCGGCCTTCAGTCATGCGTCAGAAACTCGGGATCAGCTCGAGCAACTTTTTGCGCAGCGCCGGGTGCTCGACGCAGTACTCGTCGATGAGCGGGCGGATCTCCTGCTCGAAGACGCGAGTGGCCCAGCGCTCAGGCGCCTCGCCGTGGCGGGGGTCGAAGGTGCAGAAGAAGCTGTGCCCGATCGCGAAGCCGTCGCCAAACGACTTGTCGGACACGATCAACTCGTTGATCGAACGCATCCCATCGATGATCGAACGTGCGACGACGCGCGAACGGTCGTTCGCAGACGCGCCCTCATCGGCGCCAGGCGCGAACTGCTCGAGCAGCCAGTCGCTGAACTCGGCGCGGTCGTACGCAGGTGCCAGGCGAATGAACGCAAATCGCCGGCGCAGCGCGTAGTCGACGAGCGCAATCGAGCGGTCGGCCGTGTTCATGGTCGCAAGCACCGCCACGTTCGGCGGAATCCAGAAGTCGTGGCTTCCGTCGTGCGCGAGGCCGAGCTTCACGCGGTGCTTCGGGTCGCGCTTGTCGACTTCGATGAGCGACAGCGCTTCACCGAGGATCTTGGCGACATTGCCGCGGTTGATCTCGTCGATGAAGAGGACGAACTGGTCGCGCGGTGCGCGCTTCGCCTCGTCGGAGATGCGGACGAGCGGGCCGTTCTCGACGGCGAAACCGGTCGCTGTCGGGCGGATTCCGCGCACGAAGTCTTCGTACGAGTAGGCAGGGTGGAACTGCACACGGTGCACGCGATCCATCGTCCCCGCGAAGTGATGCGCGATCTTCTGCGCAAGGAAGGTCTTTCCGGTGCCTGGAGACCCTTGCAGCACGACGGCACGCTTCGTGGCAAGAGCCGCCATGATCGACTGAAGCTCGCCGAGCGACGCGAACGATTCAGAGTCGATCGAATCGAGCGTGGGGGCGTCCTCGGCAGCGGCCGCGACGCTCGGCGGCGGTGCCGCATCGAGTGTGCCTGCGAGCGCCGCGATCTCGAAAGCAGGCTGCTTGAAGAACGCGTCGATCGATGCGGCGTCGTGACCCTGCTGCTCCATGCAGCGCTCGGCGATCGAGGTGCGCCGGCCGAGCATGAGGTCGACGATGTCGGGGTACTGCGACATCTCGGTGAGCGTCTTGGTCGGAAGCAGCACGCGATCGGGCATGACGCGGTCGCGAATGTCGAGCCACTCGACGCGCCGTGCGTGGGCGTAGTCGGCCGCAGACCTATCGAAGGTGTATGGGCCGACGACGCGCCCAAAGGCAAGCAGACGGGAGTTCCCCGCGCGAGCGACCACGAACTCGCCCTCGCGGATCTCATGCGCGAACTCCCAACACGCACGCGAGTCGTTCTTCGGATTGCGCACACCCGAAAGCGCCTTGACGCGCGCATGGATCTGCTCGCGATTCATCGTTGCCAGGTCGCCAACCTGCTCGCCGCTGTAGGCGAAGCCGATCGCGATCTCGTTCTTCGAACGGAATCGGGACCACTCGCGTGCCGCGCTGCCTGTGCCGATGAGCCA
>CAYNRF010000322.1:0-2682 GCA_964399525.1 uncultured Phycisphaeraceae bacterium | reverse complement strand
CTGGCACGAGACAGATTCTTGCACGTTGTCTACAAGGAAGTCAGTGCGGAAGATGGGTTTGTGATTACAGCGTATGTATCGTCCAAGTACAATCGAGGTTCAGTGATATGGCCGCGCAAATTCTAGAACACCCCAGCCTCGGCTATCTGCTAAAGGCTGTGACGAATCTGATCAAATTGCCGACGACGAAACTCTGGCTGGACTACGACGCAGAGGTGGATGTGTTGTACATCCACTTTGAAGACAATCCATCCTCTACGCACAGTGAAATGCGTGAAGACGGCATTGTGTTGGACTATCGAGATGATGAACTTGTCGGGTTGACTGTGCTGGAGGCGTCACAGCGATAACAATGAGGCAGTGCCAAAGCTGTGGAGAGGAATCTGAGGAACGACGGATCGAATACCTGTACAGCCAGGGCAACTACTTGCTCGTGCCCAACACACCTGTGGAAATCTGCACACACTGTGGCATGGTCTACTACGATGCCGCCGTTCTCAAGGAAATCGAGCGGCGCTTCTTCGCCATTCAAGAGCACAACGAAGAACCCGATCAGTATATCCAGATGCCTACTGCTGCTTTTGTGTAATGACTGCAGCCCCCTCTTGATATCATTTCGAGCGGAGAGAGCATCCTCAGATGCGGCTCTATTCGTGTGCCGCCGCATCTGAGGATGCTCTCTCCACGTCTGATGGCATTGATCGTCCACGCCACCCTTCTCCATCCGTGTTCCCCCCCAATCTGTATCTACAAGACAAACTCTGCGTCTGCCAACAACGCCCGATGCGCGGGGACAGCCCCGCGGCTGCGCGTACGCTGCTCCGGTGACAGACTATCGAGGACGGCGCTGAACTCAGCCATTGCCTGGGAAAGGGCGGCGCTGGCTTCATCGGTGAGACCGGCGGCGCGGAGGACGCGAAAACGCCGGTGATGGAGTAGATACGATTGGAAGACGCTGGGATCGACGCCGTCCATGGCCTCGGCGGTGGCGGCGAGGGCTTCGTCGAGCCGTCCTAGTTCGAGGAAGATTTCGCCCTGGATCGAACGCATCTCGGTGACAAGTTGGGGCGCATCGATGTCGCGGCTGATGGCCAGCGCGTCTTCGATCAGGCGCAGCGCGTCCTCGAAGTTGGCTTCGGCCTGGCTGAGTGTGGCCTGTGCGCGCAATGCCTGCGCTTTGACATAGGCATAGTCCACTGCGGCGAAAGCGGCCACCGATCGATCCAAATGCTGCCGCGCCAGGACGAGATCCCCACCATAAAACGCAGCCATCGAGAGCAGATTCCACGCCTGCCCCACGCCGATGGCATCGCCCATGGTTTCGCTCCACGCCAGCGCCCGCCGCACCTGCGCGATGACGTCCTCATCCGGCCCCACAAACGAAAGAAAAGTAGAGCCGTGGTTGATGGCGATGATGTGTTCCAGCCGCGCTTCGCCCAGTTGACGGCCAATTGCCATGCCCCGTTCGTAGAGCGCCAGCGCTTCGCCAATCCGCCCCAAAATGCAGAGTGCGTTGGCCAGATTGGTGGCGATGCGCGCTTCCTGGTAGCGGTAGCCGCACTGTTCGGTGAGCGTCAGCGCCTGGAAGTACCGTTCAGCCCCACCCGCCACGTCGCCCCGTTCCACCTGGATCACGGCCAAGGTGACGTAGACGTGGGCTTCGCCAGCTAGATCGCCCAGTTCCTGGTAGCGGGTCAAGGCAGATTGGGCCACCGTGAGGGCTTCGTCGTAGGCATTGCGACCGGGCAGTACGTCGGCCAGGTGGATCAGCGCCTGCGCCTGTAGCCGCGGATCGTCCATCCCTTCGGCGATGGCGACGGCCCAGCGTAGATGGTCCTCGGCGGCGGGGAGATCGCCCGTCTGGTTGCGCAGTTCACCCCAATAGATCAACGATTCCACCTGAAGACGCTTGTCGCCCATCTCTTCGGCGAGGACGCAACAGGCAGCGACAGCATCGAGCGCGTCGGTCAACTGGCCGGATGCGCCCGCCAGCCGCGCCTGCCGCAACGCGAAGATGCCACGCTGCGCCCGACTCAGCCCGTCCACCTGGGCCAACTGCGCCAACACCTGCGCCTGCGCCTCCCGTTCGCCCAGCAGATCGAGGACACTTTCCCACGCCAGCAGCAAATCGAAACGCTGCCCCGCCGCCAGGACCACGTCGCCCAGGTGGGCCGCGGCCTGCTCGTAGTGGCGGCGCGCCAGGGGGTAGCTGCCGCCGGATCGGGCGCTGTCACCGGCCAGGGTGTGGTAGTGGAAAGCCTGTCCTGTGGCACCGGCCAACGCAAAGTGATAGGCCAGCAGCGCCGCTGCGTCTGGCTGCACACGGGCGAGGACGTCCCCGGCGCGGCGGTGAAGTTGTCGCCGTTCCCGTTCGGGCAGTTGGGCGTAGACGGTTTGGCGAATTTGGTCGTGCTCGAAGCGGTAGGCGGTAGCCGTCTCCTGCAAAAAACGGCGCTGTACCAGCGTGGCGGTGGCCATAAGCGCCTCCCGCGCCGTGCCGGGAAAGAGCGACGCCAGCAAGTTGAGATCAAACGTCGTGCCCAGGACGGCGGCCACGTCGAGGATCTGCCGTTCGGTGGGCAGCAGGTGGGCCAGGCGACGCTGGATCATCGACGTCACTTCAGTCGAGACGAAAGCCTCTTCGTAGTCTACAGTCTGGCTCTCCCACGGGGGTTGCCAGCC
>CAYNRF010000321.1:0-2722 GCA_964399525.1 uncultured Phycisphaeraceae bacterium | reverse complement strand
GCACCCTGCCCGAGGGCCTCGCCTGGATGGGCGAGGCCGAAGGCCTGCCGCCGCTGCCCGAGATGGGCATCGTGCTGCTGCGGCATGAGGCGTCGCTCGGCGTGCCGGCGGCGGATGCGCTGGCGGCGCATGTGGCCGAGGGCTTCCTGCGGGCGGCCGGGGTCGCGCTCGCCGCATAAACCACCATCTCTCGAATTTTTGAAACGAGCCTGGCTCCGGTCGGGTGCCTCCGAATGCTGTACGGCTGGCCAGCAAGACATATTATATGCGCAAATTAAGACATCGGCCGTGGGCCCGTGGTGCCCTCCTTCATGAGTCCGGTTGCGGATGCGGCCGTGCGCGACGAACAGGAGGAGAAGACCAGGATGGTGCTGCTCGACGCGACCAACCAGTTCCAGAGCTACGGCTTCACGAACGATCTCGCCATTCCGGAGGAGATCGATCTCACGAAGCGGAAGCACCTCGTCCTGCAGATGCGGGAGACCGAGGTGCAGATGGGCCTCTACGACGCCGAGGGAAATCCGCTGACGACCACGGTCTGGGGCTACGGCGTGGGTGGCACGGGCGCTTATCTGGGGCCGACGCTGCTGGCCGAGGCGGGCAGCGCGGTGACGGTGAAGTGGCAGAACCAGCTGCCGCTCTCCGGCCACCTGCTGCCCGTGGACTACACGCTGCACCGCGCGAACCCCGTCCTGAAGATGATCGAGGACGGCTTCGTGCCGGTCGTGCCCCATCTGCACGGCGGCAAGACGGACGCCCCCTTCGACGGCAATCCGGAGGCCTGGTACACCCAGACCAAGGGCCCCAAGGGGCCGGCCGAGGTCGGGCCGCTCTACGCCGGCAATGCCTATACCTATGACAACGAGCAGGATGCGGCGCCGCTCTGGTACCACGACCACGCGCTCGGCCTCACGCGGCTCAATGTCTATGGGGGCCTTGCGGGCTACTACAGGCTGACCGACGAGCACGAGGCCGCGCTCATCGAGGACGGCGTCCTGCCGGATCGCGAGATCCCGCTGGTCATCCAGGACAAGGCCTTCACCACCGACGGACAGCTCTACTACCCGGCCTACCAGGACGATGTCCTGCCGGACGGGGAGGGCGGATCGGGCTCGGTGCTCGAGGAAGTCGGCGAGGCGTTCTTCGAGGAAAACGGCGACGATGCCGCCAGCGCGCTGCCGGAGTTCTTCGGCGACCACATCATGGTCAACGGCGTCGCCTGGCCGAACCTCGATGTCGGACAGGGCAGCTACACCTTCACCCTGCTCAACGGTTCCGACAGCCGCTTCTACGTGCTCGACTTCGAAGGGCCGGCCGATGTCGTCGGGATCGCCGTCGATGGCGGGCTGCTGCCGGTCGCGGTGGACCTGAACGGCGAGTTCGTGCTGGCGCCCGGGGACCGGATCAAGGTGGCCATCGACTTCTCCGGCGCCGATCCGGGCGACACGGTCCGGCTGGTCAACCGCGGGCCCGACTATTCGCCCTTCAAGGCCTTCGACGACGCCGGCAACCTCATCGACGCGACCGCAGCGACGGCGGACGACCCGGTGGGCAACGTGATGCAGTTCACCGTCGACGCCTCGGTGCAGGCCGACACCACGGCGAGCGTGGCGCCGGGGACGGTGCTCGATCCCGACTACGTGGACATCACCGGTGGTCCCTTCGACCTGGTGCGCCGCGTCGGGCTGTTCGAGGGCGCGGACGAGTACGGCCGCGTCCAGCCGCTGCTCGGCACCGCGGAGGAAGGCGCCTTCCACGAGCGCCATGAGATGATGGCGGATGAGGGCGACATGCACCTCCATGACGGCCACGGCATGGTGGAGATCAACGACTTCGGCCCGCTGCTATGGTCCGACCCGATCACCGAGACGACGCTGCTCGGCAGCACGGAGAAGTGGGAGATCTTCAACTTCACCGCGGACGCCCACCCGGTGCATCTGCACCTCACCCTCTTCCAGGGCATCGGGCGGCGGGACATCGCGTTCCTCGACGAGGATGGCGGCGAGGACGGCATCCCGGACGACACGACGGGCGACGGGCTGATCAGCTACGGCCACTACGATGCCGAGGCGGAGGTCGACTTCACCGAGCACGACATCTGGATCAGCAACACGCTGCGCCCGCTGGCGCCGGAGGAGGGCGGCCACCAGGACACGACCTATGTGGCCACGGGCGAGATGCTGGAGATCGCGGCGACCTTCGAGAAGGCCGGCCTCTACGTCTGGCACTGCCACATCCTGAGTCACGAGGACCACGAGATGATGCGGCCGATGGAGGTGCTGATCGCCTGAGATGCAGCGCGCCCGGGCGGTTGCTTTCCCGCCCGGGCGCCGTGTCACCGGTTCGGGAAGACCACCGCCCGGAACTGTCCGCTCGCGGGCAGGATGCCGTATTCGACGTCGTCCGGCCGGTCGGTGCCGTTCGCCGCGCCGTAGATCAGCCGCACGAAGGCGCGCAGCCCGGCATTCGCCGCCATGTGCACCTCGATCGCCCGCCACAGCAGGCCGTTGTCGGAGCGCGCCTGGTTGAGCCTGCGGGCCTGGCGGAAATAGTTCGGCCCGCCTTCGCGGCCGCCTTGCGCATGCGACCAGGCATGGCCCTTGTCGAGCCCGTCGCCGGCGCGCGGGTAGCCGGCATGATAGGCATTGTCGCGGCTGCCCGGGGCGGTGCTGCGGCTGCGACCCCAGACCATCACCGTCCGCTCCCGCGCCAGGTCGAACAG
>CAYNRF010000320.1:0-2743 GCA_964399525.1 uncultured Phycisphaeraceae bacterium | reverse complement strand
TGCGTGCAGGTGTTACTAGAATACTGACAAGGTGAAAGGGTCAACCCGTCAGTGCCTGGCACGGGGCAGGCACTCTATCGCATTCGAATCTGATGCTGCCCCGTGCCAGGCACTGACTCGACACGATCTGCCCATTTACCCCCACTCTCCACCTGAAAGGACACTCTCATGTATACCCTCGCCGTTCAACGCGACTTTGTGGCCCAGCATTTCCTGATCGGGGGAGATTGGGGCGCAGAGAATTTCTGGCATTCGCATCACTACCGGCTCGAATTGCAACTCGAAGGCGCCGAACTCGACCGACACGGCTACCTCGTAGACATCGTCCACGTGGAAGAACTGCTGGCGCAAGTAGTGACCCAATACAAAGACAAAACCCTCAACGAACTGCCCGAATTCGCCGGCCTCAACCCCAGCATCGAGCACTTCTGCCGCATCGTCGCCACCTGGTTTTCCGATCAACTCAACGCGCCCAACATCTCCGCGCTCACGGTGAAAATTTGGGAAAACAATATCGCGTGGGCGGCGTACCGCGTACGGAGGGGCTAGGCTTTGGAGATTTAGGGATTAAGCGATTGGGGTATTAGGGGATTTCAGATCGTGTAGACTATCTGAAATCCCCTAATCCCCCAATCGCTTAATCGCAAATACTCCCCACCACCATGCGCATCGCCCTCCTCATCTACGGCTCTCTCGATACCCTCTCCGGCGGCTATCTCTATGATCGCCAACTGGTGACGCACTTGCGCCAGGCCGGCGACGAGGTGGAGATCATCTCGTTGCCCTGGCGAAATTACCCGCGCCATCTCGCCGACAACGCGGACGGCGACCTGCTGCACCGACTGCGTGGGCTCAACGTGGATCTACTGCTGCAAGACGAACTCAACCACCCCTCGCTCTGGTGGATCAACCGGCAACTGCGCGGACACGTGGACTATCCCATCGTCAGCATCGTGCACCACCTGCGCGCCGACGAGGAACACCCGCGGCTGTGGATGCCGCTCTACCGCTGGGTGGAACGGCGCTACCTGCGCACCCTCGACGCCGCCATCTACAACAGCGAAAGCACCCGCCGCGCCGTCACCGCGCTGGCTGGGCAGGCGATCCCCGGTGTGGTGGCCCTGCCCGCCGCCGATCACCTGCGCCCCCCCACCGCCGAGGACGTAGCCGCCCTGCTCGAACGCCGCCGCACCGAGACACCGCTGCGCCTGCTCTCGCTGGGCACCGTCATCCCGCGCAAGGGCATTCACCACCTGCTGGCCGCCCTGGCCCGGCTCCCCCTCGAAAGCTGGACGCTCGACATCGTCGGCTCGCTCACCGTCGATCCAGGCTACGCCGCCCAACTGCGCCGCCAGATCGCCGAACTGGGATTGGCCGCCAACGTTCACCTGCGCGGCCGCCTCAGTGACGACGACGTGGTAGCGTCCTTGCGCCAGAGCCACGCCCTGGCGCTGCTCTCGTTCGAAGGCTTCGGCATCGCCTTCCTCGAAGCCATGAGCTTCGGCCTGCCTGTCATCGCCGCCCGCACCGGCGCCGCCCCCGATCTCATCGGCGAGGGTGTCAACGGGTTTTTGGTGGACCAGAACGATCTTGCCGCCGCCGCAGCCAAGATCGCGTTATTGACCGACCCCGCCCGCCGCACCCAAATGGGACAGGCCGCCCGTCGCCGCTACGATCAACACCCCACCTGGACCGAAAGCGCAGCCCGCGCCCGCGCCTTCCTCCAATCCCTGCTCACCGAGGACAGACCAGAGGACCAACCATGACCGAAGAAATGTCATTTCTGCGCTATCTTGCTGCCAAAAAACCCATCGACGACCGATCACTCAACCAGCACGTCTGGCGCGCCTTGACCGACCAGCTCGCTGCCCGCCGTACCGGCGACCGGCGGTTGCGCGTCCTCGAAATTGGGGCAGGCAGCGGCACCATGATCGAACGCATGCTCGCCGCAGGCATCCTCCACGGCGTCGACTACACCGCCGTCGATCTCTGGCCCGAAGGCGTCAACGCCATCCCCGCGCGGCTGGCCGCGTGGGCCAACACGCAGGCATGGACAAGCAGCCAGCGCGACGGCGCAATCGTCCTCGCACCGCCGGATGGGGCGGGCGACGTACAGGTGCGCACCATTAACGCCGACGCCCTCTCCTTTGCCGCCGACGCCGCCAATCACGGCGTCTACGATCTGCTCGTTGCGCACGCCGTCCTCGATCTGTTCGACATCCGCGAGGCCACACTGTCGTTGCTGCGCACCCTCCGCGCCGACGGCCTATGTTATTTCTCAATCAATTTTGACGGGATCACCGCCTTCCTCCCCACCCTAAACCGCGCCCTCGACGATCAGATCGAGCAGTTGTACCACCGCAGCATGGACGAGCGCATCACCGACGGCAAACCGTCGGGTGATCACCGCGCCGGGCGTCACCTGCTGGCGCTGCTCCAGCAGATCGGCGTCGACGTCCTCGCCGCCGGCAGTTCAGATTGGGTTGTCCACAGCCGCGGCGGCCAATATCCTGGCGACGAAGCCTACTTCCTGCGCCACATCCTCTACTTCGTCGAAACCACCCTCACGGGCCACCCCGAACTGGATGCAGCGTCCTTTGCCCAGTGGCTGCAAACCCGCCGCGCCCAGATTGAGCGCGGGGAGTTGATCTACGTTGCGCATCAGATTGATGTGGTGGGTTTGATCCGTGGTGCGTAGTGCGTGGTGCGTGTACCAGTAGAGACAGTGATGCTGCATTGGTAC
>CAYNRF010000319.1:0-2774 GCA_964399525.1 uncultured Phycisphaeraceae bacterium | reverse complement strand
ATCTATCGCGACTTCGGCTTCGCCGAGTTCCGCGTGAAGTTCTCCGACCGCCCGGCGCGGCGCGCCGGCAGCGATGCGGTCTGGGACCAGGCCGAGGGCGCGCTGAAGGAGGCCTGCCGGATCGCGGGCGTCGACTACGAGCTGAACCCGGGGGAGGGCGCCTTCTACGGGCCGAAGCTGGAATTCGTGTTGCGCGACGCGATCGGGCGCGACTGGCAGTGCGGCACCCTGCAGGTGGACTTCGTCCTGCCCGAGCGGCTGGACGCGGAATACGTGGCCGAGGACGGCACGAGGAAGCGGCCCGTGATGCTGCACCGCGCGATCCTCGGCAGCTTCGAGCGCTTCCTCGGCATCCTGATCGAGCAGCATGCGGGCCGCTTCCCGCTGTGGCTTGCGCCGGTGCAGGTGGTGGTGGCGACGATCGTCTCCGATGCCGACGGCTTCGCCCGCGAAGCCGCGGCGGCGCTGCAGGCCGCCGGGCTGCGCGTGGACCTCGACCTGCGCAACGAGAAGATCAACCGCAAGGTGGTCGACCATATCGACCAGCGCGTGCCAGTGCTGGCCGTGATCGGCCGGAGGGAGGCGGAGGAGCGCAGCCTGGTGATCCGCCGCCTGCCGGGGCGCGAGCAGGAGACGGTGCCGCTGGACGCCGCGGTGGCCCGGCTCGCCGCGGAGGCCCGGGCGCCCGACCTTCGGGTTGCATCCGCCTGAGCGGATCGCCATAACGTCCGGCCGAACGACAGCAACAAAGACAGGAGAGCGCCATACCTCGAGGACCGATGCCCGCCCAGCTGCCCACTCGTGACGGCCCGCGGGTCAATGAGGATATCCGCGCCCCGCAGGTGCGGCTGATCGACCAGGACGGCGAGATGCTGGGCGTGATGACCGCGCGCGAGGCGCTGATCCGCGCCTACGATGTCGGGCTCGACCTGCTGGAGATCAGCCCGAACGCCGTACCGCCGGTCGTGAAGATCCTCGACTATGGCAAGTACAAGTACGAGCAGCAGAAGAAGGCCAACGAGGCGCGCAAGCGCCAGAAGGTGGTCGAGATCAAGGAAATCAAGGTCCGCCCGAACATCGACGACCACGACTACGAAGTGAAGATGCGCCAGATGAAGGAATTCATCGGCGAGGGCGACAAGGTGAAAGTCACGCTGCGCTTCCGTGGGCGCGAAATGGCGCACCAGGATCTCGGCCTGAAGGTGCTGGATCGTATCCGCACGGAAATGGCGGAGACCACCAAGGTGGAATCGATGCCGCGTCTCGAGAACCGGCAGATGATCATGGTGCTCGCGCCCAAATAGGCGCGGCACCTGCTCCGCGCCATGCTGGCCTGGCTGCGCGCAATGCTTGGCCAGCCTGTGGCTGCGCCGCCGGCTTTCCACGCCGACCGTCCGTGCTTCGCATCCCCGCCCGATCCCCTGGAGGCCGAGCCCGCCCTGCGCGCCGGCGCCGCCGCGCTCGCCGCCGGGCGCGGGTCGCAGTTGGCGGCGGTGGACGCGGCGCTTGCCGGGCTCGCGGCGGATGGGCTGCTCCGGCCCGACCAGCTCGACTACGCCCGGACCCACCGCCGGCGCTTCGCAGAGGCTGCAGAGGCGATTTCGGCCTTGCTCGCGGACCATCCGGACTGGCCCGCCTGCCGCGTGGTGGAGATCGGCTCCAGCATCACGCCGATGCTCTACAAGCGCCTGTTCCCGGCGCTCCGGCTCGGCTCGGCGTGCCTGTTCCGTCACCGCCAGCTCGATGGCGTGGTGGAGGAGGCGGCGCAGATCGACCTGGAGAAGGCCGACCTGCGGGCCGGGGCCGTCCTGCCGCAGCGGGAGCAGCACCTGGTGATGCTCTGCGAGGTGCTGGAACACCTGGTGGTGAACCCCGGCAACCTGTTCCGAGCCCTGGCTCTCAGCCTGGCGCCCGGCGGGCTGCTCTACGTCACCACCCCCAACTTCTTCCGTGCCGAGGCGCGTGCCGCACTGCAGCGCGGGCGCAACCCGCAGCCGGTCTTTCCCGCCGGTTACGGGCCCGCCGATCGCTTCCACCACCATGTGCGGGAATACGCCATGGCGGAACTGCTGGACGCGATGCGGGGCGCCGGGCTGGTGGTGGAGGCCGCGTGCTACTCGGATTGCTGGGACGAGGCGGAGGCTGCTGCGCACCTGCCGGGCGACGCGCTGCAGAACCTGGTCCTGGTCGGTCGTCGTTCCGGGTAAGCCCCCCCACCCCGCCGGCCGCTCAGCCCCCCTGCATCGCCTCGTCCTTCGACCGTCGCAGGTTGGGCATCAGCATCAGCCCGAGCGCGATGACCGCCAGCACCAGCAGCGTCGCGCTGATCGGCCGCTCGATGAAGACGCCGACGTCGCCGCGGGAGAGCAGCATGGCGCGGCGCAGATGCTCCTCCATCATCGGGCCGAGCACGAAGCCGATCAGCAGCGGCGCCGGCTCCATCCGGAGCTTGGAGCAGAGGTAGCCGAAGATGCCGAAGGCGATCATCTGATAGACGTCGAAGACGTTGTTGTTGATCGAGTAGACGCCGATCCCGCAGAAGGTCAGGATCGCCGGATACATATACTTGTAGGGCACCTGCAGCAGCTTCACCCACACGCCGATCAGCGGCAGGTTGATGACCAGCAGCATCAGGTTGCCGACCCACATCGAGGCGATGAGGCCCCAGAACAGGTCCGGCTGCGCTTCCACCATGCGGGGCCCGGGCTGGATGCCCTGGATGATCAGCGCGCCGACCATCAGCGCCATCACCGCGTTGCCGGGAATGCCGAGCG
>CAYNRF010000318.1:0-2784 GCA_964399525.1 uncultured Phycisphaeraceae bacterium | reverse complement strand
GCACGCCACGACCAGTCCTCCGCCGATTCACCCGCCGGAACCGGCATCACCCGCCACCAACCCGGCCCGACCGAGCCGAGCCCTTGCCACTCCTTTTCGCCCCCGGCTTTGCGCCAGTACCCGACTTCCACCGCGCCGCCGATTGTCACAGAGCGCGTGACGTCCGGCACATCCCTCATGGTGATCATCAACGCGATGCCGTGCGTGCCGTCTGTTCGACGCGTGAACGGATACGCGTTCACCGACATGGCGCCGGCGATCGCTCGCCGCAACGCGTCGGCCTCCGGACCCGGCTCCACCCGCTCCGGTGTCGCCCCCGCGTCGACGCGGTACCGCACCGCGACCGTTTGTGCGGTCTGCTCCGCCCAGCCCGCACCCTCCGGCGTCATCAGGCGAAACGGCACCGACACCTCCGCAACGCCCTCTTTACTTCCTGCGTCACCCAGATGCACCACCACGGCGTTCATGCCGCGTTCCTGGTGCACCCCGAACACCACCGGCCCCATGTCCAGCACCCGATCGCCCAGCTCTGATGCGCGCTGCTGCCCCGGCGTCATCCCCGGCCCGGGATTCGGCCCCATCACCCCGCGATCCCACACATGGGCGTCGAACCAGGCGCCGTCATCCGAGTCTCCGACCACCACGCGGTAGTCCTCGCGGATCAACCGACGGACGCGCAGTTCCGCCCACAAGGGCGCTCCCGGCGGCACCCGCGCCCGCGTCTCCAGCCCGACCCACAGCACCCCCTCCGCCCAAGCTTGCTCGAACCGGTACGCTCGGCCTCCCTCCAACGCGCCGTTGACGATCGTGTGCATCAGCCGCCCGAACGAAGCACCCTGATCCGTCACGGCCCCGTCTGAGCTCCATCGCCCCGCCAGAAACAGGCCCCGCCGCGTCACCCAGCCGTCGAACAACGAGGGAGTTTCCCACGCCGCTCGCGCCCGCAGCTCGCGCATCACCGCACCGCGACCCACACCCGGCGCCGCGAGCTCGATGAGCACCAGCGATGACGACGGCGCCGCACCAATCCAGCCCCGCGCCCGCACCGCGGGCACCGAAACCGCCAAGTGTGCGCCCGCGATCAAACCGACGCCCGCCGCCACCCATCGCCCATGACGCCGCGTCCGCTGCATGACCCGACGCGACCGATGCGCCTTCCCGCACTCCGGACACACCACCTCTCCGTGGGGCCGACTTGCAGTCGGCCTCTTGTCTTCTCCCTCTTTCCCTTCTCCTTCGCTACCGGCACCCCCCGCCCCCGTCAGGTCATACCAACACCCCCGACACCGCAGCGAAGCCCGCCCCCGCCACCCCGCCCGATCCCAGAACAACGCCCACGCCAGCAGACCCAGCCCCGCGGCCAGCAACCCCCACCCAAGCCCGCTCCACATCCACGCCATGCGCGCCTCCAGAATCGTCAACACGCAGCATACCACGCCCCGCCCCGTAAACCCCCGCAAAAACCCCAGCCGCCACCCTGCCCCACGCATCCGCGGCGGCCACCCCACCCCCCCCGGAGCCGCCCATGACGCCGCCGCTCACCCCCCGGACCATCGCCCGCGCCCTGCGCACCAGGGTGCGGGCCGTGCGCTACCGCACCGTCGCGTCGACGCTTGTCCGTGAGAAGCGCTCGCCCGGCGATCCGCTGGCCCCGGTGCGCACGGCCATCAAGCGCCTGCCCGGGCGCACCCTGCTCCCCGAACTCGCCCCGGCCATGGCGCGCAAGGACCATCTCCACGACCTGCTCAGCGGCCAGATCCGCGAGACCTCCTACCGCCACCAGATCCAGAAGATGGACGCCGGCGAGGTGCTCGCCGGCGTCTCCAGCCCGCCCACCGCGCTGAACCTGATCTACCTGACCGCCCGGACTGCATCGCCCGGTTGGCGCGTCGAACTCGGCGCCGCGTTCGGCATCGGCACCCTGGCCCTCTGCCTGGCCGAGCGCGACACCAACAACCCCGTCGACGGCATCGAGTTCGAGCCCTGGCGCGCCGAGATCGCCCAGGAGGGCGCCCGCGCCGTGCTCGGGGACCGCGTCAGCGTCCACCCCGGCCGCATCGAGGATGTCCTGCCCGCGCTGGCCCCCCACCGCCCCAAGGTGGCCTTCGCCTTCGTCGACGCCATGCACACCTTCGAGGCCACCGTCGGCTATCACGACCTGCTCGCCGCCCACGCCGCCCCGGGCGCCCTGGTCCTCTACGACGACCTGCCCTGGTCCGAAGGCATGGAACGCGCCTGGAAACACATCGTCGCCGACCCCCGCGTCACCGACGCCATCCGCATCGACCATCGCTGGGGCCTGACGCGCTACCAGGGCTGAGCCTTGGATCCGGCCCTACACGCCCACCGTCACAACCTGCGACGCGCGCCGACGTTCGCGCATCCCTGTACTTGACGCCGAGTCGATTTTTCGACGCATTTCCGGTCCGCGACACCGCCGCGCACGCCCCATCGCCCCCATCTTCACGCCCGAGAACCACCCTACCTCCCCTCCGAATGTCAACTCCTGCGGACTGCGCCGCCCCGCAACCCCCCGTGCGCCCCTCGACCAATCGTTCCCACGCGCCCCTCCCCCGGTCGCTCCGTACACCATTCCGAGAGCGAACGACACGCCGCGACCCGCACGGACGCGCCACGCAGGCACACGCTCCACAACCACAGACCGGAAGAGGAGAGACGCGAGTCTCTCTCGCGCGCCGGGCGTCCCGTCGGCACCACTCCCCCCCTTCGCCGCGGGACGCCCGGTTGCTTTTTACATACGACTCCTGAATGCGGAGCGGGGGG
>CAYNRF010000317.1:0-2796 GCA_964399525.1 uncultured Phycisphaeraceae bacterium | reverse complement strand
GCTCGCCGACCGGCTGCACAACATGCGCACGCTGCACTTCGTCCCGCAGCCCGAGCGCCGCCGCAAGACGGCGCGCGAGACGATGGACATCTTCGCCCCCCTCGCCGAGCGCATCGGCATGGACGCGCTGAAGACCGAGCTGGAGACGCTGTCCTTCCGCGAGCTCGACCCGGACGCCTTCCAGACCATCGCCGCCCGCCGCGCCTTCCTCTACGGCCAGGGCGCCGAGCTGATCGACGAGATCAAGGACGATCTCGCCCGCGTCATGAAGGAGAACGGGGTCGAGGTGCAGGAGCTGACGGGGCGCGAGAAGTCGCCCTACTCCATCTGGCTGAAGATGCACGGCAAGAAGGTGGAGTTCGAGCAGCTCTCGGACATCATGGCCTTCCGCGTCATCGTGCCCGACAAGGCCGCCTGCTACGCGGCGCTCGGCGCCGTGCACAGCGCCTATCGCGTCGTGCCCGGCCGCTTCAAGGACTACATCTCCACCCCGAAGCCGAACGGCTACCAATGCCTGCACACCGGCGTGACGGTGCCCGCGAAACGCAATGCCAAGATCGAGGTGCAGATCCGCACGCGCGATATGCACGAGGTCGCCGAATACGGCGTGGCGGCGCACTGGATCTACAAGCAGGGCGGCGCCGCGGCGCGCGACCAGCACAAATTCCCTTGGGTGAAGGCGCTGCTCGACATCCTGGAACAGGCGGCCGAGCCGCAGGAGTTCCTGGATGCGACACGGCTCGAACTGCATCGCGACCAGGTGTTCTGCTTCACGCCGAAGGGTGACCTGATCGCGCTGCCGCGTGGCGCCACCTGCGTGGACTTCGCCTACCAGGTGCACAGCCAGGTGGGCGACCAGTGCGTCGGCGCCAAGATCAACGGCGTCATCAAGCCGCTGCGCACGCCGCTCGAGAACGGCGACCAGGTGGAGGTCATCACCGCGCGAGGCGGCACGCCGAACCCGCAATGGGAACGCTTCGTCATCACGGGCAAGGCCAAGGCGCGCATCCGCCGCTTCGTCCATGCCCAGCAGCGCGACGTGCAGCGCCAGGAAGGTCGCGCCGCCATCGCCCGCGCCTTCCGCCAGGAGGGCGTCGAGTTCTCCGAGAAGGCGATCGAGCCGGTCCTGAAGCAGCTCAAGCAGGCAAGCTTCGAGGAACTCTGCCTGGTGGTGGCGGCCGGGGCGGTCTCGCCGCGCGACGTGCTGCATGCGGTCTATCCCGAGCTGCGCGGTCCCCCGCGGGCCGCCGATCCGCTGCCGATCGCGCGGTCCCGCCCACGTGCTGTGCCGCCGATCCCGACCAAGGGCGGGCGGCGTGACGTGGCGATGGGCGTCTCGGGACTGGTCGCCGGGATGCAGGTGAACTTCGCCGGCTGCTGCCATCCGCTTCCGGGCGACCGGATCGTCGGCATCGTCACCACCGGCAAAGGTGTCACGGTGCACAAGGGGGATTGCCAGAACCTTTCGGGCTTCGCCGAGAGCCCGGAGCGTTTCCTCGACATCGACTGGGACTACGAGGGCGGCGCGGGTGGGGCGCATCTCGGGCGGATCGAGGTGGTGGCTTCGGCCGATCGCGGCTCGCTCTCCGCTGTCACCGACGCGATCGCGCGGCAGGACGGGGCGATCGAGAACCTGCGCATCCACCATCGTGGCCCGGACTTCCAGGAGATCTCGATCGACGTCGAGGTCCAGGATCTGCGCCACCTGTCCAACATCATCGCCGCGCTGCGCGCCGTACAGGGCGTGGCGCAGGCCGAGCGGGCGAAGGGCTAGCCATCCGATGACCGGAGGGGAGTGGCGGCGCCACGGGCGCACGGCAGGTGACCGGATGGCTTGGCCATGATCATCGGCCTCGGCAGCGACGTCCTCGACATCCGCCGCATCGAGCGGGTGATCGAGAAGCACGGCCAGCGCTTCCTCGAGCGCGTCTTCACCCCGCTCGAGATCGCCAAGGCCGAGCGCCGCACCCAGAAGATCCGCGCCGCCACCTACGCGAAGCGGTTCGCGGCGAAGGAGGCGGCATCCAAGGCGCTGGGCACCGGCTTCCGCGCGGGGGTGTTCTGGCGCGACCTCGGCGTGGTGAACCTCTCCTCCGGCCAGCCGACGCTGCGCATGACCGGCGGCGCGGCGGAGCGCCTGAAGGCCATCACGCCACCGGGCCATCTCGCGCATGTCGCCCTGACCATGACCGATGAATATCCCTATGCGCAGGCGATGGTGATCATCAGCGCGGTCCCCGTCCCGGCCGTGCTCGGCGCCGTCGGCCGACCGGCCGCTGCCTCCGTCCCGCAGGACGCTCTTCCTTGACACGGGGGGTGGGGGCGCGCTCTATCCGCGCGCGCAGCGACGGACCCGGCGCCTCGTCCGGCCAGTAGGATGCCCGTGAACACCCCCTCCATGGCGAAGAAGAAGTCGGGCGGCTGGCTCGAGTCGATCAAGACGATCGTCTATGCCGGCCTGATCGCGATCGGCATCCGCACGATTGCGTTCGAACCTTTCAACATCCCGTCCGGCAGCATGATTCCAACGCTGCTGGTGGGCGATTATCTCTTCGTCTCGAAATTCTCCTATGGCTATTCGCGCCACTCGCTGCCGTTCAGCCCCAACCTGTTCTCCGGCCGCATCTTCGGCAGCCTGCCGGAGCGCGGCGACGTCGCCGTCTTCAAGCTGCCGCGCGACAACTCCACCGACTACATCAAGCGCATCATCGGGCTGCCGGGCGACCGTATCCAGGTTCGCGGCGGCGTGCTGCATCTGAACGGCCAGCCGGTGCGGCGCGAATTCTTGGGCAACTA
>CAYNRF010000316.1:0-2803 GCA_964399525.1 uncultured Phycisphaeraceae bacterium | reverse complement strand
CATCGAATCACCCCATCGCATTGCCAAAGCCGACCGCCTCCAGTCCAGCATCCACGGCCCGCGTGTCAGCCTCGACCGCCCGCCCTACATCACCCCCCGAAGACCCGAAACCGAACCCATCGAGCGCTTCTCCGACGAGCAGTTCGCCTTCCTCATCGACAAACTCCTGGAGGACTGGGACAGCCCGACCCTCTCCGAACTGGGCCTCTGCCGCGCCCACAGCATCACGCTGGAAGAACTCGACACCATCACCGACGACGAGGACTTCCAGCGCGCCCTCGCGCTGGTCCGCCGCGTCCGCGCCAAACGCCAGCACGAGCGTGAAGCCAGCGCGCGGGCCGCGCTCCACGACCGCCTGCTCCGCCTGATCTACCAGAACACCGACACCACCACCGACGCCAAGGAAGTCCGCCTCGCCTGCAAACAGCTCGAAACCCTGATGCACAAATCCCCAGTTCACGCAACCCCAGTTCACGCCCACGATGAGTCCGCGAATCGTGGGGTTCCTCGTGGGGCCGACTTGCAGTCGGCCTCTTCCCGTGGGGCCGACTTCCAGTCGGCCATCCCCACGACCCCCATCCAATCGGCGTATACCTCTCCCCCCTCCCCAACCCCCTCCCCCACCCAGGCGGGGGAGGTGCCTGAGCGCAGCGAAGGCGGAGGGCGCAACCCAGAGGCCCAAACCCAAGACCCGTCTGTCACGCGAAGCGCTCGCCCGCAACCCACCCCCAACACCCACAAACCCAAGTACCCCCGCGGCTGCAAGCCCCGCCCCAAACCCAGAAGCCGCTAAGCCGCCCCGCTCCATCCCACCCAACCAGATCCTTGTGCGAACAAACGTTGTGGTTAAGTCCACCGATCACACACGACCCCCAAAATTCCCGCTTGCGTTTCCGGACGTTTCGGGGCAAACTACCTGTCTCGTGCGGGCGCGGCACCGTTCCCTCCGCGCCAATGAAGGGGAAAGCCATGCGTCATCCGCTCACCGTCGCGACGGTCGTCGCGTTGTCGTCCATCGCCCACGCCCAGAACGCCACCGGCGCCGCGGCCGCCCAGCCGCAATACACGCTCGACGGCACGCTCATCCCGGCCGACTACTTCGCCAGGCAGGCCCCCCGCGGCGGCGCGGGCGCTGGCCCCGTCTCCACCGCCTTCACCTACCAGGGCTTCCTCGAGAACAACGGAGCGCCCGCCAACGCCGCCTTCGACATGAACTTCGTCCTGCTCGACGACATCGGCAACGTCATCGCCGGACCGACCTGCATCGACAACGTCGCGGTGTCCGCCGGCATTTTCACCGTCCAGCTCGACTTCGGCGCCCAGTTCGACGGCCGCGCCCGCCGGCTCGCCATCGCCGTCCGCCCCGGCGGCCCCGTCGGCGACTGCGCCAACCCCGCCGGCTACACCCCCCTGACCCCCGCCCAGCCCATCACCGCCACGCCCTACGCCCTCGGCCTCCGCCTGCCCTTCAACGGCGTCGACAACATCTCAGGCGGCGACGTCTTCACCATCACCAACACCACCGGCGATCTGTCCTCCTCCGCCATCCTCGGCATCCAGAACGCCAGCCCCGCGTTCTCGTTCAGCGACGCCGCCGGCGTCCGCGGCGAGGGCAGCGGCTTCGGCGCCGCCGGCGTGCTCGGCGTGACCGACACCTACATCGGCGTCGTGGGATACGGCGCCGCGGACGGCGCCGCGGGCATCTTCGGCCGCACCGACGGCGCCAACAGCATCGCGGTCCGCGGCTGGACCACCGGCCCCGACAGCTGGGCCGGCTTCTTCGAAGGCCGCGGCTACTTCGGTGGCAACGTCGGCATCGGGACCAACAACCCGGGCGCCGCGCTCGACGTCGTCGGGAACATCCGCACCAACGGCCTGCGTATCACCGACAACGCAGGCACCGGGCGCATCCTCAAGAGCAACGCCCAGGGCGACGGCATCTGGACGCCGACCGGATCCAACTTCGTCGCCGGCAACACGCCCGGCGTCACCAACACCACCGCCTTCGTCTCGCCCATCACGACGCTGACCGTCGCCGACGGCCAGCGCGTGCTCGTCACCGCTTCCCAGGCCCTGGGCTCCACCGCCGCGGGCGGCGGCACGGGCCTCGACCTGTTCATCGGCTACCGGCTTCAGGGAGGGACGGGGATCTCCAACGTGGGTGCCGGCGTCTTCGGACTGACCGTGCCGCAGAACCAGCGTCACCTCTACACCCTCTCCGCGGTGGTCCAGCTGCCCGCCGGAATCTACGAGTTCGGCATGACCGGCCGTTCCAGCAATCCCGCCTCGTGGAACAACAACGAATGGGGCTACGTGACCGTCATGATCCTGCCCTGACCATCCCGTCCGACGCATGACGGGCATCACCGACCGGGCGCCGCGGGCCGCGACACATGTCGCGGCCCGCGTCTGTTCCCGGCATGGCCGCCGACGAACCAAAGGGGCGCCGCGGCGGCGGGCACAGGGCCCGCCGCCGCGACGTCATCCCTCTCTCTTCTCCACGAGCCCGCCCCCTTGACCCCCGGACGCCGGCGACCGCCGCCGTCACCGACGCGCTTCCGCCAGTTCAAGCTGCGTCACCCGCGGGAGCTGTTCCTCAAGATACCGGGCCATGCTCTCCTCGTCGCGCAGGATCGTCGTGCACATCTGCGCTGTCGCCTGGTCGCCCAGCGACTGCGCCGCCGCGTGCAGCGAGCGATAGCACGCGATCTCGAAACGCTCGGCCGCGATCCCCGTCAGCACGTCCTTGATCGCCGTGTCTACCGACGCGCCGCTGATCCAGCCCAGCAACGCCGCCTGCGTC
>CAYNRF010000315.1:0-2822 GCA_964399525.1 uncultured Phycisphaeraceae bacterium | reverse complement strand
TCGGCAAGACCATCATCTTCGCCAAGAACCACCGGCATGCCGAGTTCATCGCGGAACGCTTCGATGCGAACTACCCGCACCTGAAGGGCCACTTCGCCCGCGTGATCGACAACACGGTGAAATACGCGGACACGCTGATCGACGACTTCTCCCAGCCGGCGAAGGCGCCGCACATCGCCATCAGCGTGGACATGCTGGACACCGGCATCGACGTGCCGGAGGTGGTGAACCTCGTCTTCTTCAAGCTGGTGCGGTCCAAGACGAAGTTCTGGCAGATGATCGGCCGCGGCACGCGTCTCTGCCCGGGCCTGTTCGGGCCGGGGCAGGACAAGAAATTCTTCTACGTCTTCGATTTCTGCCAGAACCTGGAGTTCTTCAGCCAGGATCCGCCCATCGTGGAGGGCAGCGTCGGCGAGAGCCTCTCCGCCAAGCTGTTCCGGGCGCGGCTGGAGGTGGTTGGCGGCCTGGATTCACGCCTGGCCGAAGGCACCGCCGCCAACGCGGAAGCCGAGCGCACGCTGCGCCGCGATGTGGCGGCGCACCTCCAGAAGGAGGTCGCGGCGATGAACACCGACAACTTCATCGTCCGCCCGCACCGCCGCCTGGTGGAAGCCTTCGCCAAGCCGGCGGCGTGGGAGGCGCCGTCGATGGCCGATCGCGATGAGCTTGCCCATAACCTCGCCGGCCTGCCGACCGAGCTCGACCCGGAGAAGGTGGAGGCGAAGCAGTTCGACCTGCTGCTGCTGAACCTGCAGCTCTGCCTGCTGACCGGCCGCGACCATGTGCGCCTGAAGGACAGCCTGGTCGAGATCGCCGCCGCGCTCGCCGCCAGCAAGGACGTGCCAGCGATCGCCGCCGAGATGGAGCTGATCCTCGACCTGCAGAGCGATGCCTGGTGGCAGGACGTCACGGTGGTCGAGCTGGAACGCGTGCGTCGCTGCCTGCGCGGCCTCGTGCACCTGATCGAGAAGCGCAAGCGGAAGGTGCTCTACACCGATTTCGAGGACCAGATCGGCGAGGCGCAGGAGATCGCGTTCGCGAAGTTCGTCTCGGCCGATGCCTTCGCGAAGTTCAAGGAGAAGGCCCGCGCCTTCCTCCAGGCGCATGAGGACCACATCGCCATCCACAAGCTCCGCACCAACCTGCCGCTGACGCCGACCGACTTGTCGGAGCTGGAGCGCATGCTGATCGAGAGCGGCACCGGCACGGCGGAGGAGGTGGAGAAGGCGAAGACAGAGAGCGACGGTCTCGGCATTTTCATCCGTGGACTGGTCGGCCTGGACCGCGCGGCTGCGAAGGAAGCGCTGGCCGGCTTCATGCAGGGCAAGGCGCTCACATCCAACCAGATCGAGTTTCTCGACACGCTGGTGGAGAACCTGACCCAGACCGGCCTGGTGGACACCGCGCGCCTCTACGAGGCGCCCTATACGCGCTTCAGCGGCAAGGGCGTGGACGGCGTGTTCAAGGATGCGGATGTGGTCCAGCTCATCGCCTTGCTGGACGAGGTCAGGCAGCGGGCAGTGGCGTGAATAGTGCGCCCACCGAAACGCTGCCCAATTCTTTCACGCCGCCGCACGCCGCAGCCCGATGAGGCGCCTTCGGGAGCAGAACCGAATGCCAGCAGACGCGATGCAGCCCAGCCCCAGCGTCATGGATCAGAGTGGCCTTGCAAGCTTCGCTAGGCTCAGGACCCATTAATTTGCTTGCAGCGACGCGGTCGAGCGTGATTCTGAACGGGGCGGAGGTGCTGCGATTTCCGTCCCGTTCCTGCTCACCGCGGCGCAAATGCGGCGCATCCGCCCGCACTTTCCGCTCTCGCACGGGGTGCCGCGGGTGGACGACCGGCGCGTGCTCAGCGGCATCATCTTCGTCATCCAGGGCGGCCTGCGGTGGCGCGATGTCCCGCCGGGCTACGGCCCCCACAAGACCCTCTACAACCGCTTCGTCCGCTGGAGCCGCATGGGCGTGTTCAGCTGCATCTTCGCCGCTCTCGCCGGCGAAGCAGGCGAGCCCGACCGGCTGATCATCGACAGCACCCACCTGAAGGCGCACCGCACCGCGGCCAGCCTCCTCAAAAGGGGGCGCCTGGTCGGTGCATCGGCCGCACCAAGGGCGGGCTGAACTCCAAGCTCCACGCCGTCTGCGACGGCCAGGGCCGCCCCGTCGTCATGATGCTCTCCGAGGGGCAGATGAACGACCAGAAGGGCGCCAACATGCTGGCTCCCCTTCCCGGCGGCCGAGGTGCTGCACATCTACCGCAAGCGGCGGTGCCCCTGCGGCCAACTGTGCGCTTGCACAACCCCGACGCGCCCGCGGCAACCGTCGTCCCTGCCACACGGCGTTTAGCGATGGCGGTCGAGGACGATCTGCTGGCGCGGCTGCAAACGATCGGGCGCTGATGGCCGGCCTGGGGACGGCTGGCGACCGGAAGGCAGCGGGCACCCCGCCGGTCGTCCGCCCGCGGGACGCCGTCGCGAAAGCGGGGGGTGCAGGCGGATACGGCGCATCTGCCGGGCTGAGCAGGAACGGGACGGACATGGCAGCACCTCCGTCCCGCTCAGAATCACGGCCGCCCGCCTCGCGGCAAGCAGATCAATGCGCCCTTGGCCTGGCGGCCTCCGGCATCCGCGCTCCTTTACAGGCGGCGTATTTTCAATTTTAAAGAACTGCGATTGAAAACTTGCTCGAGGAATACAATTGATGGAAGGTCATCAATCAGTAGTTGATGTCGAGCACTCACGCCGGGAGACTGCTCTTCTTTCCGCCGAGCGTGATGCCTATCAGCAAGAACTCTTCGAAACGGAGCGCCACGCCGCATGGCT
>CAYNRF010000314.1:0-2824 GCA_964399525.1 uncultured Phycisphaeraceae bacterium | reverse complement strand
GTCGCCCGGCCGGCGTCGTCGGATGACGGGGCCGACGGGGGCGAGGACGCCTCCCTGGTTGCCATCGAGTCGCCGATGGTGGGCACGTTCTACAGCCGTCCCAACCCCGACACCGACTCGTTCGTCAAGGTGGGCGCGGGCATCGGCCCCGATACCGTCGTCTGCCTGGTCGAGGCCATGAAGGTCTTCAACGAGATCAAGGCCGAGACCAGCGGCACCATCGAGAAGATCCTCGTCAAGGACGGCGACTCGGTGGAGTTCGGGCAGAAGCTGTTCCTCGTCCGACCCAGCTGAGGAAGAGACGCAGAGACGAAGAGACGGAGAGACGCAGTGGGCGGAGTCAGGCGTTTTCAGGATCTGATCGCTTGGCAGCGGGCCATGACGCTCGTGAAAGAGACGTACTCGGCCACCGGATCCCTCCCCGAAGCCGAGCGATTCGGCCTGACCTCCCAGATGCGTCGGTGCGCTGTTTCGATCCCGTCCAACATCGCCGAAGGGTTCGGACGGGAATCCACCACCGACCTGCTCCGCTTCCTGCGCACCGCCCGGGGCTCGCTCTTTGAACTCCAGACCCAGTTTCTCGTCGCCGCGGATCTGCAGTACCTCCGTCCAGAAGGAATCCCCTCGGAACTCCTCGAGGAGTGCGATCGAGTCCTCCAAGGCCTGATTCGGAGCCTCGATACCCGACCGTCCTGAACCACTCCGTCTCTGCGTCTCTTCGTCTCTCCGTCTCTTCCGGAATCCCCCCATGTTCAAACGCGTCCTCATCGCAAACCGCGGCGAAATCGCCCTTCGCATCATCCGCGCCTGCCGCGAGCTCGGCATCGAGTCCGTCTGCGTGTACTCCACCGCCGACAAGGACGCGCCCTACCTCAAGGACGCCGACGAAGCGATCTGCATCGGCCCCGGCCCCGCCAAAGAGTCCTACCTCACTTTCTCCCGCATCATCTCCGCCGCCGAGATCGCCGACGCCGACGCCATCCACCCGGGCTACGGCTTCCTCTCCGAACGCGCCGACTTCTCCGAGGTCTGCCGCGACTGCAAGATCGAGTTCATCGGCCCCAGCCCCGAGGCCATGGGCAAGCTGGGCGACAAGGTCGAGGCCAAGCGCTACGCCAAGGCCGCCAAGGTCCCCGTGTTCCCCGGCTCGGAGGGCGCCATCGAGGACATCGAGGAAGCCGTGAAGGTCGCCGACGAGATCGGCTACCCCGTCATCATCAAGGCCGCCGCGGGTGGCGGCGGGCGCGGCATGCGCGTCTGCCGCAACGAGGCCACCCTGCGCACCAATATCTCCAAGGCCCAGCAGGAGGCCCTGGCCGCGTTCGGCAACGGCGCGGTGTTCATCGAGAAGTTCTTGGAGCACGCCCGCCATGTCGAGGTCCAGGTGCTGGGCGACAAGCACGGCAACGCCATCCACCTGTGGGAGCGCGACTGCTCCATGCAGCGGCGCCACCAGAAGATCATCGAGGAGGCCCCCGGCCCCGGCATCGACCGCAAGAAGATCGAGAAGGTCTGCGAGTCGGCCGCCCGCCTGGTCAAGAGCGCGAGCTACGCCGGCGCGGCCACCGTCGAGTTCCTGATGGACGACAAGCAGAACTTCTACATGCTCGAGGTGAACACCCGCGTGCAGGTCGAGCACCCGGTGACCGAGATGATCACCGGCGTCGACATCGTCCAGATGTCCATCCGCATCGCCGCCGGCGAGGCCATCCCCTACCGCCAGAAGGACATCCAGATCCGCGGCCACGCCATCGAGTGCCGCATCAACGCCGAGGACCCCGAGCGCGACTTCATGCCCAGCGCGGGCGTGATCGAGCGCTTCCGGGCGCCGGGCGGACTTGGCGTGCGCATCGACAGCCATGTGCTGGCCGGCTACCGCGTGCCGCCCAACTACGACTCGATGATCGGCAAACTCATCTGCTGGGCCGACACCCGCGAGCAGGCCCTCGAACGCACCAGCCGCGCCCTGCACGAGTTCGAGGTCGGCCCCATCAAGACCACCATCCCCCTGCACCAGCGCCTGATGCAGAACACCGACTTCCGCCGCGGCGGCGTCGACATTCACTATCTCGAGCGACTGCTCAAGGGCTGACCTCTCGTGGGGCCGACTTGCATTCGGCCACTCCTTCGCGGCTCAGTCAAACCCGCCCAGTTCACGCCCACCCCGGTTCACGCCCACGATGAGTCCTCGAATCATGGGGTTCTTCCGCAGGATCCCCGCGCCAACCGACCGCCGCTGAGCGATCGCCACGCGACTGCGGAAGACTACCGCACCACCAACCACACCACATACGCCCCACTGAACACCCCCAAAAACCCGATCGAAGCGATACTCAACACCCGCATCGCCCGCCCCGGGCGCGCCTCCACCGGCACCAGCCGCGTGATCACCAGGTAGTTGATCACCGCCAGCACCGGCGCGGTCAGGAAGCTCAGCGTCGTCGCCAGGTCCACCATCACCCGCAGCCCGCCCTGGAACCACGCCAGGATGCCCAAGCCGATCGCCGCCTGCGCCACCACCCAGCCCGCCTGGCCCGCCCGTGAGTTCCGACCTGCACCGTCCGGATCGATACCACGGATCGCCTGCGTCAGCCGGTGCATCGCCCGCGGGAACGCGTCGAGCACCACCAGCGTCGTGCTGAACATCGTCGTCAACGCCGCCACCGCCACCAGCGGCACGCTCCACTCCCCCAGCGTCCGCCCGTAGGTGGAGATCAACTGCTGCGCAAACCCCGCCCCGCCCTGCGCCAGCGGCTCGCCCCGCCCGTGCATCACCAGCGCGCCGAGCGCCAGGAACAGGATCGCCACCACGCCGGCCGTGATG
>CAYNRF010000313.1:0-2848 GCA_964399525.1 uncultured Phycisphaeraceae bacterium | reverse complement strand
CCCCCGCCTGGCCCCGCGCCTCGTACACCGCCGCCGTCGCCGAATGCCTCCGCCTCATCGCCGCCGGCGACGCCTACCAGATCACCCTCGCCCACCACCTCACCGCCCCCTTCCGCGGCGACGCCCTGGCCCTCTTCCGAACCCTCGCTGCCGCCGCCAACCCCGCCTATTCCGGCTTCCTCTGCTGGGACGACGCGCCCACGCCGGACACGCCCGCCACCCGCCACGCCGTCCTCTCCCTTTCCCCCGAACTCTTCCTCACCTACGACCCCGCCACCCGCCTCATCCGCACCCAGCCCATGAAGGGCACCCGCCCCATCAGCGGCGACCCCGCCGAACTCCGCGCCAGCGAGAAGGACCGCGCCGAACTGAACATGATCGTCGACCTCATGCGCAACGACCTCGGCCGCGTCGCCGTCCCCGGCTCCGTCCGCGTCACCCGCCCCCGCGACATCGACCCCCACGCCAACTCCGTCTGGCAGGCCACCGCCACCGTCGAGGCCACCCTCCGCGACGACCAGACCCCCGCTGACCTCCTCGCCGCCGCCTTCCCCCCCGGCTCGGTCACCGGCGCCCCCAAGGTCCGCGCCGCCCAGATCATCCGCGCCCTCGAACCTCTTACCCGCGGCCCCTACTG
This sequence comes from uncultured Phycisphaeraceae bacterium, assembly GCA_964399525.1. Lineage (GTDB taxonomy): Bacteria > Planctomycetota > Phycisphaerae > Phycisphaerales > UBA1924 > UBA6054. The sequence goes on along the minus strand of CAYNRF010000313.1, from coordinate 2,211 downwards.
CGGCAGCCTCATCCGCCTCCAACCCGACGGCGCGGTCACCGCCTCCGTCCTCATCCGCACCGCCCACATCCACGGCACGCCCGACCCCGCCAACCCCCACGCCTTCCTCGACGCCCGCCTCGATTTCCCCGTCGGCGCCGGCATCGTCGCCGACTCCGACCCCGACACCGAATGGCAGGAAACCCTCACCAAAGCCCGCGTCCTCACGGACATCCTGGGCATCCAATGCGAGCCCGGAGCGTAAGCAACGGGGTCTTCTACCAGCCCGAAGCGTCAGCGCCGGGCTCTTCTCCCTCTCCCCCCCTCCCCCCCATTCCGGTCAATCCCCGCCAAAAATCCTCAGCCCCCCTCATCGCCCACCCGCCTGGCCGCCGATCCCAAGTCCCGGAAGCATCGATACTTCCGGGAGTCCTCCATGCTCAAACCCGACGCGAACCCCGCCGACCGCCGCCGCTTCGCCCGCGCCGACGCCGAGATCGCCTGCAAGCTGCGCCGCGACGCCCGCGCCCTGTTCACCCCCGGGCGCACCACCAACATCTCGCCCGGCGGCGCCGCCCTGGAACTGACCGGCCCCCGCCGCGCCGAGATCGGCGAACGCGTGGCCATCGCCTTCGAGCACACCGCCTGCCCCGTCACCCGCTCCGTCCACATGATCACCGCCACCGTCGTCCGTGCCGATCCCTCGCTCGACGGCGCGCAGCGCATCGCTCTGGCCTTCGACACCCCCCAGTACGGCCTCGAAGCCCTCCACCAGCGCGAAGCCGCCTGACCCGACTCATCTTCTCGTGGGGCCGACTTGCAGTCGGCCTCTTCCCTCCTCGACGAGCCCAACGCGTCAGCGCCGGGCGCCCCTCCTTCCCCCGTGTCGTCGACCTGCCGTCGGCCATCCGGCTTCCCCGATCCGCACACCCGTGCGGCCCATACGCTTCGGTGTTTCGACACCGGAGCCCCATGCCCACCCACTTCCTGCGCACCTACCCCGACCGCCACACCGCCTGGCGGGCCTGTGTCTTCCTGATGGAGGAGGGCCTGCTCGCCCGCCCGCAGGACGTGCTGATCGGCACCATGCCCGGCATCGACCGCGACCGCCCCTGCCACGAGCACTGGGTGACCCTGGCCTTCAAATCCGATCTCGAGCACGCCGCGGCCCTGCTCGACGAGTTCGACGCCACCCCGGTCCCGCCCGACGCCGAATGGGCCGACGAGTCCGAGCCCGACCTGACCCGCCTGCCCGCTTCCCTGGCCATCCCGTGCGAGGCGTGCGGGCACGACCTGCGCCCGCTCGTTCAACCCGCCCACCCCACGGCGGCCATCCGCTGCCCCGGATGCGCCGCCACCAACCTCCCCCTCGAGCGTGTTCTTGCGCGCCACGGCCCCGAGGCCCTGCTCGACTGCTACCAGGACGACGAACCCGAAGACCCCGACTGGACCGAGGAGGCCGTGATTTGCCGCCTCCACCTGCCCTGCCCGCACTGCCGCTGCCCCCTGCACGCGCTGGATCTGGAAGGCCACTGCCCCGCCTGCGCCCAGCCCTACAACAAACGCGCCATCGTCCGGCACGCCTTCGACGCCCTGTAAACCGTGGGGCCGACTTGCCATCGGCCATACCTCCCCCTCGTGGGGCCGACCTGCAGTCGGCCTTCCCCGCCCGAACGAGCCCGATGCGTCCGGGCTGGGCTCCCCCCCGCCCCCCCCGCCCGTCCCCCTTCTTCTCGGACCCGATCCCCCGCCCGCACATGAGACCCGTTCTCGCTGGCCGCATACGCTGACCGATGGAACACTGTGGGTCCCCGGGCCGGTCCGCCCGGGCCACGACCAACGGGTAGGAGGCCCCCTCAATGCCGCACATCATCGCCGAGCCCTGCATCGGAACCAAGGACACCTCGTGCGTCGACGCGTGCCCCGTCGACTGCATCCATCCCACCAAGGACGAGGCCGACTTCGCCACCGCCGACCAGCTCTACATCGACCCCGACACCTGCATCGACTGCGGCCTGTGCGTCGACGAATGCCCCGTCCACGCCATCTATCAGGACGAAGACCTGCCCAAGGAATGGTCCAACTACGTGCAGATCAACCTGGACTACTACAAGAACAAGTAACCCGGTGGCCCGGCTCGCCGAGCCGGGGCTCCCAAACTGCACCAACCCCAACCGGCCGCGCAGGCCGGTTTTTTTATCCACCCCCAACGCCCAGCGGGGGGGCGGGGGA
>CAYNRF010000312.1:0-2856 GCA_964399525.1 uncultured Phycisphaeraceae bacterium | reverse complement strand
TCCCTGATCCGTCAAGGATTACTTGTTGTCGTCCTTGACCTCGTACTCGGCGTCGATGACATCGTCGCCGTTCGAGCCCTTGGCCGAGCTGCCCGCCTGGGCCGCCGTCTGCTCGTAGATCACCTTGCCCAGCTCCATGCTGGCGTTCTCGAGCTCCTTCAGGGCCGCCTCGATCGACTCCTTGCCGGCCGATTCGTCCTTGACCTTGCTTTCCAGGTTCGACACCGCGCTCTCGATCTTCGACCGCACCTCGGCCGAGACCTTCGAGCCGTGCTCGTCCAGGCTCTTGCGGGTCGAGGCGATCATCGCGTCGGCCCGGTTCTTCAGGTCCACCACCTCGCGCCGCTTCTTGTCCTCCGCGGCGTGGGCCTCGGCGTCCGCCTTCATCTTCTCGATCTCGTCCGAGCTGAGCCCGCCCGAGTTCTCGATCCGGATGTCCGCCTTCTTGCCCGTCTTCTTCTCGGTGGCGGTCACCTGCAGGATGCCGTTGGCGTCCAGCGCGAACTCCACCTCGATCTGCGGCATGCCCCGCGGCGCCGGCGGGATGTCCGCCAGCTCGAAGTTGCCCAGCGACCGGTTGTCCCGCGCGAACTCGCGCTCGCCCTGCAGCACATGGATCTGCACGCTGGTCTGGTTGTCCGACGCGGTCGAGAAGGTCTCCTTCCTGCTCGTCGGGATGGTCGTGTTCCGCTCGATGAGCTTGGTCATCACCCCGCCCATCGTCTCCACGCCCAGGGAGAGCGGCGTCACGTCCAGCAGCAGCACGTCCTTGACGCTGCCCGAGAGCACGCCGCCCTGGATCGCCGCGCCCACCGCCACGACCTCGTCCGGGTTGACGCTCTTGTTGGGCGTCTTGCCGAAGATCTCCTTGGCGATGGCCTGCACCCTGGGCATGCGCGTCGAGCCGCCCACCAGCACGACCTCGTCGATCTTGCTGACGTCCAGCCCCGCGTCCTTGATCGCGTCGCGGCACGGCTTCTTGAGCCGCTCGAACAGCGCGTCGCACAGCGACTCGAACTTCGACCGGCTCAGCGTCTCCTGCAGGTGCTTGGGGCCTTCGTTGGTCGCGGTGATGAACGGCAGGTTGATCGTCGTCTCCTGCGAGTTCGACAGTTCGACCTTGGCCTTCTCCGCCGCCTCCTTGAGCCGCTGCATGGCCATCGGGTCGCCCGACAGGTCCACGCCCTCCTTGCTCCTGAACTGCGCCACCAGATAGTTGATCAGCACCTGGTCCCAGTCGTCGCCGCCGAGGTGGGTGTCGCCGTTGGTGCTCAGCACCTCGAACACGCCGTCGCCGACGTCCAGGATGGACACGTCGAACGTGCCGCCGCCCAGGTCGAACACCGCGATCTTCTCGTTGGCCTTCTTCTCCAGCCCATAGGCCAGCGCGGCCGCCGTCGGCTCGTTGATGATGCGGCGGACCTGCAGACCGGCGATCTCGCCGGCGTCCTTGGTCGCCTGCCGCTGGGCGTCGTTGAAGTACGCGGGCACCGTGATGACCGCGTCGGTCACGGGCTCGCCCAGATAATCCTCGGCCGTCCGCTTGAGTTCTCCCAGGATCATCGCCGAGATCTGCTGCGGGGTGTACTCCTCCCCGCGGATCTTCACCTTGACGAAGTCCTTGCCCCCGCCGGTCACCTCGTAGGGCACCAGCTTCTCCTCGCTGGCCACCTCCTCGTGGCGACGGCCCATGAACCGTTTGATCGAGAACACCGTGTTCTTCGGGTTGGTCACCTGCTGGTGCTTGGCCTGCTGGCCGACCAGCCGCTCGCCCTTCTCCGTGAACCCCACCACCGAGGGCGTGGTCCGGTTGCCGGAGGAGTTGATCAGAACCTTCGGGGTGTCCCCTTCCATCACGGCCACCACCGAGTTCGTGGTGCCCAGGTCGATGCCGATGATCTTGCCCATCTGAAAGCCTCCTTCCGCCGCCCACCCGTTCCGGCGGTGCAGCTCACCTACCACCCGTTGCAACCCGGATGCCAGTCCGAACGTCAAACCAACCCACCGCCGACCGACCCCCCATACCGCCCCGCCCGCCGATCCGTCCCGCGACCCGCGCCCGCCTGCCGATCTGGCAGTCGGAGGGGGAAGGGATCAGCCATTAGCCATCAGGGATCAGGGCCGGATCGCCCTGCGGGCGGGCTGCTTCGCTTGAACTGCAAATGGCCAGTGGCAAATGGCTGTCCCCCAACCCCAACCCCAACCCCCTACCCCGGCGCCCGCGGCCCCCGCCTCGACGCCTGCTGCCATGCCGCCGCCATCCCCAGCGTCCCGAACACCAGCGATGAGGTCCCCGTCACCCCCTGCAACGCCCCCTTGCCGTTGTGATACCACCACTTGTCCGGATGCCCCAGCCCGCCCCACCAGTTCCAGTTGATCACCGTGATCGGGAACGACAGGCCCACGAACACCGCTGCCGTCACCAGCGCCGCCAGCCACCCCCGCCCCCCCGGCCCCCCCCCCCCCAAACCGCTCCTGCCAGCCCCACGCACGGTTGGTCGCCCACACGATGCCCAGCCACACCGCCGCGCACGCCAGGCCGACCGACAGCCCCACCACCACCGCCCGACAGGGCCGCGCCACGCCGGCCTCCGGCTCCGGATCCGGCGGCAGCGCCGACAGATCCCCCCGCCCGACCCGATGCAGGTACCCCGCCACCCGATCCTGGGCCTCCCGGTCCCACGCCAGCCCCACGCCGGCGCTCACCCGCCCCATCACCCCCATCGGGTCCGCGACCAGTTCCTCGTACGCCACCCGCACCACCCGGCCATCGGGGATGGCCGTCAGCTCGCGGTCGCGCTTCGCCTCGGTCTCGTCGAGTTCCCGCTCGATCCGCGCCCGCAGCGTCGCGTTGTC
>CAYNRF010000311.1:0-2869 GCA_964399525.1 uncultured Phycisphaeraceae bacterium | reverse complement strand
CATGGCGATGAGCTGGTCGAGCGAGATGTCGTGGGCGCGGCAGAGGCCGAGCTCGGTGAAGACGGGGTTGTCCCAGTCCTCGAGCAGGGCGTTGAAGAGGGCCTGGTGCTGGATGGCGTCGAGGTGGGCGAGGGGGCGGTCGCGGTCGGGGATGCCGTTGGCGTTGGGGGGCGTCCAGCCGGTGGGCTTGGCCTGGAGGTTGTGGCCTCCCATGGTGGCGGCGTGGAGTCGTTCGGCGGTGGGGCGCTGGTATTGGGTGGTGTTCATGGCCGGAGGATACCGGCGGGTGGTGGGGATTGGAAGGGTTTTGTTTGGAGTTTGCGCAGGTGGCGCACGGGAGTGGATGTAAGGAGGCACTAGGGATTGGGGATGAGGGATTGGGGATCAGGCATGAGGCATTTGTGTTGAGGTTGGGCCGCATTCGGGGCAGACGGTCAGGCTGGCTTTGTCGTATCCGCAGGGAACGCACTGGTGTCGCCTTTGGCGGCGGCGGGTGCGTGCGGTGCGCCAGACGAAGCCGGGTGTGAACCACGCGGCGGCGAAGATGGCGGTGTTGGCGAGCAGGCCGGGCCAGATTGGGACGAGCGGTAGCCGGTGGACGCCCTGCGCTTTGGGCCACCAGTCCGGCGCTTTGATGCCGAGGTGGATGCCCATTGCGGGCCTTGCCGCCGCAAAGTAATCATCGAGCAGCTGAGGGTCGGATGATGGGACCGTGGCGAGCGTGTCGCGATAGACGGAGCGGAAAGGCCAGCCGAAGCGGGAGCGGTCGATCGATGCACTGGAAGGTATCAGGATCTGCTCACCTTGAATCCAAAGGGTCCGCGCTTCCACAGCATGCTGATAGTCATAGCTGATTCGATCCGCTCCGAAATGAGGGCTGAAGATCAGGAGCTTGCGCTCCCGGTCGTCGTTGGGTCTCACTCGCCACAGGGATACGGCGTGGTGCGGGGGGAGGAGGCGGTCGAGGTATGTCGGTGCCGGCTCCTTCGCAGGGTCCAGTTCGCGGATCATCGTGAATGAGTCGGCCCGTGTGGCGCTTGCGATGAGGTAGTGAGAGAAGCACGCGAGCAGGATTCCCGCCGCGAGGGCGCGGAGGCATGGCCAGAGAACAAGTTGCCTTTTGTCTGGCATAGGCGATGGAACCGGGTGTACCAACGACGGGACGGATTGCTTTCCACGGGTTGCGCGGCTGCGCCGCTTCACCCGTGGCAACATTCGTTCGCCCCTCCGGGGCGAGGAGGGTTCGGGTGGTTGGGCGATGGGTGGGGTCGGGGATCATGCGTCGGAGAAGTCGTAGTTGGCGGCGTACGCACCGGTTTTGAGTTTCTGCATGCTGCGGAGGAGGTCGTTGAGCAGGGTGCTGGCGCCGAAGCGGAACCAGTCGGGGTGGAGCCAGCCTTCGCCGAGGGTTTCGTTGACCATGCAGAGATAGTGCCAGGCTTGTTTGGCGGTGCGGATGCCGCCGGCGGGTTTCATGCCGATTTTGGTGTTGGTGTTAAGATAGGCGTCGCGGATGGCCTCGAGCATGACGAGGGTGACGGGCATGGTGGCGGCGGGGGTGACCTTGCCGGTGCTGGTCTTGATGAAGTCGCCGGGGCGGATGGCGGCGATGGCGATGTCGCTGGCGCGGCGGACCTGGTCGTAGGTTTCGAGTTCGCCGGTTTCGAGGATGACCTTGAGGTGGGCCGGGCCGCAGGCGTCGGCGACGGCGGCGATCTCGTCGGCGACGAGTTGGTACCTGCCGGCGAGGAAGGCGCCGCGGTTGATGACCATGTCGATCTCGTCCGCGCCGTCCGCGACGGCTTCACGGACATCATTGAGGCGGATGTCGAGGGGGTACTGGCCGCTGGGGAAGCCGGTGGCGACGGAGGCGATCTTGACGGGGGTGCCTTTGAGGATCTCGGCGGCGTGGGGGACCATGCTGGGGTAGACGCACACGGCGGCGACGGTGGGGAGGCGCTCGCCGAGGATTTCCTCGTCGCGCTCCCAGGGGCGCAGGGCCTTGCGGCAGAGGCTGCGGACCTTCTCGGGGGAGTCTTTGCCCTCGAGCGTGGTCAGATCGACCATGGAAAGGGCCAGGCGGAGGGCGGCCATCTTGGAGTCGTTCTTGATCGAGCGGGTGGTGAAGGAGGCGGCGCGGCGGTCGGCCATGACGGCGTCGACGGTGGGGGAGGGGGGGAGTTGAGGGGATTTGGAGGGCATGGGGGATGGTAGGGATTTGAGTTTTGAGAAGGCCCGGTGTGGCGAGCCGGGGCACGAAGGATTGCCCCCTCCCCCCTCCGTCACGCTTCGCGTGCCACCTCCCCCGCCGGCGCGGGGGAGGAGGTGGAGACACCAAGATCAGATCGCTGGAGCGGGGGTGATGATGCCGCGGCATTCGCCGAAGCCGATGCGGCGGAAGCCGTCGCGTTCGCAATAGGCCTTCATGATGACCTCATCGCCGTCGGCGAGGAACTTGCGTTCTTCGCCTGTGGGCAGTTTCAGCGGGGTGCGCTGGGTGCCGGGGACGACGACGGGCGGGTTGGCGAAGGGGTCGCCGTCCCAGGTGAGTTCGAGGAGCGAGCCGCGGGAATCGCGGGCGGTGCCGGAGACGGTGCCGGAGCCGAGCAGGTCGCCGGGCTGGAGGTTGCAGCCGTTGACGGTGTGGTGGGCGACCATCTGGGCGAGCGTCCAGTACATGTCGCGGAAGTTACCTTTCGAGATGCGGACGGGGGCGATGTTCTTGTCGCGCATCTGCTGGGTGGCGAGGTGGACCTCGAGGGTGATGTCGAAGCCGCCGGCGGTCCGGTTGGCGGGTGAGTCCATGTAAGGCAGTGGCTGGGGGTCGCCTGCGGGGCGGTCGAAGGCGGGGCAGCGGAAGGGGGCGAGG
>CAYNRF010000310.1:0-2870 GCA_964399525.1 uncultured Phycisphaeraceae bacterium | reverse complement strand
GGGGGTCGTGGATTCCACTGGCGAATGGTTGGAAATGACGATTACGCATTTCTCGAATTACGACTGCAACGATCCCATTTCGCCTCTTGAAGGGGTTGGACCCAAACCCGAAGCCTATAATCAGAATAGCAACTGCCAAGCCGGTGAACATGGCTGTTTCGTCTCCATCCAGGATGGAACCTTTGAAGAGACTATCGACATCCCTCCGGTGCAGGTGCTTGGACAGGAGATTGCCCCGTCCCTGATTTATAACAGCAGTACGGTGGTGGTTAACGAGGTCATCGACACAAAACTCTCACTGAATGTGGGCGCCGGTGTGGAAGTCGGTGATCATATCGGATTTGAACTGTTCGTCCAAGGGCAAAAATCGCAACCATACACCTTTGAGGGCAATCTCGCCACCGGAGAAATCGGGCGTTACCGTTATCTCTGGGATGGAAAGGATGGGCAGGGAAACCTGTTGGGACCAGGTGTCTATGATTACGAGGTGAAGTTCCCTCTGCCCTACCGATCACAGTACTGCTACGCTTTGAATGGCATCTTCGGCGCACCACCTGATTGTGTAAACGGGGCGACCGGTGTTTTCGTCGATGCCACAGAAGATCTCTGGACACGTGGTACCGTGGAGCTTAATCCCCAGGTCAACAGCCCTTACGGTGCCGGATGGATGCTGCTCGGTCAACAGCACCTTTATGAGAATGAGGCCGGGCAAATCCTCATCACCGACGGTCGGCGCAAGGATGAGTTCTATTTTTCCGGTAAAGACCAGCTATTGCAGGAGCGCCTCAATCTTGCCCGCTCGGCGAGCCTTGTACAAGCTTCGGGGATATATGCCAATCCGGTGATCCGAATCGATGGCGAGTTTTCCCCCAGTGCAGCGCCCCTACCAGAGGTCATGGTCGGTGGCACTGAGTCCCCGAACTCAACCGAACAAACGTCTGCTCCTGTTGCTGCTCCCTGGAAAAACATCGCGTCATTTCCGGTTGCCATTCTGGATAACACGGCTGCTGCGCTCGATGGCCGTATTTATTCCGTCGGCGGATATGATGGCACAAAGTCGTTGAAGCTTGGGTATGTCTACCATCCGCAAAATGATACTTGGTCCGCCATAGCCGATATGAACACGCTGAGGTCAAAGCCAAGCGCTGCGTTTATCAATGGGCAACTCTATGTTGCCAGTGGCTGGAATGACGACTATCTCAACAAGACGATGGAGGTTTATGATCCGCCAAGCAATTCCTGGCGTTTTGTTGCGTCCATGCCGGAGGGTCGGTCAGGCGCGCCAGGTGTAGTCGTCAACGGACAACTCTATGTTATCGGCGGGTGCGCTGATAACGAGTGTAATCCATCGGCAAAAGCCTTCCGCTATGATCCCATTACGGATATCTGGGCGGAGATTGCACCCTACCCGTTGCCCATTGCATGGCAGGCCTGCGGAGCGATTGCCGGTCAAATCTATTGTGCAGGCGGCACAACGGATCAGGGCAGCAGCGCTACGACGGTTCATACCTATGTGTATAACCCATCCGTCAATCGTTGGACGCGTCTAGCCAACATGCTACAGGATCAGTGGGGCGCGTCCTTTACCGCCGCTGACGGGAAATTGTATATCTCTGCTGGGGTAACCAATGGCACTCGGACCGTTACCAATCAAAGTTTCGTCTATGACCCTGCAACCGACCGCTGGCAACAGTTCGAGAACGCCAATGCCGCCCTCTACCGCAGGGCAAGTGCCTGTGGCTTCTATCAGTTCGGTGGATCAAGAGGGGGATCCAGTTGGCAACCGCAACGTTCTGCTGAAGTTTATCCCGGACTGATTAACTGTGATACCGAACCCACCATCTATTCCCGAACGGCCACTGATTTTTCGACGTTGAATTATGATGCTGCTACGGATTCCTATATCCGCCGTTATCCTAACGGGATGGAAGTACATTTCTACGGGGACGGACGGCACAACTTCACACTCGATCCCGATGGACGCAAGACCGTTTACAGCTATCATGCTGATGGCAAGCTGGCGAGCATGGGTATTGTGCCGCCTGGAGGTACAGCGTCGCAATGGGTATGGGAGTTTGTCTACAGTGCTAACGGCAAACTGCAACGCATTACGAATCCGGCTGGCCAGGACACCGGATTTACCGTTGATCCGTCCGGCAACCTGACACAGGTCAGCTATCCTGATACCACAACACATCGCTTTGCCTACGATAATCGCCATCTGCTGACAGGGCATACGAATCCAAATCAACAGACGACCACGCACCGGTACGATGGTTACGGCCGTATTACCGAACTCATCGAAGCGGAACGTCCAGTGTACGATCCCGAAACCGGGGAGATAACATCCCGTTCGACCGTGCGCCGCTTTACCCCTTCCGATACCAGCTACGGTTTTATCAATGACAGCGCGGTTGGTGATCCGGAGTCACCGGCCCCCGCTGTACCTACTTCGTCCGAGCTGGTAGACCGCGTCACTTATGAGCGCGGTGGGCGGAGCGGTATCATGAGCCGCTGGGGCACATGGCTGGAAATGACGGATAGTATTGGTCGTACGGTTCGCATGGAACGCGATGGGGCGAACCATGTCACACGACTGGAGTATCCTGATAGCGATTGCATTGAATTTACCTATGACGGACTAGGCAATGTAACAGAACAGCTACAGATGCCGTCCGAACAATGCGCATTGGCAGATACTGCCCGTGATTCAGCATTGCTGCAACGCTGGAACTACACCTATGAATCCCGTTTCAACCGTATCCAGACAGAAACCGACCCGCTGGGCTTCACCACCCGCTACATCTACGACTACGAAGAGGGCATCAGTGAAGCAGGGCGGCTGATCCGCATCGAATACCCGGCCATCA
>CAYNRF010000309.1:0-2897 GCA_964399525.1 uncultured Phycisphaeraceae bacterium | reverse complement strand
AGCACCTGGTTGAGCCGCTGCACGTTCGGCAGGCCGCCGAGGAACAGGATGCGCTCGATCAGCCAGTCGGCGTGGTGCATCTCCTCGATCGATTCCTCGTATTCCTTCTTGCCGAGCTTCGTCACGCCCCAATGCATCAGGGTGCGCGAATGCAGGAAGTACTGGTTGATCGCGGTCAGCTCGTTGGTGAGCTGAATGTTGAGATGTTCGATGACCTTCGGGTCGCGCAGCATAATCCGGCCTTCGTTATCGATGGACGAGCCATATCAAACACAAGTTGGCGCGCCGGACAAAGCCTGTCCGGCGCGCGCAATTTCAGTACACCCGGCAGCGCGATCAGCTTCGCGTGACCGTGCTTCCCGCCCGTACCATGGACAGGATGGTCGCGGTGCAGCAACCGCACTGGGCCTTGCACCCGCAGGACGCATAGACCTCCTGCGGCCGGTCCGCTCCGCCGGCGATCGCTGCGGCGATCTGCCGGTCCGTGAGTGCGTTGCAGTTGCAGACGTACATGCCTGCCTCCCCGCCTGCTGCGTTCAGCGCCAGCCCGCGCGCTGCATGATCCGCAGCGCCTCAGGGCTCAGCTCGGCCATGCGTGCGGCGTTCAGCGGATCCTGGCGGAAGTCGCCGAGGCCGCGCAGGAAGGCGTGCGGCTGCGCATCGGCGACGACCGGGTATTCCATGTTGCCGTCGGCGAAGATGGACTGCGCCCGCGAGGAGGACAGATACTCCAGGAAGGCCTGCGCGGCCTCCTTGTTCGGGGCTGTACGGACGACGCCGGCGCCCGAGATGTTCACATGCGTGCCGCGATCGCCCTGGTTCGGGAACAGCACCGCCATCCGCTGCGAGATCTCGCGGTCCTCGGCGCGGGCCGACCGGTGCAGCAGGCCGAGGTAGTAGGTGTTGGAGATGGCCAGCCGCCCCTGCCCGGCGGCGACGGCGCGGATCTGGTCGGTATCGCCACCCTGCGGCGGGCGGGAGAGGTTCGCCGCGATGCCGCGCGCCCAGGCCTCCGTCGCCTCCGGCCCGTTCGCCGCCAGCATGCTGGCGGTCCAGCCGATGGAATAGATGTTGGAGGAGGAACGCGTCGAGACCATGCCACGGAAGTCCGGCTTGGCCAGGTCCTCGTAGCGCGCGAGCCCGGCGGGCAGACCCTTGGTCCTGTCGTACATGACCACGCGCGCCCGCACCGAGAAGCCGAACCATGCGCCCTCCGGGTCCCGCAGGTGCGCCGGGATGCGCGCATCGAGCACGGCGGAGCGGACCGGTACCAGCACCTCCGCGGACTTCGCGCGCGCCAGCCGGCCGGCGTCCACGGTGATGAGCACATCGGCCGGGCTGTTCGCCCCCTCGGCGCGGATGCGCTCGAGCAGCTGGTCCACATTGGCCTCGATCAGGCGGATGCGCACGCCGCTCTGCCGGGTAAAGCCCTCATAGAGCTCGCGGTCCGTGTCGTAGTGGCGCGAGGAATAGATCGCCAGCGTGCGGTCCTGCGCGCGCGCGACGGCGGGCGCGAACAGCGCCGCGCCGGCTGCGGCGATCAGGCCGCGGCGGCCGAGCGCAGCCTGGCGCATGGCGGTCGGGAGGGCGATGGTCCGGTGCATGTCGGTCTCCTGCAGGTGGCGGGATCGGCTTATCGCAAATGAGAACCGTTCGCAAGTCTTGCAATCGGCAAGCACGGCGGTTGCGCAGCACGGTCCGGCTCGGCTAGGCAGACAGCAGGGAAGAGACGCGCACGGCACCGAAAAGGAAGCCGAAATGCGCATACCGCAATTGCCGCCTGCCCAGCGCCAGCTGCCACGAATGCTTGCCCACACGCATGAGCGCCTTCGCGACATGCTCGACGGCAAGGTCGCCGGCTACATTCCCGCCCTGGCAGCGATGCCGCCGGACCTGTTCGGCCTGGCCGTGGCCACGAATGACGGGACCGTCGAGGAGATCGGCGACACCCGCCATCCCTTCACGATCCAGTCCGTCTCGAAGCCCTTCACCTATGCCCTCGCGCTCGACCTGCTGGGGCGCGACACGGTGCGCGGCGCGGTCGGCGTCCAGCCGATGGCCGATGCCTTCAATGCCCTGGTGCTGGACCCCGTGCGCAGCCGGCCTTTCAACCCGATGGTGAACGCCGGTGCGATCGCCATTGCCGGCCTGCTCGGCGACGCGCTCGGCGCCCAGGCCTTTCCCACCCTGCAGGAACGCCTGTCCCGCGCCGCCGGGCGGCCACTCGTGCTTGATGACGCAGTATACCACTCCGAGGCCGCGACCGGGCATCGCAATCGCGCGCTCGCGCATCTGCTGCACGGCGCCGGCGTGTTCGGCGTGGCCGCCGAGGAAGCGGTGGACATCTACTTCCGGCAATGCTCGCTCTCCGTCACCGCACGCGACCTGGCGCTGATGGGCGGCACGCTGGCCAGTGTCGGCACCAATCCGCTGACCGGTGCCGAGGTGTTCGGGGTGGAGGCCGTGCGCGACACGCTCTCCGTGATGTTCACCTGCGGCCTCTACGACGGCGCGGGCGACTGGGCCTGTCGCGTCGGCGTGCCGGCCAAGAGTGGCGTCGGCGGCGGGCTGCTGGCCGTGGTCAATCGCCAGCTCGGCATCGGCGTGTTCAGCCCGCGGGTGGACGCCGCCGGCAACCCGGTGCGTGGCCTCCTGGCCTGCGAGGCGCTGGCCGAGGAGCTCGGCCTGCACCTGTTCGAGCCGAGCAACCCTGGCTCGACCCTGCTGCGCGCGCTGGCCGGATAGTCCTATCCCAGCCCGCGCAGGAACTTCGCGCGCGCGGTGGCGCCGGCCATCAGGAAGGCATGGTCGGAGCCCGAAAGGATGAAGCGCGCGCCGAGCTTGATGTATTCGGGTGCCACCTTTTCGTCGTAGACGCCGCCCATGCCCATCACCTT
>CAYNRF010000308.1:0-2911 GCA_964399525.1 uncultured Phycisphaeraceae bacterium | reverse complement strand
GCCGGCGGTGGCCAGCGAGGCGGCGGTGGCCACAGCGGCCGCGGTGAGCAGGGACTTCATGCGTATCTCTCCATGGATGGTGCCCCGCGAGGGGCGGTGAACAAAGCGGTCCCGGCCATCTCCCCTGAAATGGTCCCCCCGGGACACGTTCGGAGAACACCGAACGAGGGGAATGATACTTGAGATCTTCCCCGGTGAGGAGGGAATTCGCTCATCTGGGGATCAAGTTCGGGTCACCTTTGCGGTGTGCACGGGTTATGGGCTGGGTGAAGGCCCGCATCTTCGTGCGGGCGGTGATGCCTTCACCCCTGGGTCGCGTGCCGTCCGCCGCTTCGACCGCACCAAAAAACCCCCCGGGGTGGCCCGGGGGGTTGAAACAGGATCCGAGAGAGAAAGGGAGGGCGATCAGCGGCGGCGGAGCTTGCGGACGCCGAAGGCGGCGCCGAGGGTGGCCAGGCCGGCCCAGGCGGCCGGGGGCAGCGGGACGACGGCGAGGTTGCTGACCAGCACGCTGGTCCCGTCGGCGTTCAGGATGAGGTTGAAGCCGTTGATCGGAGTCGCGGTACCGAGCTGGTCGGCGTAGGCCTTCAGGTCAAAGAACAGCTGGAAGCCGGAGCCGTCGGCGGCGTAGAAGCTCCGGACAAAGGAGGCGTTCGCGGCCAGGTTGGCGGTCGAGTTCGGACCGTCGCCCTGGGTGGCGTCGCTGTACAGGCCGAAGTAGCTGGCCTGGTTGCTCTGGGAGGCGTTCTGGATGCCGTTGAACTGCTGCACAAAGCCGCCGTTCACCAGCCGTGAACTGCCCTGAATGCCATCGTTCGCATCGAACGCGGACTCGGCCTGGAAGCCCGCCTCTCCGGTGAGATCGAACTTCAGGGTCGGCACCTGCAGGGTGAGGTCGCTGCCGTTGTTGATCTGAATGCCGATCGCGAAGATGGCGGCATCCTGGGCGAAGCTGCCCATGGTGCTGTTGCCGAGCGTCGAACCGCTCACCTCGTGGATGGCGCTGTTGTACTTGAAGGTCGTGGTATAGATGCTAAAGTTGCTCAACCGGCTGCCGGTCGAATACACGCCCACGTCCTGTGAGTTGCCCCGGGCGGTCCAGCCGTTCCAGGAGGTGCCGCCGTTGATGTCGATGCTGCCGGCCGACGCGAGGCCGGTGGCGGCGGCCAGAGCGGCTGCGGTGATGATCTTGTTCATCTTCTCTCTCCGATTCTGAGCGGCCCGAGGGCCGTACGCTGGGCTGGGTGATTCGGCCTGATCCCCTTTGGCAAGGCCGATGGCAGGAAGATCGCCCGGGTCTTCCAACGGGAGGTAAACTACCCGAATCAGGTGGCCAATCAAGCCGGTTGTGGCCAAAAGGAGCCAGGGCGGGGCAGAATCAGAATGTTAAGCTAGGTGTTAAGCCCGAGTTATCATCCTTCTTCCGGACCTCTGGGGAAGATGGGGGGAACGGCGCGGCCACCGGGCGGCGGGCGCGGTGGGCGGGCCGTCCGGCGGCACCGCCCGCCTACCCTGACGGTCCCTCGCGGACGCGGCGGGCGGGCCGGATCGGGCCCGTTCTGCGGCATCGCTGGCTATGGGCAAGGAGTTTCCTGAGATGGCGGATCTGATCCCGGGCAACGCGGTCATCGGGCAGTCGGGCGGACCGACGGCGGTCATCAACGAGTCGCTGGTGGGCGTGGTCGAGGGGCTGCGTCTGCACGCCAACGCCGGGGGGCCGGGCTCGCCCATCAAGAAGATCCTGGGGATGAAGCACGGGGTCAAGGGGCTGACCAAGGGCGACTTCCACGACCTGACCGACATCAACCACGACCGGCTGCAGCTGATCGCCAAGACGCCGTCGGCGGCGCTGGGCTCGACCCGCGACAAGCCGGACTCGGCGTACTGCGAGCGGATCTTCGAGGCGTGCAAGAAGCACGACATCCGCTACTTCTTCTACATCGGCGGGAACGACTCGTCGGACACCTGCCGGATCGTCAACGAGCTGAGCAACAAGGCCGGGTACGAGCTGCGTTGCTTCCACGTGCCCAAGACGGTGGACAACGACCTGGTCGAGAACGACCACACGCCGGGCTTCGCGTCGGCGGCGCGGTTCGTGGCCAAGGCGTGCATGGCGGACTTCCTGGACAACATCTCGCTGCCGGGCATCAAGATCAACGTGATCATGGGCCGGCACGCGGGCTTCCTGACGGCGGCCAGCGCACTGGCGCGGCGCGACGACCGGATGAAGCACGAGGGGCCCACGACCGACGGGCCGCAGCTGATCTACCTGCCCGAAGTGGCCTTCGACATCGAGCGGTTCACGCAGGATGTGGCCGAGCTGTACGAGAAGAAGGGGCGGGTGCACATCGCGGTGAGCGAGGGCATCAGCGACGCGCAGGGCAACGCCATCGCAGCCAAGCTGATCCAGGACGGGCAGACCGACGCCCACGGCAACGTGCAGCTGTCCGGCTCGGGCGCCCTGGGCGACGCGCTGTCGAACCACCTGAAGAAGGCGCTGACGGCCGCGGGCGGCAAGCCGCCGCGGGTGCGGGCGGACACGTTCGGCTACGTGCAGCGGTGCTTCCCGGACCAGTCCGAGGTGGACCAGCGCGAGGCGCGGGGCACGGGCCGGTACGCCGCGAAACTGGCGGCGCAGGGCGATCTGGACGGTTCGGTGACCATCAAGCGGGTGCACCCTTTGGGCAGCGGGCAGCCCTACGCGGCGCGGTACGAGCGGGTGAATCTCGAGCAGATCGCGGCCAAGACGCGGCACATGCCCACGGAGTTCATCGACGGGCACAACAACGTGTCGCGGGCGTTTCTGGATTACTGCAGGCCGCTGGTGGGGGAGCTGCCGTTGTTTGATCGGTTGTGAGGAAGCGACGGAGGCACGGAGGCACGGAGGCACGGAGGCAGGGAGGCAGGGAGG
>CAYNRF010000307.1:0-2966 GCA_964399525.1 uncultured Phycisphaeraceae bacterium | reverse complement strand
ACTGCAACTTCCGGATCTGCGCGCCCTCGCGCGCCTCCATGCTGACGGGCCAGCGCGCCACGAAGATCGGCGCCTTCGACAATGTGCGGATTTCCCCTCCTCCACGCCCACGCTGATGCAGCACCTGCGCCTGGAGGGCTATCGCACCATCCTCGCCGGCAAGATGCACTTCGTCGGTCCCGACCAGTTGCATGGCTATGAGGAGCGGGTGACGACGGACATCTATCCCGCCGACTTCACCTTGACGCCCGATTGGCAGGCACCGGGCCCGCCTGCCTGTCAATCGGCACCATGCCGATCCACAGCCTGCCTCCGGCGCGCGCATGAGCCTGCTGGGCGTTGTGGAAGCCGGGCTTTACGCGCGCAGCCTGCAGCTCGACTACGACGAGTAAGTCGCCCACCAGCGCGCGGCCGTGGTGCGATGCACTCGGGACTGGTTATGACCGCCAGCGGAACGTTAGGCGCCCAGTGACGTTCGTGACGACGCCGCCACGTATTGACCTACTGCGCTTGGCACCCCTTGAGGCTGTCCTGGGGAGGGCCGGACGCGAGCGTGCGTCACGGACATCTTAGCCGGCGGGAAGCCGTAGTTTGTTCAAGCTTGTGGACCATTTTGTGGACTTTCGCGCAGATGCGGCCGAAGCCTTTGTTATGTCGCGATGACTGACGGAGCGTATCCGCCAAGTCGGCCCGAACAAGGAGGGTGCCCGAGGAACTGGACCAAGGATCCGGCCATCTTCAAGATCAACCCACACCACCTCATCCCGGGACCAAACACCTAATGCTGCCGGTCAGGAAGGACACCCCGCTTCGCGTCATCCGGCGGCGGCTGGCCGCCGCCGCGCCTGGAGCGCATCGTCATCATCGATGAATGGGTGTGGCGGCGCGGCCAACGCTACGGCACGATCATCTGCGACCTCGAGCGACGCCGCGTGATCGTCCTCCTGCCTGATCGCGACCCCGCAATCGTGAGGGCGTGGCTGCCCTCCCACTCAGGCATCCGCGTCGTCGCGCGGGATCGTGCCGGTTCCAGCACGGCATCTGTCACCGCGCTGACCGGCTGGTTGCCAGCCGGGGCGGCCGCATCTATATGCGCCAAAAGCCGCTGGAGAGGTGGCAGAGTGGTCGATCGCGTCGGTCTCGAAAACCGAAGTAGGTGAACAGCCTACCGTGGGTTCGAATCCCACCCTCTCCGCCAGCCGCCCATCTACCCCCGTCTAGCGTCCTCTCCGCCACCCGAAAAAATCCAGCATTTTCCGGGCTTTTCGCCTCCACCGGGCGAAACGCTGTCCACCCGCGTCCACCCTGAGCTATTCTCCGCTGTGGGAACCGGTGTGGGAATGGGTGGGAACGGGCGGGTTATGCTCCCCCATCGCGCCACTGGCCGGTAAGGCGATGGAGGCCGGCATGGGCGACCTCACGGTGATCGGGCTGAAGGCCCGCCTTGCGGAGCTGACGCGGCAGCCCTCCGCCGCTCCGGTGCGGATCGGGGACGGGAAAGGGCTGCACCTGCTGGTGAAGCCCGGCTTGGCGGAACGACGCGAACGGCGGGACCGGCGCGAGGGCGGGGACGTGTCGGATGGGGCCTGGGTGCTGCGCTACACCTTCGGCGCCAAGCGCCGAGACATGGGCCTGGGCAGCTATCCCGCCGTGGGGCTGGCCGAGGCGCGGGAAGCCGCCGACGAAGCCCGGAAGCTGCTGCGCCAGGGCATAGACCCCCTCCAAGCGCGGGAGGACACGAAGGCGGCACAGGCACAGGCAGCCGCCGAGGCGAAGGCGCGGGCCGTCACCTTCCGCGATGCCGCCAAGGCGACGGTGGAGGCAAAGCGGGACGGGTGGAGCAACCCCAAGCACGCCGGGCAATGGCTGGCCACGATGGAGCAACACGCCTTCCCGCAGATCGGGAACATGCCGGTGGCCGAGGTGGACACGGCGGCGGTGCTGACGGTGCTGCGCCCGATCTGGCCACGCATCCCCGAGACGGCTTCCCGCCTGCGGCAGCGCATGGAGGCTGTCCTAGACCTCGCCCGCGTTCGCGGCTGGCGCCAGGGCGAGAATCCGGCCCGCTGGCGCGGGCTGCTGTCCGAAGAACTGCCGCCCCCGCGCAAGGTCCAGCGGGTGGAGCATCGCCCGGCCCTGCCCTGGCAGCGGATGCCTGCCTTCTGGACGGCGCTGGCGAAGGTCGAGGGCAGCGGCGCCGCCGCGCTGCGCTTCGCCATCCTGACGGCTGCGCGCACCGGGGAGGTGCGGGGCATGACGTGGCGCGAGGTGGACCTAGACGCCGCCCTGTGGACCGTCCCCGGCGCCAGGATGAAGGCCCGCCGTGCCCATCGGGTGCCGTTGTCGGCTGCCGCGCTCGACGTGCTCAGCGCCGTTCGCCCCGAAACACCGAAACCGGATGCCCGCGTGTTTCCCGGCGCCGATGGGGCGATGCTCTCCGACATGACGGTTTCGGCGGTGATCCGCCGCATGAACGAACCAGCCGAAGGCGACGACCCGCAGGCGCCGCCGCGCTGGTCTGACCATGAAGGCCGGGCGGTGGTGCCGCATGGCTTCCGCAGCACCTTCCGCGATTGGGCGGGGGAGACGCGCACCGAAGGGCGGGAGGTGGTGGAGCGCGCCCTCGCCCACACGATCAAGGACAAGGCCGAGGCCGCCTATGCGCGCTCCGACCTGCTCGAAAAGCGCCGGCCGCTGATGGAGGCGTGGGGCGAGTGGTGCCTCCGCCCGGCGGTTGCGGCCGAGGTGCGAAGCCTGACGGCGGAGCGCACCACGCGGACCCGGAAGGCCACCACCGCCGCTTGACCGCCTGCGCCACTCGCCGCAGCCCGCCCAGTTGGCCACGCATCGGGCGCCATGCAAGGATCCGCGTATGAGACGAGCCCTCGCCGCCCTGCTGGCCCTCGCGACGGTCACTGCCTGCGCCAGCACTGGCGATCGCGTTTTGCCGGCCCCAACCGCTGGCG
>CAYNRF010000306.1:0-3005 GCA_964399525.1 uncultured Phycisphaeraceae bacterium | reverse complement strand
GAACCGGCTTCAGCCGGTTTTCCGTGTCAGACGCCGAATTCATTCGGCGGGTTCTATGAGTGAAGTACACCCAAAAATTCGTCAACACTTGACAAAAAAACGGGGGGGGGTGATATGATGGACCTTAATTCCTCCTCGTTATCTTCAACGATGGCGTGAAGATCCTGGCTATTTCCTCAGCTTTCACTGATAACATCGTCCCCATCTGAGGAAGACACAGACAGAATAAGCTGGTCTATTATGTCTGTGTTTCATCTGCTCCGCTGTAAACCTTACCCGTTCTACATTCAAAGAGGGCGAAAGATGTACAAAATGCGTGTTTGGGCAACGCTTTTGATCCTACTCTTGATATCTGGTTGTAATTCTATACCCCCATCACCACCGGAAGCGACGCCGACGCCGCTGCCGCCTACAGAAGAGCCTTCACCTGTGCCTTCTCCCGATCAGCCCATCTCTCCACAACCTACTGTGCAACTCAGCGATGACGAGATCCTTTATGAAGGGCCGACTACATGGGGAAATTTATTTCAGGTGCGCTATAACAAAGACATTTGGGACTACGCAGAAATCGACCAAGATCTAGAACCTGTTCTTTATCATCGAGAGATCTCCGGGTGCCGCTTCAACTTGTCGGAAGGAGCCAGAGGATGGCCCGAACCTGATGAAAGTAATCTGGTGAGTTTGGCAGGCTACGAATGGTCCCAGGATGTTCATATTGCATTTGCTGGTGGTCGCTACATAATGTATCACCTGACAATTGACAGTTCATCCTTTCTTTTCGCCGTTATTCACCTCGATCCCCTTCCCCCTGATCAGTCTGATCAATGTCGGGCGGATGCAGAGGCGATTTTGGATACATTTCAACCGCGCTGATGATGACGAGATGATGGGATGATGCTACATCATCCCCATCATCCCCATCATCCCCATCATCCCCATCATCCCCCTTTACCCAACCTCTACATACTTCTTCACCCACCCCAGCAACGCCTCATTGTGTACCTTGCGGATGCGCCACGCCCCGGCAATGGATTCGGCGTGGGCGCTGTTGGGCAGGCGCACCATCTCCACCGGGCAGCCGTTGACCTTGAGCACGGCGTAAAACTGTTCCGACTGTTCTGCCGGGCAGCGCCAGTCGTTGTTGCCCTGGATCAGCAGTGTGGGCGTCTTACAGCGGTGGGCGTAGGTGATGGGCGAACAGCGCCGGTAGACGTCGGGGATCTCGTGGGGGTGGCCGCCCAGTTGATCCACGGCGAACCAGGGGCCGATGTCGCTGACGCCGTAGAAGCTCACCCAATTCGTCACTGGGTTTTCGGGGATGGCGGCCTTGAAGCGGTCGGTCTGGCCTACGATCCAGCAGGTGAGGTTGCCGCCGCCCGAAAGGCCGCCCAACGCCAGCCGCTCGCCGTCCACCAGTCCTCGTTCAATGGCAGCGTCGACGCCCGCCATGAGATCAGTGTAGTCCAAATGGCCCCAATCGCCCTTGATCGCCGTGGCAAAGGTGTTGCCGTAGCCCGTAGACGCCCGATGGTTGATGAAAATTACAGCGTAGCCCGCGCCGGCCAACATCTGGAAATCAAACGAAAAGACATGCCCAAAACCGCTGTGTGGCCCCCCATGAATGTAGAGGAATCCCGGAAAGGGTGCCTGTCCAGTGGCAGGTAGCATCACCCAGCCTTCCACTTCAACCCCGTCCTCTCCGGCAAAGGTCATGTGGACGGTTTTGGGTAGGGAGCGCTGTTCAAGCAAAGCGCGGTTGATCTGCGTCCACTGCCGCTCTGCGCCGCTGCTCAGGTCCACGCTAAAGAGATCGGTGGGGTTGTTCAACTCGCTGACCACAAAGATCAACGTCTCGCCGTGTAGCCCCAGCGGGAAGCAACTGCGTTCACCGCTGACCACGGCGGCGTAGCTCTTGTCTTTGAGCGAGACACGGTAGATGGGCACTTCGCCGCCGTCCTGTACCTGCACGTAGGCCGACTCACCCGCGGCGTCCACCAGGATCTTCGCCTCGCCCAGCGCCCCCGGCGGGAAATCAGGCTGAAGATCCGCCGCCACTTGACGGTCCAACCCCTCGGTGTGGTTGACAAGATCACTGCTGTCAACGTCCACGCTCCACAGGTCATTCTGTGTGCCGATGGGCAACTCGCCACGGGCGGCGGCAAAGAGGATGCGCTTGCCGCCGGGCAGCCAGCGCGCCCCGGTCACCCCGCGCCACCCGCTGAGGACAGTGCGCACATTGCCCTCGCCGTCCACCAGATCGAGCGTGCCGAACTGTCCACTGTCTTCGGGCGAAAAGCGCGACTGGAAGAGGATCGTCTGCCCGTCGGGCGACCATTCGGGCTGCACATTGTAGGCGTTGTTGTCGGTCCACTGTTTGGTTTCGCCGCTGTCTACGTCCACGCTGAAGATGTTCTGCACGGCGCGGTCGACCATGCCCATGCCGTCAAAGCGGTAGACGCGGCGGGTAAAGCGGTAGGGGACGTCGTCGGCGGGGGCTGCGTCCTGTGGGCCGACGGTGAAGGCGATGCGGCTGCCGTCGGGCGACCAGACGGGGCGTCCTGTCACCCCCAGCGCAAAGGACGTAAGTGGGCGCGCCTCGCCGCCGGTCATGGGCAGCAAGAAGATCTGCGTCGTCCCCTGCCTGTCGGAGAGGAAGGCCACCGCCTCGCCGTTAGGCGACCACGCCGGTGCGTATGCGTTGGACGTGTTCGCCGTCAACTGGTGGCTGTTGCCGTCTGCAAGCGAGAGCAACCAGAGCGTCCGCACATCGCGCCACGTCTTGGGTTTGTCCTCGGCAGATTTGGCCGCCTTTTCTTCTTCGGTGTGCATCACCGTGTAAACCACCTGCCGCCCATCCGGCGACAGCGTCGCGTCCTGCAAAAAGCGCAGGCGGAATAGATCGTCCTGTTGTATCCCTTCGGCCATGCCGAGTCTCCTTTGTGCGTGAAATTTAGATAGAACGCGGATGGAGCGGATTGGGCGGATTTGAGCAGATAAATCCGAAA
>CAYNRF010000305.1:0-3008 GCA_964399525.1 uncultured Phycisphaeraceae bacterium | reverse complement strand
CGTGCTGGCCCAGCTCGCACGCAGCGAGGACGCCCTGGGCCTGGCCGAACAGGCCGACGCAGCCCTCGCCCGCGCCGACGCCCTCACCCCCGACGACCCGCAGACCGCCCGCGCCCGCGTGGAAATCCTCGCCGGCCGCGGCGAGACGGCGCAGGCCCAGACCGTGCTCGACCGCGCGGTCGAACGAGGCCTCGACGAGCTGCCCTCCGCCATGGCGGCGGGCGCGATCGCGCTGGCCAAGGCCCGGGCCGCCCCCGAGGAGTTCCGCGTCCTGGCCCAGCGCCTCAAGGCCCTCACCGAGCGCGTCGGCCTCGACGCCGTGTCCCAGGGCGACGCCCTGCGCCGCTGCGCCGAGCTGTTCCACCGCGCCGGCGAGTCCGACGAGGCCTTCCGCGCCCTGCATCGATCGGCCAACCTCCGACGCGGCAAGTTCGACGCGTCCGTCCACGCCCGCATCACCAATGCCACGCTCGAAGCGTGGACGCCCGACGCCGTCGCACGACTCAAGCGTCCCGCCATCGACGCCTCCGCCCGGATCTTCGTCGTCGGCCTGCCCGGCTCGGGCGCCGACGAACTCGCCCGCGCGCTGACCACCGATCCGGGCGTGGGCTCCGTCGGACCGTGCGACATCCTCACCCTCTGCGCCATGCGCCACGCCGACGCCAAGCCCACCCCCCACCGACCCATGATGATCGAGCCCGGCAAGCTCCGCGGCGCCCAGCTCGAAGCGATGGCCACGACGTACCTGGAGCAGACCGCCCGCGCCGCCCGGCCCGCCGGCCGGCCCGTCGTCGTCGACTCGGCGCACCTGCACGTGCACCTGCTCGGCCTGGCCGCCGCCGCCCTGCCCGGCGCGAGGTTCGTCTTCGTCCGCCGCGAACCGCTCGCCGGCGTCCTGGCCTGTTTCGCCGCCCCGCTGCACGGACACCACCCCTACGGCCGGGAGATCGGCACCGTCGGGGCCTACGCGGCCGACTTCGGTCGCCTGTGCGACCACTGGCAGCCTCTGCTTGCCGGCATGGGCCACACCGTGGTGGCGACGACCCGCTCCGACCTGGCCACGCCGGACGGGATGCGCCGCGTCACAGAGGCGCTCGCCCTCTCCGGCGACCTGCCCCCCATGCGTTGGCGCGCCGGCCCGGCCGATCAGACCGACCGGTACGCCCGCCGCCTCGAGCCCGTGGCCGAACTGCTGCGGGCCGCCGGCTCCGAACCGTCCCCCGCCTGACCCATGGACGACCCGCTGGCCAAGCTCTTCGCGTCGCTCGACAAGCCCGTCGAACGCGCCGCGCACCCCGCCGCGCTGGAAGACCGGCGGCTGCTCGCCGAGTGCTCCGTGCATCACACGCGCTCGTCCGGGCCCGGCGGACAGCACCGCCACAACAACCAGACCGCGGTCGTCCTCACCCACACCCCCACCGGCATCACCGCCCAGGCCGCCGAACGGCGCAGCGCCGAGGAGAACCGGTCCGTGGCCCTGCGGCGGCTCCGACTCGCCCTGGCGGTGGGCGTCCGCGTCGGGGTGCCCGCCGGAGAGATCCGATCGCCGCTGTGGCGCGAGCGGACCCGAAGCGGGCGGATCGTGCTCAGCCCGCGGCATCGCGACTACCCGACCCTGCTGGCCGAAGCGCTCGATGTGCTCGACGCCTGCGGGTTCGATCCGAAGAAGGCCGGGATCCGCCTGGGCGTTTCTCCCACCCAGCTGATCCGCACCATCGCGGACCACCCGCCCGCCCTGGCCATGGTCAACAAAGCCCGCACCGCCCGCGGAGACCACGAACTCCGCGCGTAATCGGGCCTCCGATCGCAGTTTTGCCCACCTCCGAGGGGCAACCCTGCATCCGCGCGGCTATGTTGATCGGATCGGGACCGGCGGCCCGCCCAGGCCGTCTTCATGGCACGCGACCCAAAGAGGAGAGAAACATGCGTAATCACACCGCCCTGGCCATCGCCGCCACGGCATTCATCGGCTCGATCGCCTCCGCCGGCGGTCTGGTCATCTGGGACGACGCCGTCGACGGCGATCTGTCCGACGACCGGTTCAACCCGAGCGTGTTCGCGCTGGGCAACGGCGTGAGCAGCATCATCAGCGAGACCGTCTTCTCCAACTTCCCCCCGTCCGAGGGCGGCGACCGTGATTACTTCACAGTCACCATCGGCGCGGGCCAGAGCATCACCTCGATCACGCTGGCCGAGTCGTTCAATCCCGCCGGCGGGTTCGACGCGGTGGGCTTCATCGCGCTGCAGTTCGGCCCGATCGTGACCGTCAACCCGGACGCGCCGGATCCGTCGCCGCTGGCCGGCTTCGTGATCGGCACCGCCGATCTGATCGGGACGGACATCCTCGGGCTGCTCTCCGGCGGTCAGTCGTCGCTGGGCGCGGGCGAATACGCGTTCTGGGTGCAGCAGACCGGCGAGGACCTGACGCGCATCCGGCTGGATTTCAACGTCGTGCCGACGCCCGGAGCGCTCGCGCTTCTGGGGATCGGCGCCCTGGGCGCGGCCCGGCGTCGCCGCTAAGTCTTCCGTCACTCCGCACTTGACAGGCCGCGTCCCGATGGGCGCGGCCTGTTGCTGCTTTGTGGACAAACAGCCGCCGCACACCATGAGAATGGTTTCATGCTGAGTTCACGCCCACGGGATGTGCGGGCGTGACGATCCGGTCGGTGTCCCGTGTCGCAGGCCGGGGCGTGAATTTGTGCACGAACATTCCCGCAAGGAGGCCGCAGATGGCCAAGGACCAAGCCGAGGAACGTCTGATCAGCTGGCTGAAGGACGCGTACGCGATGGAGCGCTCGATGGAATCCGCGTTGGAAAAACAGGCCGATCACGCCGAGTCGGACCCGATGCTGCGGTCGCGGCTTGAGCAGCACCTCGCGGAAACGCGGCGTCACGCGGAGCTGGTCGAGTCGGCGCTGGCGCGGCACGGGATGGACAAATCGACGCTGAAGGTCGTGGCCGGCAAGACGCAGGCGGCGTTGCAGGGCTGGATCAGCGGCGCGTCGGAA
>CAYNRF010000304.1:0-3084 GCA_964399525.1 uncultured Phycisphaeraceae bacterium | reverse complement strand
TGATGGCGTCGGCGACGGCTGCGGCTCGGGCGGCGGTGGTGGGATTGTCGCTGAGGTCGAGTTTTAGGGCGTCGGCCCAGCGGCTGAGGGCGAGGGCGGGGTCGCCGTTGGGTCCTAGCCCTGCCCAGAGGACGCCGTCGGTGAAGTGGGCGCGGATGTCTGGATGGTGGGCGAGTTTGACGGCGAGGGTGGTTTTGCCGACGCCGGGCAGGCCTTCTGCGCTGAGGACGGTGGTGGTGCCAGCGCGTAGTTGGGCGATGAGGGTGGTGAGAAGGTCCTCGCGGCCAACAAAGTTGGTGGGCTGCGCGGGGATGTTGATGTAGAGGGGCCAGTCAGGGCCAGGGTAGTGATGGTGCTCTCCACCTTCGTAGTAGTTGCCGCCACCGGTGTTGATGTGGCGGTCACCGATCTGGCCGATGTTGCCGCTGTAGACGTTGCCGTGAACGTCGCCTGTGATGTTGGTTTCGGACATCAGAACCCCTCCCTAACCCTCCCCGCGTTCGCTGAGGACAGCGGCGGAGAGGGGACTGTTGGTTGGACGTGACGGTGATGGCGCGTTATTGGTTAGACCTGGCGGGTTGCAGAAAACCTGCCAGGTCGGGTGGCGGTGTTGACGCGCGATTGGGGGATGGACGGCAGGCAAAAAACAACCCTCGGGGCGGGTGCGACTGTCCAGGAAGCACGCCCGACGAGGGTTGTTGGCAAATGGGTTGTGGTACGTGACTACACAAATGGGTTGTGTTTTCGTAGTGCGTGCGCTCTGAGCGTGAGCGTGTACCGGTTGAGGCGCTGGGCGCTCTCATGGTGTACTGGGCGGCGATGTCCGTTATAAGACGGTTGGCGGCGATGGTTGCTTCCTGGACGTTGATATTATAAAGGCAAAAGGCACTGTGCGAAAGTGACCTGTCCTAAGTCCTCCACCGCAAGCAGAACCCCTCCCTAACCCTCCCCGCTACCCGCTGGGGACAGCGGGCGGAGAGGGGACTGTTGGTTGGACACAAGGGGTTGGGCGCGTTATTGGCGAGATCAGATCTGGCGGGTTGCAGAAGACCCGCCAGGTCGGTTGGGCGCGGGTTAGTTGCGGGTTTCGATTTGCATGCCGGTGCCGTCGGGGAGGCGGAGGTAGATAGTTTCGCCGTTGTTGTTCCAGATGGGACGGTCGCCGCATTTGTAGCCGGGCTGGCCGGGCTGGCTGTCGCCGGTGGCGATTTGGTAGACCTGGCCGGGTTGGAGGACGGTGCCGCCGGGGACGGTGCAACTGTCGTCGCCGCGGCTGCCGGTGAGGTAGGCACCGCTGATGTCGGCGGGGGCGGTGTTGTCGTTGCGCAGGCCGAGGATTTCGTAGGTGCTGTAGTTTTCGATGATGTAGAGGGTGATGCGTCCGCCGGTGGCGGGGGCGGCGGCAGGGACTTCGGTAGCGGCGGGTTGGGGTGGTGCGGCGTTGGATGGGGCGCTGGTGGCCGGCGCGGGTGCGTTGTTTGTGGTGGGCGCGGCGGTGGGTGGCGCTGCGGCGGCGACGGGGATGTTGTCGGGGATGGGGATAGCGGCGACGGCGACGTTGACGGTGAAGAGTTCGGCAAAGACCCAGCCGCCACTGCGATCGGGGGTGCGGATTTGGAGCCAGTCACCGGCCTGGTTGCGGCCAAAGACGGTGACGGGGGTGTCGGCGGTGATGCCGCCGCTGACGTCGAAGTTGGTGCCGGGACCGCGGCGGATGTTGACGTCGACGTTGCTGATGGCGTAGGACATGGCACCGTCGCTGCCTTGACCGCCCCAGAAACCTACGCCGTTACGGGCGGCGGCAGCGGTGACGGCGCGGAAGTCGGCGGCGTGGCGGGTGTCGGGTGTGTATTCGACGGGCTGGGCCCATCCTTGAGCGAGCATTTGTTGGTTGACGAAGGTGCCGTCGGCGGTGTAGATGTAGCGAAGGAGTCGCCCAAAGTTGTCGCGGTTGGTGACGTCTGGGACGAGATATAAGGCACCATTGCCAAGAAGGGTGCGGTTGGCTTCGGTGGCGGCGCGGTAGCCGGGTTGTCCGCGTTCGGGGGTGTCGATGCCGACGTAGCGGACGATCTCTTCTGCGCCGTTGAGGGTGACGCGGATGGTGTCGCCGTCGGTGACGCTGATGAGTTGGGCGGCAGTGGCGTTGGCGGGGATGGCGTTGGCGGGGATGGCGGATGGAGAGGCGGTAAGAGCAAGAGGCGAAGAGACGGGGGCGGGGGGCGGTGTTGCCGTGGATGCGGATATTGGGTCGGGTGCCGATGTGTCGATGGGGTCAGCACAGGCTGCGGTGAGCATGGTGAACGGGAAGAGAACGGCGAATAGGAAGATGGCGACAAACTGGCGGGGGGCAGGCACAGTTGTTTGTCCTTTCTTTGGTTGGGCTGCGCGGTTGGCATGCGCGCAGGGTGTGGCCGAATGGGTGGTCCTTGGGCTTGTGGTGATGCTCGGTTGTGGTGTGCGGGAAAGAAGGTGAGGCTGTCTGTAACCGCATTCAGGCTGGGCGTTTGCTGCGGGCCGGTGCGTTGCTGGGTGTGTTGGGGTGGTGCGTGTCCGACCGCTGGTATGTAGTGTAGCATTGTATCGCCGGCAGCGCTCTCCACCGGTATTCGCTAATTCTCTATAGGGTAGCCATCACAGTCGTTTGCTTCTATCCAGTCTGGGTCCTTGTCATTCAGGAAACTGATGATATCTGGGTGAGTTACTTCCAGCAAGCAGTTCTGTAACAATTCTAGCCTAACAAGTTGGCTGAGTTGGGTGATCTCTGTCGGGAGATCCTGCAGGCTGGTGTACTGAATCGACAATGACAACAGGTTGCGCAGGTTGGCGATTTCAGAGGGCAGACTGCTTAGCGCACCCAAGATGAGGTTGCCCTTGATTATATAGCCGCTTTTAATGTCCAGTGTTTGTAGATTGTTAAGTTTACCAATCTCCGGGGAGAGGCTGCTCAATTCAAAACTATCAATAGTCAACCTTTCGATCTGTACGAGATTGCCGATCCCTGTTGGCAGCGAGATAGCGTCGCTGATGGACACTTGCTTCAACTTGAGAAGATTGCCGGTCTCCGGTGGAAGTGTAGTCTCC
>CAYNRF010000303.1:0-3097 GCA_964399525.1 uncultured Phycisphaeraceae bacterium | reverse complement strand
CGCCCGCGAAGGAGACGTCGCCCACGCCTTCGGCCTGGTCGCCGCCCAGTTGCGGTGTGGCGACGACACGCACGCCGCCCAGCAGCACGTTGGTGAAGGTGTAGCGGCCCTGGCTGTCCACCGTGGTTTCCTGGTTGCCGCCCTGCGGGATGCGCGTCAGCGTCACTTTGGCCCCGGTGGCCGGGCTGCTGACCGTCCCCGTGACCACGCCGGTGACCATACCGGTGGGCTGGCGTGTCAACCGAATCTCGGCGTTGGCGGTTTCGCCTTCGTTGGTCAGGCTACCGCTGGTCTGCCCTTCAAGGTTGGTGATGAAATCGGTGGCGCGCACGCTGAAAGGACCGGCGGGCACGCTGTTGAACTGGAAGACGCCGTTGCTGTCGGTGGTGGCATAGAGCGACGCCGGGAAAGGACCCTGGATGCTCAGGATCACGCGCGCGCCGACCACAGGCGCGTTGTCGGCGTCCATGCGCACGCTGCCGAGGACGTTGCCCAGCGGCGCTTGCATCATGTTGGTGGTGAGGACGCTGTTGTGATCTGCCACCGTCACCTGGCCGGTGGCGCGCCCGCGGCGACTGGTCACCGGGTCGAAGCCTTCCAGCGTGTACGGGCCGGTGGGCACACCGTCGAAGCGGTAAGTGCCGGTGACGCCGGTGGTGGCGTAGATTGTCTCCCCGGCGGCGCGCAGGATGATCTGCGCGTTGGGAATGCCGGTGACGCCGTCGCTGCGCAGGAAGCGCCCACTGACCGAGGCAGCTTCGTTGCGCAGGGTCACCGTGACGACGACACTGCCGGTCGGGTCCTGGGTGACGTCGAGCAACGTGCCGCTGGTGAAGCCGCGCACGCCGCTGCTCACGGCGTTGACGCTAAAGTTGCCTTCGCGGATGGCGTCGCCGCCGCTGAAGATGGCCACGCCGTTGGCGTCGGCGTTCTTGACGATCACGCGGCGCGTGAACGCACCTTCGTTGAGCGTCACCTGCGCGCCGGGGACAGGTTGGAAAGTCCCCGGTGTCGCGCCCGCGCCCTGCACGGTGACAGTCACCGAACCGGTGCGCAGCAGGCGGATGGGCAATTCGAGCACGCCGCCTGCCTTCACCTGGCCGCTGACCTGCCCCACGCGACGGTCGCCGTAGTCCTCTTCGGCGGTGAGGTTGAAGGGCACGGCGGGCATCAGCGGGAAGCTGAAGCGTCCATTGCTGTCGGTGGTGACGACGATGGGATCTTTGACGGTGCCCACCTGCGCCCGCACCAGGACACGTCCTGTGGCGGGGGTGCCGTCGGGCAGGAGCACTACGCCGCTGACCACGCCGGTGGATTGGAGCGAAAGCGTCACGGCGCGGGTGGCGTTGAAAACCGGGATGTTGTCCTTGGCCGAGATGACCTGCGGGCTGAACGGGTTGGCAGCTTCCACCACAAAGTCGCCCACAAAAGTGTTGGGGAAGGTGAACTGTCCGCTTTCCACACTGGAATTGGTGTAGCGGCGGCGCAGCGTGTACTTCCACTCCACGGCCACATTTTCGCAGTCGGGCAGGTCGAGCTTTTCGCCGCCGCCCAGGTCGATGTCGGCCAGACATTGGGGGTTCTCTTTGGGAACCAACTGGCCGATCTTGGGTTCAAATTCGCTAATGGCGACGCGCGCGCCCAACGGCGTCACGCCGTCGTCGTCGTAGACCGTGCCGGTGACCGTCCCCTTGCCGCGGAAGATCACGTTGACCACGCGCGTCTCGTTCTTAAAGACAATCTTGCTCTTGGCGATGTTGCCGTCGGACCAGTCCGGGAAGAAGGCGCTGATGGTGTAGTCGCCTTTGGGCATGTTCTCGAAACGGTAGGCACCGTCCTGGTCGGTGAAGCCGACTTCGTTCTTGGGGCCAAGCGCAAAGAGCTTGAGATTGGGCACAATCGTCACGCCGTCGGCGCGGAAGACCTTGCCGGTGAGTGTGCCGCGCACGGGGAAGACGAGCTGCACCACTGCTTCTTCGCCGGGGCGGGTGAGGGTGACACTGGTCTCCACCAACTGCTGGCTGGCGCTGTCGAAGGCGCTGATCTGGCGATTGCCCAGCGGTAGGTCGGCGATCACAAATTCGCCCTGCGCGTCGGTGGTGACGACGGCATAGCCGCCGTAGATGCTGATGCCGGGCAGCGGATTGCCGTCGCTGTCGCGCACCGCGCCGCGCACCGTGCCGGTGCCGCCAAAGAGGAGCAGGTTGGCGGTGACTGTGTCGCTGGCGACGACGGTCATGCGCACGGTGGCTTCTTGCAACTGTTCCTGGTCGATGGCGCGGATCAGCGCGTCGCCCACGGGCAGGTTTTCGATGCGGTAGCTGCCCGAGGCGTCGGTGACGGCGGTGCCGCCCAACGACGTGTAGACCGGCACATTGGGCGCAGGCGTCACGCCGTCCTCACGGAAGACCTGTCCTTGTAGGTTGCCGAAATTCTGCGGGAAGTCGAGGGAAAGCAGCGTGAAGTTCTGCACCACGATGCTGCCCGGTTCGGTGATGGTGGCGCTGGCCAGCACCTGTGCATTGGTTTCAGGATGGACGGCGTTGATCGACAACGTCCCCACGGGCGCGCCGCTGATGACGTAGTTGCCCTCGGCGTTGGTCTTGACAACGATGTCGCTGTCGTCGCCCAGGCCGATGTTGGCGATGGGCTTGGCGCGCACAAAGGCTTCGGCCAGCGGCTGTCCGCTGCTGTTGGTCACCTTGCCGGTGAGCGTGCCACGCCCGCGCAGGATCAGATCGAGGGCCAGGGCCTGGCTGTCGAAGCTGGGCTGAGCGCCGGTCTGGCCGCGTTCGTTGGTGGCGGGGTCGAGGAATTCCCACTTGGTGGGCTGGGTGCGCACGTAGTCGATGGAGTAGGTGCCGTCGGGGTTGGCGTCTTTCACCGTCACCAGCACCCAGTAGCCCTCGTCGTTGATGTCGATTTCGCGCTGGCTCATGTAGATGCGGGCGTTGGGCACCGGTGTGCCGTCGGCGCGGCGGACAGTGCCGTTCACCTGCCCGGCCTCACCGGGGACGATGCGCCGCGGGCCATCGACGGTGTTCTTGACGGTGCGGATCGCCACGGTTTCGCTAACCGTGTTCATGCTGTTGAGTTT
>CAYNRF010000302.1:1213-3124 GCA_964399525.1 uncultured Phycisphaeraceae bacterium | reverse complement strand
GTCCGCCGCGTCCGCGGCACGAACCGGACCAGTTCGGCCAGCGAGCCGTTGTGCAGCGCCTCCATCCAGCGGGTGCCGCCCAGCTCCATCGCGGCGGCGGGGATGGGATCGCTCGTGGCGACGGGCACGGCCCGTGAGCGGGCCGACTGCAGGGCGGTCAGGTCCTGATCGACGTCCTTGTGCCCGAACGCCCCGGCGGCCGCGATGTAGACCAGGTCCACGGGCAGGGACGTCAGGGCCGAGCGCAGGTCGTCGCAGGTGTCGCAGCCCAGGGCCCGGGCCACCTGGCCGGTGTGGGTCGGTTCCGGCGAGCCGGCGAAGGCCGGCGTGATGCCCGCGGCGGCCAGCACCCGCGCCACGACCTCGGACTGATCCGGTCGGAGCCAGCACGCGGCCTTGGGGACGGCATCGGGCATCGGCCAGATCGTACCCGATTTCGGTCCGAACCGGGGCGAAGCCCGGGCCATAGAATCGACCGAGGCGCCGCCAGACGGTCGCTCGGCGGGAACCGGCTTCGGCCGGCCCCGCCGGGAGGAAAGTCCGGGCACGACAGGACACGGTGGTGGGTCACGCCCACCCGCCCGCAAGGCTCCGGAAGGAGGCGGCTGAGGGCGAGGGAAAGTGCCACAGAAAGCAAACCGCCGATGGCCGGGGCTCGCCCCGGATCAGGTAAGGGTGAAAGGGTGCGGTAAGAGCGCACCGCCCGTCTGGTGACAGACGGGGCACGGTAAACCCCACCGCGTGCAAGCCCAAGCAGGCTCCCGCGGGTCCGCAAGGGCCCGCGTCCCCGGTCCGGGGATCGTGGGGTCGGGTCGGGTGCTGGGGACGCAAGTCCCCCCGGCGTCGGCAACGGCGTCGGCAGAGAAATGGCCGTCCGAGGCCCGAAGGTCCTTCCCCGAGCCCCCGTCATAAGGAGGGGGAAGGAAACCACGGGACGAGACAGAACCCGGCTTACCGGCAGCGCCCAGCCGCAAGACGCACCCCCGCGGGGACCACCCGCGGGGGTGCGGCCTTTTTACCCGCCTACAGCAAGTCCACGATCAACTGCGTGACGACCAGAGCGACGTAGCCGATCGCGAGCACGATCGAGCACCAGGCCATGATTCGCCCTGACTTCGCGCCAGAGATGTTTTGGGGCTCGACCCGGCCCTGTCTGACCTCCAGTTCGGCATGCTTGGCGTGGCGCAGCGCGGCGAGAGCCAGGAAAATGGCAAAAGGTCCGATCAAGCATGAAGTAAAGATTGATCCGAGCCCCCACCAGAACGCCATGTCCGCGTGATCACTGGGTTTGTAATCAGGGGGGCGTGACCAGATGTTCGTGCCGCACTCCGGGCACAACTCGTCGACCCGGAGCCCCGTCAGGTCGTAGCCACACTTCCAACATCGGGGTGTTTCGGTCATGGCCTCATCCTAACTCGATCGCCAGCCTCACACCACCGCCCCATACACCAGCATGACTAGGACGACCACCGTCACCACCACTCCCGGCACGCACATCCAGAAGCCGACACGGGCGATCGTCATGCTGCTTCTCGAAAACCGGTAACCGTCCTGGCGAATCTGGCTGCGACAGATGAGAGCACAGACGAGGCCGGCCCAGGAAGTCAGCGGAAACGCCAGCCACAGCGGCCAGGCCCCGCAGCATCCGAGCAGCACGGTCAGGTAGGACACCGACCCGAGGATGACCGCCGCGTTGGCCAGCCCGGCCCGCGGCGGGTTTTCGTACAGCACCCGGATCTCTTTGCCGCACTCCGGGCATGTCTGCCCGACGGCGAACCCGGAGAGGTCGTACCGGCAGTGGAAACACTCGGGCGGGCGGCGGCGTTGGGGGGTGGCTTCCAGGGGCACGCGAGACTCCGTCCCCAAGATAGCACGGATGCTCGGTCAGGCGTTCACGCTGACCACCCGCAC
>CAYNRF010000302.1:0-1113 GCA_964399525.1 uncultured Phycisphaeraceae bacterium | reverse complement strand
ACCGGGCCGAAGGTCTCCACGGTCATGATGTCCATGGCGTGGGTCACGCCGTCGAGGACGGTAGGGGTGATGAAGTTGCCGGAGCACGGCTGGTTTCCAAAGACGACCCGTGCCCCCTTCGCGATCGCGTCCTCGATCTGGGCGACCACATGGGCCTTCTGCTTTGCGTGGATCATCGGGCCGATCACGGCCGCGTCGTCGTCGCACGGGCCGACGGTGAACTTGGCGGCCTGCTCCACGAGTTTGGCTAGGAACTGGGCGTGCAGGCGTCGGTCCACATAGATCCGCTCGGTCGAGACGCACACCTGGCCGCAGTTGCGGAACGAGTTGCGGGCGGCGAACTCCGCGGCCTTGTCCAGGTCCGCGCCCTCCAGCACCAGCAGCGGGTCCTTGGAGCCCAGTTCGAGGATCAGCCGCTTGAGCCCGTCGGCCGCTGAGCGCATGATCGCCTGCCCGGTGGCCTTCGAGCCGGTGAAGGCGATCAGATCGACCTCGGCGTTGACCAGCGCTGGCCCCTGCTCGCGCCCGTGGACGACCTGCAGCACGCCCTCGGGCAGGAACTTATTGAGCACATCGGCATAGGCCTGCGCGATCAGCGGCGTCTCCTCACTGGGCTTGAGCACCACCGTGTTGCCGGTGACCAGCGCGGGCAGCACCATCCAGTGGGGCATCAGGATCGGGAAGTTCCACGGCGTGATGGCAGCGCACACACCGTAGGGATCGTGGTAGATGGTGGTCTCGACGCCCTCGCCCTTGAGCACCTGCGGCTGCACGGCGGCGGCGATCTCATCGACCTCATCGGAGAGCCGGTAGCCGCAGCCCTGGACCTCGCCGATGCCGTCCTTGAACGGCTTGCCCTGCTCGCGGCTGAGCAGACGCCCGAGATCCTCGGACCGATCCATGAGGGCCTGCCCGGCGGGGCGGAGGATGTTGGCCCGCTGGGCGGGGGTCAGGGCGGCCCAGCCCTGCGCGGCGGCCCGGGCCCGGGCGACGATGGCGGGGATCTCGGCGACGGGGGTGAGGCGGACCGAGCCGACGACTTCGCCGGTGGCGGGGTTGATCGAGTCGAGTGTGGCCGGGGCGGTGGCGGCGGGGGTCAGGGTGGTCATGGGG
>CAYNRF010000301.1:0-3132 GCA_964399525.1 uncultured Phycisphaeraceae bacterium | reverse complement strand
TCGCCCCAGGCGAACTTGTTGCTGGGGTCGATGTCCTGGGCGAGGGCGGGCGCGGTCAGGAACGCGGCGGTCAGGGCGATGGCGGCGGTGCGGTGCATGGTGTGGCTCCTGCCCTCGCGGGCTGGCGGTTGGGTGTGGTTCTGAATCGCCGATCCAGGCGTTGGCGTGGACCGGCGTTTGGACGGCGCCACCTCCCCGTGGGCGCCGCGGCGTGATCCGCCGAGGGGACGGCGTGCGTTACGGCATGTGGAAGTTGGCGAACGCGTTGGTGTTGCTCAGGGTGCCCGGGGTGGTCACGACCGGGCCGGTCATGTTGGTCGCCCCGAGCGGGAAGGCGCCGCCCGCGGCCGTGGCGCCCGTGTGGAAGTTCTGGACGACGAGGTTGCGGTCGCCGGTGGTGCCCACCGAGCGGGCCCCGCCGGAGGTGGTGTTGCCCTCCACGCGGTTGCCGTCGTCGGCCAGGAAGATGCAGCTGGCCGAGGGCATCTCGCTGCGGACGGTGTTGTTGCGGGCGGTCGAGCCGCCCCAGAGATAGATGCCCGCGGCGTTGGGCAGGTTGGGAACGCTGACGGTGTTGCTCTCGACGGTGACACTCTGGGCGCCGAAGATGGCCGAGATGGCGTAGTTGTTGTTCCCGGTGGCGAAGGATCCGCGGACGCTCGAGCCGCCGGTGACGGCGAAGCCCGAGCTGGCGCTCTCGCGGGCCGAGCAGCCTTCGAAGGAGGTCGGCCCGGCCGCGAAGAAGCCGGCGGCCCCGGCGGAGACCACCACGCAGTCGCGGACGATCGAGCCGCCGTAGGTCTGGATGCCGTCGGCCCCGGCGTCGATCACGGTGATGTTGCGCAGCCGCGAACCCGCGCCCGCCAGGACGCCGTCAGCGCCGACGTCCGTGACGACAAGGTTCTCGAGCACGAGCGCGGCGCCGATATCGCTGACGATGCCGGACTGGTCGAAGCCCGTGATCGTGCCGTTGCGGATGGTCACGTTGGTCACGCCCGGCGCGATCCGGATACCGCTGAGCGAGCCGGCCGCGCCGTTGACGCGGAAGCCGCCCAGATCCACCACGACATTACTGGCCGTGATCTCGAGGAACTCGCGCCCGGAGAAGACGGTCAGCGACGCGTTGAGGTAGTAGCTGCCGTGCGAGGTGATCTTGAAGAGCGAGTCGGTGTCGCCGGGGGTGAAAGCGCCGCCGATGATCAGACGCGGCTCGATCTCGGCCAGGGTCTTCATGGTCGAGTTGACGGGGCCCGCGGGCGGCTCGAGCGGGCCGGCGTGCAGGGGCAGGGTCATCCCGGCGAGGGCGAGGATCGAGCAGATGGCGTGTCGGGCGGTCTTCATCGGGTTCTCCGGATGCCGAATGGCGGCGTGGTGTGCGGCTTGCAGAGGGCGGTCCCCTCGTTCCCAGCAACGTGATTCCCTGGACGAGGCCTTGGTTTGGATCCAGAAATTCTGCCTTCGGAGCCGTGCCGGTGTCGCCCCCCCCCCCGCCCACCCCCCTCCCGGCCGGCACCGGTCTGTCAGCGGGACAGATTGGCGGTGGCCGGCTGGGCGGCGAGGCTGTTTACGACCGCGCCACTGCCGGCTGAGACCGTGTAGTTCGTGCCCGAACTGAAGACGAAGTTGCCGGTGGCGACGGAGGTGGTCGAGCAGGAGATCCCGAAGTTGGAGGCCCCGCGGACCGTGCATTCGCGGACAACGCTCGCGCCCAGCGCGCTGATGCCGGTCTGGCCGCCGCTGACGCTGCACGACTCGGCGAGCGACTGGCTGAGCAGAATCCCCGTGTTGCCCGGGGCCGAGACCACGCACCCGCGAACGACGGAGTCCGTGTAGGCCTCGATGCCGGCCGAGAGCGTCGCCCGCGTCGTGCAGTCGAGGGCGCTGGAGCCGAAGTTGAGCGAGATGCCGTAGCTGTAGCCGGTGACCGTGCAGCCCCGGATGATCGAGCCTCCTTCGGCCCGGATCCCCCTGGCACCGAGGTCGGATGTGGTGGAGGTCACCTGCAGGTTCTCGACGATCGACCCGCCCCTGACGAGGACGGCCGCGTCCGGCCCGCCGACGATCGACCCGTTCATCAGCCTGGCGCGGGCGGCCGGGCCGGACATGCTCACGGTCCCGACGTTCGCACTTGTGCGCAGGTCGCGGACAGAGAAACCGTTGAAATCGATGGTCACGTCCGACGCGGTGATGCTGAAGACGTTCATTGCCGGGTCGAGATCGGTCACCACGATGTCGCCGGTGAGGTAGTACGAGCCGGGCTGGCTGAAGTTGTACAGCCCGGAGCCCTGTCCGATGGGCTGGCCCGGCACGACGGGCGTGCGAGCTTCGACCTCGGCGAGGGTCTTCATGGAAGGCGACACCGGGCCGGCGGGTGGTACGAGCGGGCCGGCGTGCAGGGGCAGGGTCAACCCGGCGAGGGCGAGGAGCGAGCAGATGGCGTGGGTGCGCGTGAGCATGACGGTTCTCCGTGTGTGCCGATGGTCGGCCTGGGTGTGTGTGTTCCGGATTTGGCAAGGCGTGCGACCCTTCCCCCTCCAGAGAAACGTGGGCGGATCGCGCGGGCCTTGGTCGGGACGGGGAGTTTCTGATGATCCATCCAATCGCCGGGCCGGAGATGACAACGCCCGGGCGCGGGCCCGGGCGTGGTCGTCGGCGGCGTACCCGGAGGGCGGCCGATCAGAACGCGAAGTTGCTGGTGGAATCGGTCGGCGTGGTCGATCCGCCCGTGTTCCCGGAGATCGCGCCGGAGGTGGGCATCGTGACGATCCCGCCCACGCGGTTGCCCGAGACGATCTCGAAGTTGGTGGTGTTCATGGAGCATGTGTTGCCGATGACGAGGTTGCCCGAGTGCTCGACCCGGATGCCCCAGTCGTTGGTGGAGCAGTTGTTGTCGCGGACCAGCGTGCGGGTCGCCAACGGCGCGAGGCGGATGCCCGCGCCGCTCGTGGTTAGGCCGCCGTTCCCGGACACGGAGTTGTTGATGATGGTTCCCAGAGAGCTGGCGTTGATGCCGTCGAGGTCGTTCGCGTTGCTCGTGCAACCTTCGACCCGGGCGCGCCAGCTGACTCGGATGCCGTGCCCCTTGTTCCCAATCGCTGTGCAGTCGATGATCTGGCCGTTGTCGGCGGAGTC
>CAYNRF010000300.1:0-3140 GCA_964399525.1 uncultured Phycisphaeraceae bacterium | reverse complement strand
CGGCGCGCGTGCTGGCCGACCCGATGCACCCCTATGCCCAGATCCTGCGCGACGCCTCGCCGGTGCCTGACCCGGCGCGGCGGTCCGCACTGCCGCGCATCCTGGGCGAGATCCCCTCGGCCGCGAACCCGCCGCCCGGCTGTCCCTTCCACCCCCGCTGCGCGCACGCGATGGATGTCTGCAGCCGCACCCTGCCGCGCTGGACCCCGGCGCCGGGCGGGGGGCAGGGCGGCGTCGCCTGCCACCTGCACGGATAGCGGCCGCAGCGGCGCTACAGCAGGTCCTTGATCCAGGCCTCTCCGTCCTGCGGCAGGCCGGTCCAGGCCGCCTCTGCGCCCATGGGCACAACAAGCAGGAAGCCGGGGTCCGCGTGGCCGCGCCGCGCCAGCGCCACCTTGAAATGCGACAGCAGGTAGGCTGCCGAAAGGTCGCAGGAGACCATCAGCGTCTCCTCTGTCGGCGCCCAGTGCGAGTCAGCCACCTCCCACACGGCCTCGCGCAGTGCGGTGCGCTCGGCGGCCTCGGGCTCCCCGCCGGCCGGCGCGGCAGGGCGGTGGATCACCAGGTGAAGGGTCATGCGGTCTCCGGCCAGTCTACCGGCCGCCAATATACGCCCTGCAGCGGCCGCGCCTATGCCACCGCGCGCACCACCCTTGGGCCGGCCGTCTGGCGCCTCCGCCGGCGCCGCGCCAGAATGCCGCGCATGACCGCTCGCGCCCTGATCGCTGCACACCGCGGCGGCCTGTTCCTGTGGCCGGAGAACAGCGCCACCGCCTTCCGCGAATCCGCCCGTCTGCCGATCGAGCAGGCCGAGTGCGACGTGCACATGAGCTCCGATGGCGAAGTGGTGGTCATGCACGACGCCACGCTCGACCGCACCACGGACGCTTCCGGCCCGGTCGTCGCGCGCAGCGCGGCGCAGCTGCGCGAGGTCCGCGTCCGCGGCACGGCAGGGGAGCCACCACCGACCCTGGCCGAATACCTGGCCATCCTCGCGCCGTCGCCGGTGGCGCCGCGGATCGAGATCAAGTCCGATGCGGCGCGCCGTCCCTACCCGCACATCGTCTCGCGCACGCTGGCGGCCCTTGATGCCGCCGGGCAGCGGGGGCGCAGCTGGATCATCGGCTTCAACGCCGACACCATGGCGGAGGCCCGGGCGGCCGGAGGGCTCGCCGGCGTCGCCTGGCTGGTGGAGGTGCCGACGCTGATGGACATCGGCGTGGACGGCATCATCGCGGTCGCGCAGCGGCACGGCTTTCCAGAGGTCGGCATGACCACGGGCGTGCTGGACGCCGGCCTGATCACGCGGCTGCGCGGCGCTGGCCTCGGCGTCGGCACTTGGGGCGCGAACCACGAGGCCTCCATCCGTCGGACACTTGCACTTGGCGTGGACGTGTTCGCCACGGACGACCCGCCGCTTGCGATCCGCCTTCGCGCCGGCTGACGGCCGTTGCGGTTCGCGCGGACCCGCCGTTAGACTTGCCCGCAGGACGGGTCACGTCCAAGGGAGCACGTCCGGGTGGCGGAAGCGACGCCGATCCTCGCGGCCGATCAGGTCAGCCTGCGCTTCGGTGGCGTACGGGCGCTGACCGAGGTTTCCTTCGCTGTCAATCGCGGCGAGATCTTCTCGATCATCGGCCCGAACGGGGCGGGCAAGACCTCCATGGTCAACTGCGTCTCCGGCCGCTACCGGCCGACGGAGGGACGCATCGCCTTCGAGGGCCAGGACATCACGCGGCTCGGCCCGAACCGCCGCGCCGGCCTCGGGATCGGCCGGACCTTCCAGAACCTGGCGCTGTTCGGCCACATGAGCGTACTCGACAACATCATGGTCGGCCGCCACCACCTGCTGCGCAACGGGCTGCTGCGTGGGATGCTCTACTGGATCGGCGGCGCGCAGAAGGAGGAGCTTGAGCACCGCCGCGAGGTCGAGGAGATCATCGACTTCCTCGAGATCCAGCACGTCCGCAAGGCGCCCGCGGGCACGCTGCCCTACGGCTTGCGCAAGCGCGTGGAACTCGCGCGCGCGATGGCCGTGCGCCCGAAGCTGATCCTGCTGGACGAGCCCATGGCGGGCATGAACCTCGAGGAGAAGGAGGACATGGCCCGCTACATCGTCGACCTCAACGAGGAGTGGGGCATGACGGTGCTGATGATCGAGCACGACATGGGCGTGGTGATGGACATCTCCCACCGTGTCATGGTGCTCGACTTCGGACGGAAGATCGCCGAGGGCACACCGGAGGAGGTGATGGCCGACCCGCATGTCAGGCGCGCCTATCTGGGTGAGGCGGACGAGGTGACGCAGCCGGCCGAGGAGATCGCGTGACCGATACCCTCGACACGCTCCCGAAGCTGCTGGCGCACAACGCCGCGCTGCACGGCGGGGAGGTTGCGCTGCGGGAGAAGCAGTTCGGCATCTGGCGAAGCGTGACCTGGGCGGACTACCAGGAGCGCACGCGCGGCATGGCGCTCGGCCTGCGGCGCCTCGGCCTGGGCGAGGGCGACGTCGTCGGGCTGATCGGCGACAACCGCCCCGAATGGGTGATGGGCGAGATCGCGGCCCATGCCGTCCGCGCGCACTCGCTCGGCATCTACCGCGACGCGCTGGATGACGAAGTCGCCTATCTGCTGGCGCATGCCGGCGCGCGGCTCGTCTTCGCCGAGGACGAGGAGCAGGTGGACAAGCTGCTCAACATCTCGGACCGCGTGAAGACGCTGCAGCACATCGTCTATGCCGACCCGCGCGGCATGCGGAAATACGACGATCCGCGCCTGCTCCCGCTTGAAGAGCTGATCAGGTCCGGCCTCGAACTCGGCCTGGAGCAGCCGCGCCTCTACGAGGACCTCGTGGCGGCGACGCGAGGCGAGGATGTGGCGATCCTCTGCACCACCTCCGGCACCACGGCGCGCCCGAAGGTCGCGATGCTGACGGCCGGCGCCCTGGTCCGCCATTGCCGCTCCTACCTGAAGGCCGATCCAAAGGGGCCTGACGACGAATACGTCTCCGTCCTGCCGCTGCCGTGGATCATGGAGCAGATCTACGTCCTCGGCTGGGGCCTGATCTCCCGCATGAAGGTCAACTTCGTCGAGGAGCCCGAGACGATGATGGCCGACTTCCGGGAGATCGGCCCGACCTT
>CAYNRF010000299.1:0-3154 GCA_964399525.1 uncultured Phycisphaeraceae bacterium | reverse complement strand
CCGCGTTCTCTGCGTGACCTCCGCGACTTCTGCGTTCAAAAAACTCCGCCCTCCAAAGGAACAGCCATGCCCCTCAACCACGCCACCCTCCCCCCGTGCCTCAAGGAACTCACCGTCGACGAGCTCCTCAACCGCATCGAGCGCCTCATCGAGGACTGGCACTCCCCCACCCTTTCCCCGCTCGGCCTCTGCCGCATGCTCGACCTGAGCATCGCCCAGCTCCGCGCCCTGATCACGCTCCCGCTCTTCGCGGCCATCCTCGACGACATCCGCTTCATCCAGAACGCCCGCCGCGAATGGATCCACACCCGCGCCGCCGACCACGCCTTCGACCGCCTCGTCTACCTCACCCATCAAACGCCCACCAGCGCGGCCTCCTGCAACGAGATCCGCCTGGCCGCCAAAGCCATCCTCGAAATCACGGGTCCCCCCGCTTCTCAGACCGACGGGCCGACTTCCAGTCGGCCATCCGACTCCGTGACGCCGCCGATGCAATCGGCGGATTCCGACGCCCCCAAAGGTCACGCCCACGATGAGTCTTTGAATCGGGGGGGTGGGGTTCCAAACGCTTCCGCCCAACGAGCCCGGAGCGTGAGCGAAGGGGTCATCCACGACCCCGAAGCGTCAGCGCCGGGCCTCTCCACGCCTTCCAGCCAGCCGCGACCGGAAAGGAGCGCAAGCACGGCCGCCAACGAATCCGCAGCACCCGACGAACTCCACGCCGCAACCACCCCTCCGTCCCCCTCACATCTCCCCACCCCAAACGACGCGCCAATCGTCCAAGCCCACCAACCCCCGGCAGCCGATCATCAAGTACCTCCGGGAGCCCGCCCATGCGCACACTCATCCTCCTGACCACCCTCCTCCTGACCCTCCCCGCCGCGGCCCGCCAGCCCGACGACCAGCTCATCGCCCGCTTCGAAGCCGCCGAAGCCGAACGGCCCGAGGCCGCGCTCCGCGCCGCGAAGACTCTCACGCAGCGTCACCCCGATTCCGCCGTCTGGGCCTTCAACGCCGCCCGCATGCACGCCCGCCTCGCCCAGCCCGACGACGCCATCGCCGAACTCACCCGCGCCGCCGACCTCGGCCACAGCGGCATCGCCTCGTTCGAACAGCACACCGATCTGGACTCCCTCCGCGATCGCGACGAGTTCAAGGCGATCCTCGGCCGGGTCCGCGCGAACGCGGCCGCACGCATGGAGGCCTTTCAAAGGGCCGCCGCAGAACACACCCAGCCCTTCCACGTCCCCGCCGGGCTTGCTCCCGACGCAAAGCCCCCGCTGCTGATCGCCCTGCACGGCTCCGGCGGCAACGGGAAGGACCTGCTCGACGCCCTCCGCCCCATCTGCGACACACTCGGCCTTGTCTGCGTGGCGCCCGACGCCATCCGTCCGGCCAGCGCCCGGCCGAACAGCTACGCCTGGACCTTCCGCGACGAGTCCGAATGGCTCGTCCGGCAGACTGTCGCCGACGCCATCGACCGGCACAACGCCGATCCGGGCCGCGTCATCCTGCTCGGTTTCTCGCAGGGCGCCAACATCACCATGGTCATGGCCCGCACCCACCCCGACCTGTTCGCTGCCACCGTCCCCATCTGCGGCCACTACGAGCCCAACCTCGCCCCGCTCACGACCGTCCCCCCGACCTACCTGCTCATCACCACCAACGACCCCGCCCGACGCACCTACGACCAGGCCCTGGCCGATCTCAAAGCCGTCCAGCCCAGGACCACCCTGCGCGTCTCCCAGGGCGGCCACCGGCTCCCCACCCAGCGCGAACTCCAACGCGCCCTCGAATGGTGCCTCAATCCCACTGAGTGACTTGTCCTATGCCCCTCGCTCCCGCCCCGAGCAATCGCCACGCGGCATCCTGGCACAGATCTCTGGGATCCAGTCTCGGCTTCTTCCCGATCCTGCTCCCTCTCTGCGCCCTCTGCGTGACCTCTGCGCTCTCTGCGTACCTCTTCTCTTCCCTCACCGCCCCGCGAACACAAACCACCCCAGCCCGATCGTAAAGCACCACGCCCCGTACAGCCCGTGCTCGATCCCCGCCGCCAGCCCCGAGCGCGTGCGGTCGTAGGTGTACGCGAACAGCAGCCCGCCGAAGAAGGTCATCACCAGCGCCACCCAGTTCCAGAACAATGCGTGCATCCACGCGAACACCACCGCGTTCCAGAAGATCAGCGACCACCGCCCCGGGAACAGCACCGCGTACCGGTGCCAGAAGAACACCCGGTGCGTCACCTCCTGCGGGTACGCGCTCACCCACGGATAGAAGATCCAGATGAACACCAGAATCTCCGGGCGTTCCCGCGGCAGCCGCAGGAAACCCGACTCGGGCAGCAGCGGCGTGAAATACGCCATCCACGCCGTGACCCCCAGCAGCCCGATCCCCAGCACGCACCACCACGTCACGATCCGCCCCAGATCCGCCCGCGTCCGCCCCCACCCCCACAACCTCGTGTTGTCGAACGAGCGATCCAGCAGCAGGAACACCACGATCAGCGTCGTGGTCGCCAGCAACACCGGGAACACCAGCCGCCCCGGCACCGCCCCCAGCTCGACCAACCACCCCAGCCCCACCGCCCGCATCAGATCATGCCCACGCCCCGCACGGTCCACCGCCAGCGCCAGCAGCCCCGGAAGCACGACATACAACAGCACCATCTCCAGCCAGCGCCACACAAGACGCAGGCGGACCGGGCGAAGCGGCGTGCTGAGATCGACTGGCGTTTCCACGGGCGGAGGGTAGACGGTCGGAAACAGGGAGTTTTTCATGAGTTCGCCGCCAACCAGCCTCCGATTCTTCTTGAAGTGTGAACCCCGATTCTGATACCCTGCCGGAGCCCCGCAGAAGGAAACCCACCAATGAGCTGCCGAATCGTGACCTTGTTGCTGATGGTCGGCCTCGCCGAGAACACCCACGCCGCTCCACCGATCTTTGAGGGCTTCGACGCCGGGCCCGCCGACTGGGTCTGGGCCGACCTCAACTGCGGCGGCCCCTATCTCAGCCCCATCTCGACCGGTCCGGTCGACTGGTCCGCCGCCGGAGGCGTGCCCGACGGTTTCATCTCCGCCCCCGATCCGTCCGCCAACTGCTACGCGTTCCGAGCGCCCGCCGCCTTCCTCGGCGACCTGTCGGCGTACCGCGGCGG
>CAYNRF010000298.1:0-3165 GCA_964399525.1 uncultured Phycisphaeraceae bacterium | reverse complement strand
GATGCCTCCGCGGGTGTTGGGCCGCGGCGGCCGGAGCGATCGTGCGGCCGGGATCCATCGGGCCGCAACCCCCCGGCGTGGCACGGCGTATCGGTCCTCGCCGCCGGGGCGGCGCGCCGGATGGGCCCGGATGCCCTATGCTGCCCACCCGGGCGCCGTGAGGC
Organism: uncultured Phycisphaeraceae bacterium; assembly: GCA_964399525.1. Classification (GTDB taxonomy): domain Bacteria; phylum Planctomycetota; class Phycisphaerae; order Phycisphaerales; family UBA1924; genus UBA6054. The sequence continues at coordinate 3,001 of CAYNRF010000298.1, read as the reverse complement.
GGCCCGAACCAGGCTTCGGGCGATCTTCGCCCTGTCCCGCATCCACCGCGAGGTTTCACCATGCGTATCACCCGCCGCACCGTCGCCGCACTCGCCCTGGCCGCCGCCGCCGCAGCTTCCATCGGCTGCTCGTCCTCGAACGCGCCCCGCCACGCGGGCGACATCGACGCCATCCGCGCCAACCCCTCGCCGGCGATGCACACGCTGGCCGGACGCAAGACCGACGCGTACAACCGGCGCACCGTCACGGTCGACAGCAATCTGCGCATGTTCACCGAGGACTGGGAGCGGGCGATGTTCTTCGACCGGCCCAGCCGCCTGACCATGTACCCCGCGACCCGCTGATCCGCGCCGCCGGGCCCGGCCAACCACCCGATTCTCAACTCCGATCTCAAGAATAACACCCGCCCCGTGGGCGGGTGTTGTCGCATGGTTCGATCGTGCGTTCTCTGGGCGGCGGAGACAGGCCGACGCCGCGTCCGGATCGCCCAGGGATCAGTTACGCCGAGTACTGCCCGCGGGCGACTTTCTTGAACCGCTTGTCCTTGAGCAGGGCCTGGTTGACCATGGTCCGGAAGTTCGCCGCCGAGGAGGCATAGCCGGAGGCGCGGACCGCGTCGGCGGCTTCGGTCACCGTCATGGTGCGACCCTGGAGCACGTTGTACAGCGCGTCCGGGAGGGTCATCGAGTTGCGGCGACCGCCGCCGTTGCCGACCACACCGAAGCCGGCGAGCTGGGCGTTGATCTCGGCCAGTTCGGCCATCAGCTTCTCACGCCGGCGCTCGAGCTTCGCAGCGCCGCGCTTGCGTCGCGCCAGCTCCATCTGCAGCTCGCCGACCGACAGGTTCGCAAGAGAAGCGGCGCCGCGCGGCCCGGCTTTCGCCGTGCTCTTACGTCCACGCTTCGCCGTCTTTTTCGCACGCTTGGCCATGATCTCGTTCCTTCGTTCCAGGTCCGGCCCGCCGGCAACATCACCGGTGCGCTATGCACGCCGCGCAGGCAGAGAAAGAAACATCATAGCCGTCTGTTGCATCCGAATTGCATCAACGCAAGTCGGCAACGCAAGAGATGTTTGATACCGAACGAACCGCTTACGAAAGATCGTGCGAATATCCGAGCCGTTCCAGCAGCCCGTCGAACTGATCCAGGCTGAAAAACTCCAGCGTGAGCGTGCCCTTCTGGCCGCTGCGATCCGTTCTGAGTGTGACACGCGTGCCCAGGTGTTCGGACAGACGCCGTTCCATATCATCAAGCACGGCGCGGGCCCGGGTTTGGCCGGATGTATCGTTCTGTTGCGTCGGGACTGCACGCAAGGAGTTTTCCCCGGACGGCGTCATCCCGACCGGATGAAGATCGGCCCCCGCGGGGTCGGCCGCGGCCCGCTCCAGCGCGCGGACGCTCCATGCCTCCTCCGCCGCCAGACGCGCCAGCGCGTTTCTCCGCCCCGCCTCCGCCACGCCCAGCAGCGCCCGCGCATGGCCGAAACTCAGACTTCCCTCCCCCACCATCGCCAGGATCTCGTCGTCCAGGTCCAGCAGCCGCAGGTGGTTGGACACGCTGGCCCGGTCCATGCCCACCCGCTCGCCGATCTGGGCGTGGGTCAGTTGGTACCGGTCCGCCAACGCCCGGAAGGCCTGGGCCCGTTCGACCGGGTTCAGGTCGGCCCGCTGCAGGTTCTCGACCAGCGCCAGCTCGGCGCTGGCGCGGTCGTCGACAGCCCGGAGGATGGCCGGGATGGTCTCCAGCCCGGCCAGCCGGGACGCCCGCAGACGCCGCTCGCCCGCCACCAGCTCGTACCCGTCGCCGTCCGCGGCCCGACGCACCACCACCGGCTGCATGACGCCGTCCTGCCGGATCGACTCGGCCAGACCGCGCAACGCCTCGTCATCGAAGTGCCGCCGGGGCTGATTCGGATTGGCCCGGATCGAATCCACCCGCAACCACAACAGGCCGTCGAGCAGCGGCGGGGGTGCCGCCGACGATGAGTCCGCGGTAGGATTGGTGTTTGTTTGGGTCTGGATCTGGATCGGCGGGTTGGTTCCCACCAGAGCGCTGAGCCCCCGGCCGAGACGGGCGGGCTTTTTGAAGGACGAGGATCCGTTCGTCATGGCGTGACTCCTTGGGCGAGCATCCTACCCGGAGGGGGCGGACGCGTCACGAAGGTGCGGGCCGAGCCCGATCAGAATCGGTCCGCTGGCGCCCGGCGGTGTTCCACGTGGAACGTGCGCGGCCGCCGACGCCCCTACCATCCCCCATGCACCAACCGATCGAGACCATCGCCCGCGGCCTGATCCGCTCCGGCAGCCGCGTGCTGCTCTGCCAGAGCCGCAAGCACGGCTACCACTACCTCCCGGGCGGGCACATCGAGTTCGGCGAGCCCGCCCGCGCCGCCCTGGCCCGCGAGCTCCTCGAGGAGTGCGGCCTCGAGTCGCGGATCGGCCCCCTGCTGCTCACCGAGGAGCAGCTCTTCACCCAGAAGGGAAAGAACCGGCACGAGATCACCCTGATCTTCCGCGTCGACCAGCTGGGTCCGAGCCCGGCCGTGATGCCCGAGGCCGTCCCCAGCACGGAGGAGCACATCGCCTTTGTCTGGGCCGACCTCGCCGCGGTGCCGGATCTGGTCATCTATCCCGAGTCCACCAAGGCCTGGCTGGCCAGCGGCGGCGGTCTCGACCCGGCGGACGGCCCCTTCATCCCGGCCCGGTGAGCGGCGGGCCCAACGAGCCCCGAGCGTCAGCGACGGGGTCTTCGACGAGCCCCACCGGGGGAGCGGGGGGTCAAGAGCCTGGTTGGCCGACTGCAAGTCGGCCCCACAGGGGAGTGGGAATCCGCCGATGGCATCGGCGGCGTCACGGCGGGGACAAGCCGCGACTGCAAGGGAGCGGCCGGGCCTGGCGGGGGAGCGCATGTCTGACGGGGGGAGGGGGGGCCCGCGCCCCTCGGGCGCCGGCGGTTGGTGGGCAACAACACCCCCCGCGGTAGATAAAACCCGCCCCAGCGG
>CAYNRF010000297.1:0-3166 GCA_964399525.1 uncultured Phycisphaeraceae bacterium | reverse complement strand
AGGAAGTCGCGTCGGGGACCAAGTTCTGGTCCGCCAAGAACATGCCGGGCTTCTGCCCTGTCGGGCCGTATGCGGTGCCGCTGTCGGAGATCGCCGATCCCTACGACCTGTGGCTGACCTGCGAGATCAACGGCCAGCAGCGCCTGCGCGTCAGCACCGACGAGTACATCCACCGGATCGAGGGCATCATCGCCCATTTCACCCGCTTCATGCCCTTCGAGGCCGGCGACGTGATCGCCACCGGCGCGCCGCGCGGCACGGCGATCGGCCATCCGAATGCGGCAGAGCTGTATCTCCGGCCCGGCGATGTCTGCGTCGCCGGTCTCGAAGGCGTCATGCAGCTGACGACGCGGATCGTCGTGCCCGGGGAGGCGTGACACCAGGCATGGTGCTATTGTGATCGCAACGCGCCACGCGCCGAGGAGGAATCCATGCAGACCACACGCCGCCTTGCGGCCCGGCTGATCGCCGGCACCGGACTTGCCGCGCTGGCCGCCACCCCCGCCCGGGCCGACACCAAGGCCGAGATCGACGCCAGCGTCGCCGCCGCGATGGAGCGCCTGCGCAGGATGCCGAACGCCGAGCCGCTGCTGCGGGTGTCCATCGCGCAGCTGATCTTCCCGCGCATCCTCAGCGGCGGCTTCATCGTGGGCGGGCAATACGGCGAAGGTGCGCTGCTGCGCGACGGCGCGACGGTGGGCTACTACCGCATTCGCGGCGCGTCCTTCGGCCTGCTCGCCGGTGCGCAGACCGCCGGGCTCGCGATGCTCTTCACGAAGGAGGACGCGCTGGCCTCACTCCAGCGCAACGACGGCTGGGAGATCGGCACCGGCCCTTCGGTGGTGATGCTGGACATGGGGCTTCAGGCCAACGTGACCAGCACGACGCTGACCGAGCCGGTCTACGCGATCAGCTTCAACCAGCAGGGCGTGATGGCGGCGCTGACGATCAACGGCACGCGGATCACGCCCTTCACGCCTTCGGCGTAGTCTTTCGGGGGCTATCCGGCCCGGTCGGGCGCGCCTTCACCCGCCTCGCCACGCTCGGCTCCCTCGCCAGCATGCGGGCGAGGGCTTGGCTGCGGCGCGATCTCGGTTGCATTGGGCGTGGCCCGCACACCTACATCCGCCATCGCCGGTGCTGCCACAGCCACTGCCCGGGATGTTCGCGGATCCAGCCTTCGACGACGTCGTTGATCGCCTGCGTCGCGGCATCCACGTCCACCTGGCCGCGCGCGTCGCGCGGCAGCGTGATCGCCTCCGTCAGTTCCAGGCGGAAGCGGTTGCCGGGCAGGCGGATGGCGCGCGTGCCGTGCACCGGCACGTCGAACCGGCGCGCCAGGCGCGCGACCAGCGGGTTGGCGGTGGCCGGACGGCCGAGGAAGCGGATCTTCGGCCCCCGGCCGAAGCGCTGGTCCACCAGCATGCCGACATGCACGCCGGCATCCAGCACCTCCATCATGCGGATCGGGGCGGCGATTCCAGCGGGGATCAGCTCGCCCATCACGTCGCGACGCATCGCCAGGATGTCGCGTGCGATGGCGCGGTTGTTCGGCGTTCGGTAGAGCGAGGCGGCATCGAGCCCGTGCATGCGCGCCGCGACCGCGGGCAACTCCCAGTTGGCCAGGTGTGCGGCGAAGAACAGCGCGGAGCGGCCATCGTCACGCAGCTGCAGGAAGCGCTCGGCTGTCGCCTCGTCCATCAGGATGCGGCCGCGGTTGAAGTCCTCCGGGTCGTGGTCCCAGAGCGCGCCGAGATGGACGTATTCGCAGGCGGTGCGGCCGAGATTGTCCCAGCTCTCTCGCAGGATCGCGGCGCGTTCGGCCTCGGACTTCTCGGGGAAGGCGGCGGCGATGTTCTCGCGCGCGATGCGGTTCGCCGGGGTGAGCGGCGCGATCAGCCGCGCGCCCGCGCCGCCGAGGTTGGAGGCGCGGTCGGGCCCGAGGGCACGCACCAGCGCGAAGGCGCCGCGCACCAAGGCAGCGAGGGATTCGTCGGCGATCCGCGAAAGTGCTGCCTTCATGCTCCACCACCGGCGGCCCACGCTCTCGCGGGCCGAGCGCGCGAATGCGCGCCGCGCACAAACCAACCGTCCGGCAGGCGCTGCAGCGGCCTGCGCGCAGCCAAGCGCGCGGAGCGCGCGCCCGGCGTCTGAGGGCGCCTCAAAGAGTCACGATGATCTTGCCGAAGACGCGGCGGGATTCCAGCCGCTCCAGCCCGTCGCCGAAGCGTTCCAGCGGCACCACCGTGTCGAGCACCGGCAGGATGCCCTGCGCCATCTTGGCGACGCCGTTCGCGACATTCTCCATCCGGCAGCCGAAGCTGCCGAAGATGTGGAGCTGGCGCTGGAACAGCATCATCAGGTTGGTGTCGGCCGTGACGCCGGAGGTCGAGCCGCAGGTCACGAGACGCCCGCCCATGCGCAGCGACAGCAGCGAGGCCGCCCAGGTCGCAGCACCCACATGCTCGAACACCACGTCCACGCCCACTTTGTTGGTGACGCGGCGGGCAACGGACGAAAAATTCTTCTCGCTGTAGTTCACGACGTGGTCGGCGCCGAGTTCCCTGGCCTTGGCGCATTTCTCGTCGTCGCCGGCCGTCGCGATCACCATGCAGCCCAGCGCCTTCGCCGTGCGGATGGCGTAGGAGCCGATGCCCGAGCCCGCGGCCTGGACCAGGATGGTCTCGCCCGGCTGCAGCTTCGCATTGTCGAACAGCATGTGCTCGACCGTGCCGACCGTGACGACGGAGCAGGCCGCGTCCTCGAAGCTGACGCCGGGCGGCACCTTCACCATGGTGCGCGCGGGCCAGTTCGCGATCTCGCGCGCGAAGCCGTCCACATGGAAGCCGGCGACGCCCTGCACGTTCTCGCACAAATTGTCGCGGCCGGCGCGGCATTGCGCGCAGGTGCCGCAGGTGCGCGCACCGTAGGGCGTGGCGCGGTCGCCCACCGACCAGCCCGTGACGCCTTCGCCGATGGCCACCACCTCGCCGGCTGCCTCGGCGCCGACGACGAGAGGAAGCTGGCGCTGCGCGAAGGCCATGCCCCGCCAGCCCCAGACGTCGATGTGGTTCAGCGCGACGGCGCGGACGCGGATCTGCAACTCGCCGGGACCGGGCGGTGGGGGCGTCTCGATCTGCTCGAGCCGCAGGTCGCGGTCGCCATG
>CAYNRF010000296.1:0-3195 GCA_964399525.1 uncultured Phycisphaeraceae bacterium | reverse complement strand
TTGGCCGTCCCGAGCATGGCACCGCCCGGCACCGGTGTCCCCCCAGCCCCGCCCTCAGCCCCCCGCCCCGTCACCAGCCCCGCCACCAGCCCCGCCCGAAACCCGCCCCATCCAACCCTTCCCACTCCCTCGCCCCCCGCCCCCCTCCCCCCGCCCGGCGGATGGAACGGGCGGAGATCAGTAGCTTGCCACGGCCGCGGGGGCCTGCAGCGCGCCGCGCACCATCGCGCAGAACTCGCCCGAGGCCTCCGACACCAGCAGGTAGGTCAGCCCTCCGGCCGACCAGCCGTACAGCGACACCCCGGCCTCATCGCACGCCGCGGACTCCAGCCGGTAGGTCGTCCCGGGTTCGAGCGGCAGGCGCTGGTTGTCCGGCATGACGAACAGGCTGAGCTGGACCGCCTCGCCCTGCGGCGACACCGCGTCGAAGCGGATGTGCGCCGACACGGTCGAGCCGGGCACGTGGCAATCGCCGCCACCCCAGAACGAGACGGTTCCCGCCTCCACGGCGCCGGCATCGAGATGGAGCGACGCCGTCCCGAACACCTGCGCGTAATGGGCCCGCGCCACGGCGGGGTCGCGGTGGATCAGCTTGGCCTGCGCCGCCACGTCGCTGCGGCAGCACCGGCTGTGCTCGCCGGAGACAAAGCCCGCCACCCGGTCGCGGAACGCCACCTGCTGGTGCGTCATGCCCGGCGGGGGCTGCACCCCGGGGAGCCGGGTCGCCTGCCACACCAGCACGCCCGCCGCGGACAGCAGCACCGCCGCGGCCGCCACCAGCCCCGGCGAACGACGCCAGAACGCCGGCGTGCGGGTCTGCACCGCCAGACGCTCGACGCGCTCGTCCATCGACTCGGTCCGCCCGGCCGCTCCGCCAGACACCCCTTCAGATACCCCTTCAGGCACCCGGCCGGTCAGCCCGCCGCCCATGGCGTCGCCGGCCGCCGCCGGCGCGGCCTCGTCGCGCGTCCGGGCCGCCAGTTCCAGAATCCTGGCCCGCAGCGCTTCGGTGCAGCAGGGTCCGCCCGTCATCACCCGACCGCACGACTCGCGCAGCGTCTGCTCGAACCGGACGCGGTCCTGGGTGCACTGCCGCTCGGCGCACAGACGCTCGAACTCGGCCACCTGCTCGGCCGTCAGCTCGCCGTCGGCCGCGGCCCGGATCAGGGCGCCGACCGACCGGGCGTTCGTGCCGCCGCAACCCTCGGGATGGATGTCTTCCGCACGCATGATTCTCGGTTCCAGACTGTGCCCCGGGGGTCGGATGTTCCGCCCGGCGGCCGGTGGGTCCATCAGCGGTCAAACCGCGTCCAAGCCTTTGTCATTCCCGTTCTTCGAAACTTCTCAGACCCAGCTGATCGGCGGCCTGAGGGTCCTCCAGCAGCCGGTCGGCCAGCAGTTTTCGGGCCCGGTGCAGCCGGGACATCACCGTCCCGATCGGCACCCCCAGGATCTCGCTGATCTCCCGGTACTTCAGCCCGTCCACGCCCCACATCAGCAGCACCTCGCGGTACTCGTCCTTGAGCTCGTCGATGGCCGCCTTCAGACGCCCGTCGACATGCTCCCAGTCCAGCTCCGCCCGCGACCACGCCGGCGGCGCCTCGTCCGGGGGCGTCTCCGAACTCTCCTCTGCGAAAAACTCCCCAACCGAAGACGGCTGGCGGGCCTCCCGCTTGACCTTGGAGTAGAACACGTTGTGCGTGATGGCGAACAGCCACGACCGCATGCCCCCCGAGCCCGACAGCAGATCGTCCTCCGGCGACATGTCCACGAACCGGTCGATGGTCTTGGGACGGAACGCCCGGGCGTAGACCTCCTGCACCAGATCCTCGGCCTGCTCGGGCCGCCGGGTCAGGTGCAGCGCCATCCGATACACCGCGTCGAGGTGTTCGAGGGCCAGGGCTTCGAACTTGGCTCGTTCCAAGGGCGGGTCTCGGGGGCGAGGGACACTGGGGCGTGGGGGGAGGTGCGGAGGATCCCCCGGATCGGAGCGTGCGGGGCAAGTGTAGTAGCAGGCCGCGGGGATCGGGGATCGCCGATTCAGCGCCGCCCGCCCAGGTTACGCCCACGATGAGTCCTCGAATCGTGGGGTTCCCCTCTTCTCCCCCGTGGGGCCGACTTCCAGTCGGCCATTCTTCTCTTGTCCCCCTGCTGCGAGCCCCAAGCATGAGCGAGGGGGCCGGGATCTTCAACGAGCCCCAAGCGTCAGCGCCGGGCTCCGCTCCCCACACTCCGAACACACCCGCCCGCCCGGCCCGCCCGCCGACAACGGATACCCGCAGCTCGCACACCACCGCTTCGCGACATACCGCGATCCAAGCACCCGCCGCCGGGCGGCCCGCACCAACCACACCCAGTCCGCCCACACCACCACAGCCGTGATCCACACCACGTCCGCCCAGGTCATCCAGCCGACCACCGGCCGGGGGGTCGGATCAAACCCCGGGTTGACCATCGGGTTGCGCATCCACAGCCGCTGGCGGATCTGCATGATGATCCCGTCCACACCGAAACACACCCACGCGCCGACCATCGAAACCACGAACAGCAACCCAAGCCCGCGCAGCGACGGCGAACGCTGCGCCGAGCGCAACACACATCGCCAGATCCGCCTCTTGCGTGCGTGATCCGGCCCGTCCGTCCGCCGCACGACCGCCGGCGCGAACCACCACGACACCGACAACGCCAGGAGTCGCACGACGATCACCAAACCGAATACAAGGAGAATAGATGCCGTGATGGAGTAATGCACGGTATCAAAATAAGGCTGGTCGAAACCTTCAAACCTGTAGCGCCAGAAGAGCACGCTGCTCGCAAAGATTTCTAAAGGCTCGGTCGCACTCTGGGTTGGATCGTCGATGCCACAGAGTACCGCCAGAATGGCAACGGTTCCGACCGCGTAGCCGAGCACCATGGCGGAGCCGACCCACGCCGCGGACCGCGACAGGCTGAAGACCGATCTGATCACCCCGGCCGCCTCCGCGTGCTGATACCGCCCCCAACCGACCGCTCTCGTCTACCCCCCCGACGGCCCGGGCGTTGCGGCCGGCATCGCGGAACCTCCCATCGAGCAAACTCTCTCGCCCGCACCACTACGGAGCAGCCCGCCCAAGCTCACAAATCCCAGCCCGCCCCGCACTACGATCCCCGACCATGACCCCCCCCACCGCCCCCACCCCCGCCGCCAATCCGACC
>CAYNRF010000295.1:0-3216 GCA_964399525.1 uncultured Phycisphaeraceae bacterium | reverse complement strand
TGATTTTATTATCGTTTTTTTTTCGCGAGGTGACTAGGATAAAAGTCACAGCCATTTTTACTGTAAACGTTTGAAAAATCTACGTACCGTTTAGCCGCGTCAGAAGAATTGAGACAATCCCGTATCCAGTTGGGCCACTGTAAGGACGGTAAAGTGATGACACCCAAAACAGCCAATTACCACGCCTACCTCCTACGTCTCTGGCGCGAAGACGAACGGACACCCTGGCGCGCCGAGCTGGTGTCGCCCCACACCGGCGACAAACAGCTCTTCGCCGACGACGCCGAACTGTTCCATTTCCTGGCCGCGCTCATGGCCATAGCCACCGACAATCCAGAATCATCTTGATCCACGAAGGCACACAAAGAAACACGAAGCGGAGAGAAGAGATCCACAGATTACACGGATTAAAAGGATTTCAGAGGATGTGGATCAAAGCTTTGCAGTGAATAACCACCGAGTAAAAAACTGAGGAGAACCCGATGTACGCCGTAGCAAAATTGTATCGATTCGTCTCTTTGTTGGTCTGCCTGAGCCTGCTGATGCAGACGGTGGGCATCGGCGCGTTGACACCGCGCCCGGTGGCCGCCGCACCGCGGACAGCCCCAGTGATAGCTCCGGTGGCGGCACCTTTGGCATCGTCCAGCGCGGACTTTCCCACCCTGCCCGCAGGCTTTGAGACGCCGCTCTCGGTGGCGCGCACCCAGTCCACTTTTACAGGCGAGACGGTGGTGATCACCTACACAGTGCGCAACACGCTGTCGCCCGTGTCGCTGCCCGAAATCGCCGACACGGCCACCGTCACCGAGACAGCGGCGGCGCTGGCCTCGTTCGATCTGGCCACCGACGCCAACGCCATGCAGAACGTGGTGCTCGTCGCCGAAACCACGGCAGAGGGCAACATCACCGCCAGCAGTCTCCCTGCCGCGGTAGACGGCGACACCCAGATCTTCCAACTGGGCAACCTGCCGCCCCAAGCCGTCGCCACCCTGGTGTTGACCAGCACTGCGCCGGTTTCCGTCAGCGACGCCACGCCGCTGGTCTACGCCACGGCCTGGGCCTCGTTGCAAGGACGGGCCGTTTCGGCCCAGGCCGCGCCGTCGCTCGTCCACACAGCCGCCAACGGGCAATGGCTGATGCGCACAATAGACGCCGACACCGAAGACGCCGAGATGTTGGCGGCGTTGGGACAGGTGGGCGGCGCGCCCGCAGACATTTTCGCCTTTGTGCGCGGGTTCGGCTTTGAAGCCTATCGCGGATCGCTGCGTGGCACCCGTGGCACCCTGTGGAGCGAAGCGGGCAACAGCCTGGATCAGGCCAATCTGCTCATCGCCATGCTGCGCGCTGCGGGTGTCCCCGCGCGCTATCGGCATGGCACGTTGAGCCAGGCCAACGCGCAGACGCTCATTGCCTCCATGTTCAGCGCCCCCGCCTCGGTGATCGGACAGGTGTCCCCCGAGATTCCCGTCAGCGATCCTGTCAACGACGCAGCGCTCATCGCCGAGGTGCAGGATCACTGGTGGGTGGAAGCCTACGTCAACGGCGCGTGGACCGATCTGGATCCCAGCTTTGCCGGTGCAGCCGTCGGGCAGCGCTTCACCGACCAGATCGCGGGCGACGGCACAGATCGCATCGCCGAAGTGCCAGACAGCGCCCGCCCCAAGGTGACGATTCGCCTCGATGTTGAGCTTTTCAACCAGCTAAACGTAGCCGGGCAGCCCAGGGTGGTCACTTACCTGGAACACACCTTTCGTGTGGTGGAAATCGCTACCTCCACCGTCAACTTCTCGCACTACATCGACAGCAACAACTCGGGGGGCCTGGTCTTTGTCAACACCCAACACACCTACACGCCCTTCCTCTACGTGGCGCAGAGCGACGAGATCATCCTGGGCGATCCCTATCAAGAATTGCTCACCAACTTCCCGTTGGCCACCACCTTTGTCACCGGGGCGTGGCTCAACTTTGAGGTACAAGACGTCAACGGCGCGGTGACCAGTTACAGCCGCACCCTCAAAGACAGGCTCGGCTTCGAAGTGCGCACCTTTGGCGGCTCGCCCAGCATCGCACTCGACGGCAACAGCCTCAGCATCTTCTCGGAGTTCGACATCTACGCGCTCTCGTTCTTCCCCGGTGTGGTGCCGGCGGCGGCCTACGAACGCAGCCGCGCCGCCCTCGTCGCCGTGGTGGACGAGCTGGCCGAGGACACGGCGCGCATGCAGGAACTCATCGCCATCGCCACCCCGACACCCGCCCAGCAGGTGGAAACCGGCCAGATCCGCGGTCGCTATCAGCTCAACCTGAGCACTTTCCTCACTTCGGTGAGCATGGGCTTTGCCGAAGTGGCCGACCGCGCCAGCGCCCTCGCCCAGGCGTCGTTCTTCGTGAAGGCGTACCACGACGACCCGCGGCTGGTGATCATCTCCTACGAGATCGTCGACGGCACGCCCCAGATGAACGTTGACCTGCGCACCACCCTGGAGCGGACCATTGCCCACCCCGGCCAGGGCGAACCGGCCACCGTCGGTTATAACCTCTTCAAAGGGATCAACGAATCGTGGCTCGAAGGCGAGGTGCTCGGCGCTACATCGGATGAACCGGCGCTGACCACCGCCGCCGTGATGCAGGCCGCCTTTGCCCAGAACATCGACTTCGTCTTCGTCAACGACACCAATCTCGATCTCCTTGCCACCATCGGCCTGAGCGAAGAGGCCAGAGCGCGCATCACCGCCGCCGCGCTGGCAGGCAAGATCATCAACCTGCCCAGCGCCGCGCCGCTCATCAACGGCGAGCCTGTCATCGGTTGGTGGGAGATCGATCCTGTCACCGGCGAGAGCATCGGCGTCATGGAAAACGGCCTTCATGGCGCCCTCATTGAGTATATCGGCAACTTCTTCTTTAGTCGCACCATATGGCCCCTCACAGACTTCATGATCGGCGCCACCGCCGCCACCTGGGACTTTGTGGGCAAGAGAGTCTTTAAAGCCCTCGGCGTAGGCGAATTCGGCACCCCCGTCAAAGACATTGTAGGCCGGGTAAATCAAGGGCTTGGCTGTCATCTCGGTGACATGCTCACCTGCCGCGGCCTCAGCAAAGGCTATATCGACTACGGCTACATGGCCATGGAAGCCTATCTCAAGTACCAATCCAACTATGATCCACCCCTGCCCGACATCCTCATCGGCAGCGTGCCGGTGACAAACCCGCAGACGACGG
>CAYNRF010000294.1:0-3219 GCA_964399525.1 uncultured Phycisphaeraceae bacterium | reverse complement strand
CAGCAGTATTAAACCATTTGGGCATGACGACAACTAACGGACAGAGATACCCCAACAATATAACGCAACAGGGCAAGCAAAGGTCTGAAACCTTTAAAACACATTAAAAATACTAAGTATTTATACTTGTTCACATAAATCTTAGAGCAGATAATTGACCATTATTTGTTCTAAGATGTTCCTATGACAATTCAAGTCTGCAATCTTGTAAATAATTATTGTTTTTGACTATGGCTGTTCCTGAACCAGTTTTGATTGTTTGTGCTGATACTCCTTTGGCGATCGCTACTACAGACTTGCGTCAAGCAAGGGTTGATGAGTTTTTAGCATCGAGGTCTTTGCAGCCGAAGAGTCGTAAGGCTTATCAAGGGGACTTGCGGACATTTATGGATTGGTGTGATTTGGCTTGGGTAGATGTGAGTCGGCGCAAGGTGACTCAGTTTAAAACTTTTTTGCTGAGGGAACGTGGACTCGCACTGAGTTCGGTGAATCGTGTATTACGGACTCTGAAGTCGTTTTATCGCTGGATGTTGCTGTCGGGTTATGTGTCTGCTGATCCAACTATTGGTGTGCAGCAGGAGCGTTTGCCTGATCCTGTGGCAAAGGATTTGGAGGATGAGGAGGTGTTGCGGATTTATGAGGCGATCTCGTTGAGTAGGTCTGTTTTGCGCGATCGGGCTTTGTTTTCGGTGTTGTTGCATGGGTTGCGGGCGGAGGAGGTCTGTCGGCTCAATGTTGGGGATTATGGGAATGGGGAGTTGCTGATTCGGGTGGCGAAGTGGGATAGTACGGGGGAAGTCCCTTTGACTAAGTTGGGTATTCAAGATTTGGATGCTTATTTGGATTGGCGTAGGTCGCAGGAGGAGGAGTTGTTGCCTGATACTCCTTTGTTTGTGTCTTGTTCTAATCGCAGTAAGGGTGAGCGGTTGACCTATTGGGGGGTGCGTCATGTGATGGATGATTTGGCGATGAAGACGGGGATTGATTTGCATTCTCATCGTGGGCGGCATACGTTTGCGACTAATCTAATCGTTAAGTATGAGTTAGATCCTGCTTTGGCGATGGAGTTGACTCGCCATCGTGATGTCCGTAGTTTTAGGCGTTATACTAATCGCAAGAATAAGGTTGCTGCGAAACGGGCTTTTTTGCAGGCGGTGGAAAGGTTTGATTAGGGGTTCTTTTATTCCTTTGCGGTTAGGTCTGTTGCTATGGCTAAAGCTATTCCCGAAAAGTGTAAAAAATGCGCGATGCTTTCGGCGGCTCAGGCTCAAGAACTACATGGTGAGTTGGGCGATCGCTGTTGGAATCCTGCGGTTTGCTATAGTCGCCGTTCCTATGCTCGCCATCGCGATCGCCGTAACTTAGTTCGTTCTCGCAAACGGATTGATGCCCATCCAGATTTGGTTGCAAATATTGATGAGTTTGCCTCAATATTTTGGGCGGTGCTTGTGGTTTATCGACCTTCGGGGACGGATACGCCTATTCATGCGATCGCCGTGCAGGTTTGGAAGGGGCAAGAAAAGTTTGCCGAAATTAAACCGATCCATTGTGCGGGGTTAGTTGCGACTCAGGTACATGCTTATATACAAAAGGTGTTGGTTTTATTGGAGTCAAATTATGGGATTAAGAAATTTGCCAGCCAAGAGCGTCTCGATCCTTGGCTTTGTCCTTTGCGTCCTTGTCCTTGTCATTCTGACTGATTCTGTGGTGAGCGCTTTGCGCTCACCACAGAATTTCTGAAGATGCTATGCAAGTTAAACAGCTTGAGTTGGATTTGTGGAATGTCATCTCGACTGCGAAGCGGACTCCTGAAGATGCCAATTTGCCAGAGATGTTTCAGATTTTAGATTTGACTCTGATTGATCTGGATGCACGATCTCAGTTGCGAGTCGCTGGAGAAGCGGTTGGTCAGATTGCGGATTTGTTTTGCGATCGCTCTAGTTTTTTATTTGAGCAGTTACATTCTCATACGTTAAATGGTGAGCCGATCATGACTGATGATGCTTTTGATCGCTATGTGCGTCAGTCGATGGTGGTAGATTTTGAACAGTTTATTGAGCCTTTACCGAGCTTACCGAGGAAAACTGCTGAATTTGTTAAAACTGGCAATTCAATTGTGCAGGAAATTGATAAGGAGATTTTGATTCAAGCTTTGGAACAGGAAAGTTTGCTTAGTTTTGAGGAGGAGCTTGAACAGGTGATGAGTATTGCTCATGCTGAAGATGTGTCGGCTTGGGTTGAGGCGATCTCGCTTTGCTTTACTAATCATCTTGCTCCTATGCGCTTGATAGACTTACAAACTATGTTGCCTTTACCAATCGTTGAAATTTGGCTAGGTTTGCTTTTGGGTGATTTTCATCTTGAGCAATACGGAAGCTTTTATGATTCAAACGAAATTTGGATTACAGGTAGTTGGTGAAGTGGTTTAAAAAACGGCTAGTGCTTTCCCAATCGAGTAGATAACGTTCAATAGTCTCAAGAGCATAAGCTTCAGGGAGAAGGGGTTGAAACTTGCTAAAGCGATAGAGAGGAAGTTGAGCAAGGATATTGGAGCGATGTGTTTCGCTTTGCCAATCAAAAGATGATCGCAATCGATCTAGAGCCGATCGCAATAACTGCACACTCACCTCAGAGCCTTCGATGCCAATTTTGAAATTATCAGCAATGACTTTCCATTCGGGGCGGAGATCGGCAAGGAGATATTTGATCGTGTAATTAATTTGTCCACCTGCAAAGGTCCACCATGTGACGCGATCGCCATCATCGATCGCTGTAAAAGTTTGCTGACGGAGGAGAATGCCGATATCTTCACGTTTTTCGGTGAGAGCGTAACGAGATTGAGGATCAATATAGGGATAGTCGATATCGGTGATGAGAATTTCGTAGATTTTTTGACAAAGTTCATAGCTGAGGATTTGGGGCGAGAAACTATTCCAATTGGGTTTTTTACCCTTGGGAGAAATAGCTACACGAATGGAGCGCTCTTTGTGATCGATTGCTTCGACTAGCCAAGACTTGCCCCCTAAGAGGAAAGAACTCATATTTGGTACTAATTTATCGGCAAAGTCTTGTTCTAGAGAGCCAACAGTATAACCTGCTGCGGTCTTGACTTTATAGAGAACGGGGCTACTAAATACTGCATAGAGTTCCATAAAGTTTTTGCGTCCAAATATCTTCTCGGATCTTTCACCGATGGATAATAATCCGCCCGATTGAAAA
>CAYNRF010000293.1:0-3229 GCA_964399525.1 uncultured Phycisphaeraceae bacterium | reverse complement strand
CGCGGCGGATGCGCGCCGCCACCGTCTCCGGCGTCTCGACCTTCATGTCGGCCAAGTCGATAACGCCGAGGATGATGGTCTTGCCGCGAAGCGTCCCGAGCACCGAGGTGTCGAGGTTGGACTGGGCCGTCTCGATCGAGATCTGCTTCACGCGGCAGTTGCAGAATTCCGGCAGGAAGGAATAGCCCTTCGGCCGTTCGTGGATGACGGCGGCGTAGCCGAAGCAGATATGCACCGCCGTCGGTCCCTCGATGCCTTCCAGCGCGCGCTCCAGCGCCGCCAGCCCGTATTTGCGTGCGGGCTCGGGCCGGGCCTGCATGTAGGGCTCGTCCACCTGCACCACGTCGGCGCCCGCGGCGAAGAGGTCGCGGATCTCCTCGTTCACCGCCGCGGCGTAGTCCATCGCCATCTCCGCCGGGTCGGCGTAGAAGTCGTTCTGCGCCTGCTGCGACATGGTGAAGGGACCTGGCACGGTGATCTTGATCTGCCGGTCCGTGTTCGCGCGCAGGAACTTCACGTCCCGCACCTCCACCGCGTGCAGGCGGCGGATCCGCCCCACGACGCGCGGCACCGGGTTGGGATGGCCGCTGCGGTCGAGCGCCGTGCCCGGATTGTCGAGGTCCACGCCCTCGAGCGCGGTCGCGAAGCGGTTGGAATAGCTCTCCCGCCGCATCTCGCCGTCGGTGATGATGTCGAGGCCCGCGCGCTCCTGGTCGCGGATCGCGAGCAGCGTCGCGTCGTCCTGCGCCTGCTCGAGCCATTCCGGCGCGATGCGCCAGAGCTCCGTCGCGCGCACCCGCGGCGGGAAGCGCCCCGCGAGGCGCTTGCGGTCGATCAGCCACTCGGGCTGGGGATAGGAGCCGACCAGCGAGGTCGGCAGCAGCCTGGATGTCATCGCGTTCCCTCCACTGCGCGCGATGATCGCACCTCGCTGGCGCCGGGGAAACCCGCGACGGCCGCACACGGAATTCCCGACACTCCCCGCTGGCCTGGACTGGCAACGAGGTGCCGGCGATCACTGCCGCCGAGGCGGCGTGCAAGGAGCATTGCGCTGCGCCGCCGATCACGCGAGAGAAGATGGCAGCACCGTAACCCTCCAGCCACTGGGTCGCAGAAGGACGCTCCATGCCCGCGACGCTCCACTTCATCTCCGGCCTGCCGCGCTCGGGTTCCACGCTGCTCGCCGGGATCCTGCGGCAGAACCCGCGCTTCTACGCCGCCATGACCAGCCCGGTCGGCGGCATGGTGCAGGCCATGCTGAACACCTTCTCCGCCGGCATCGAGACCGCCGTCTTCCTCGACGAGGAACGCCGCCGCGCGATCCTTCGGGCCATCGTCGGCGCCTACTACACGCCGCAGGCCGACAAGGAGGTGGTGTTCGACACCAACCGCATGTGGACCGCGCGCCTGCCGCTGCTGCGCGCGTTGTATCCGCAGTCCCGCGTGATCTGCTGCGTGCGCGACGTCGCCTGGATCATGGACAGCTTCGAGCGCCTGGTGCGCCGCAACGCCTTCGAGCCCTCGCGCCTGTTCGCGACGCCGGAGGAACGCGCCACCGTCTTCAGCCGCACCGAGGTCCTGGCCCATCGCGACCGCGTTGTCGGCTTCGCCTGGTCGGCGCTGAAGGAGGCCTATTACGGCGAGCATTCCGATTCGCTGCTGCTGGTCGAATACGACATCCTCTGCCAGAAGCCCGAGGCGTGCCTGCGCCTGATCTACCAGTGGCTGGGCGAGCCCTGGTTCGCGCATGACTTCGACAATGTGGAGTACGACGAGCCGGAATTCGATCGCCAGATCGGCGCGCCCGGGCTGCACGCCGTGAAGCGCAAGGTGCGCTTCGAAGCACGGCAGAGCGTGCTGCCGCCGGATCTCATCCAGAAATTCGCGCCGCTCGCCTTCTGGCGCGACCAGGCCGGCTCCGCCGCCTATCGCATCACCAGCGCCAAGGGCTGAGGCGCGGCGGGGCGGGCGGCCTCGCACGCCTCGGCCAGCCGCGCGAGTTCCTCCGCGCCGGTGCGCCCGATCGGCGGGCGGGGCCGGCCGAGGATGTCGAGCAGCTCGCCGGCGACCGCCCCGGCCGCATACGCGGCGAAGCCCATCCGGCCGAGGTCCGATGCGAGCGCCGCGGCCTCGGCCGGCACGTAGCACTCCGGCGCGGCGGCCGCCGCCACCGCCTTGGCCTCGATCCGAATCATGGCGATGCGCGAGGCGGTGGGCAGCGGCACCGAATCATGCACCGGCGCGCCGATGAACTCGCCGCACAGCGCGCCGAGCGGGCGGCCATGGGTCAGCAGCACCATGAAGAAGCGCCCGATCCCCGGATCCTCCGCCGCCGCCAGGTCGAGATGCAGCGTGCGCCCGCTTTCCGTCGCCTGCCCGGCGAAGCGCAGCGCCCCGGTCGCGAAGCCTTCCTCGTAGCGCGCCGCCAGCCTGCCGCCGCGGCCGGGGTCGAGCGTCAGCAGGCCGCGGATCAGCCGCCCGGCGAAGCGCGGCGCCATCGCCCAGGAATAGGCGACGAAGGCGCCGGCGCGGAGATCGGCCACCGGCAGCGCGGCAGCGCCCGGGCGCGGCGCGGCGCGCCCGCCGCCGAAGCGGGCGGCGCGGGCCTCCAGCTCGGCGCGGTCGGCGGAGAGCAGCGCGCAGAGCTCCGTCGCGAAGGCCTCCGGCGAGCAGGCGGCGATCCAGGCGCCGGGCCGCCGGGTGCCGATCAGCCTGGCCCAATCCTCGTACACGCTGGGGTTGCGCGGCTTCGCGACGCCCTGCAGCCATTTGTGACAGCTGTCGAGGTCGACCACCGTGGCCGGGGCGACGGCGCGGAAGCGCTGGCAGAGTTCCTTGCGCGTAGCGCAATTCAGGGCGGCGGCCGTCAACCGCAGCTTGTAGGCAAGAGACGTCGGCACACGAACGGCCCCCCCTCGGCTTCCTGATCGGCAGGAGTTCCTGCGCGATTTCCATCGTTACGGTGGAAGTTCCACATATCATATCTCGTAACGGATTGACGACCGGATACAAGCTTCACCCGAGGGAAAGGGTGGGTCATGTCAGGCTTCGTCGTCACGAACACCAACGACAGCGGCAACGGGTCGCTGCGCGACGCCGTCGCGCTGGCCAATGCCAGCGCCGGCGCGGACACCATCACCTTCGACGCCGCGGTGTTCGACGGGGGGGCAGAGGACATCATCCGCCTCACCACCGGCGCGCTGCTGATCACCGACACCCTTACCCTCGA
>CAYNRF010000292.1:0-3253 GCA_964399525.1 uncultured Phycisphaeraceae bacterium | reverse complement strand
CGCATCGGCGAGCAGACCATCGCCATGCGCGCCGGCGAGTGGAACAAGGGCAAGTTCGCCGTCGCCCAGGGTCTGAAGGGCCGCACCCTGCTCGTCCTCGGGCTGGGATCCATCGGCATCGAGGTCGTCAAGCGCGCCCAGGCCTTCGGCATGAAGGTCATGGCCCAGTCCCGTTCCCTCCGTGAAGACACCGCCCGTGCCCTGGGCATCCGCCTGATCCCCTACACCCGCGACGCCCTCTTCGAGGCCCTCGCCCAGGCCGACGCCGTCACCGTGCACGTCGCGTCCACGCCCGACACCCGCGGCCTGTGCGACGCCCGCTTCTTCGACGCCATGAAGCCAGGCTCCTTCTTCGTCAACACCTCCCGCGGCGACATCGTCGACGAACAGGCCCTCATCCAGGCCGCCAACAGCAAGGACATCCGCGTCGGCGTCGACGTCTACCAGAACCAGCCCGCCGAGAAGAAAACCGCGTGGTCCACCCCGCTCACCCAGATCCCCGGCGCCGCCCTGACCCACCACTGCGGCGCCTCGACCGACCAGGCCCAGGCCGCCGTCGCCGAGGAGGTCGTCCGCATCGTCCAGGCCCTGCACGAAACCGGCACGCCCCTGCATATCGTCAACAGCCAGCACCTGACCGGCCGAACGGGCCAGCCCACCGGCTCCCGCGCCGGGGGCCCCGCGCCGCCGGCTCCCGCGCCTGACCCCCCGCCCCCCGCTCCCCCCCGCCTGACTCCGCGTCCGAACCCGAGGAACTGCCCATGACCCCCAACCCCACCGGCCGCGTCCTCAACTTCTCCGCCGGCCCCGCCTGCCTCCCCGAGTCCGTCCTCAGGCAGGCCCAGAAGGACATCTTCAACATCGCCGACTCGGGCATCGGCATCCTCGAGCACTCCCACCGCGGCAAGGTCTTCGACAAGATCACCTACGAGACCGAATCTCTCTGCCGCCAGGTCGGCAATATCCCCGATTCCCACAGCGTCTTCTGGATGCAGGGCGGCGCCACCAGTCAGTGCTACATGGTCCCCGCCAACTTCCTCGCCGAAGGCCAGACCGCCGACTACTTCGACACCGGCAAGTGGGCCAGCGACTCGATCAAGGAAGTCCCCCTCTACGGCACCTGCCACATCGCCGGCTCCAGCAAGGCCACCAAGTACGACCGCATCCCCGCCCCCGCGGACATCAAGTACTCGCCCAAACCCGTCTACGTGCAGTTCACCTCGAACAACACCATCGTCGGCACCGAATGGCGCGGCGAGCCCCAGAACATCCCGGCCGGAGCCTTCCTCGTCTCCGACGCCTCCTCCAACATCTTCTCCCGCCCCATCGACGTCACCCGCTACGGCCTGATCTACGCCGGCGCCCAGAAGAACCTCGGCCCCTCCGGCATCACCCTGCTCATCGCCCGCAAGGACGTCCTGGAGCTCAGCCCCCGCCCCCTGCCCGAGATGGTCAAGTACAAGAACCACGCCCAGGCCGAGGGCCGCTTCAACACGCCCAACACCTTCGGCGTGTACCTGATGGGCGAGGTTTTCAAGTGGATCCTCGCCGAGGGCGGCCTCAAGGCCATGCAGCAGCGCAACCAGGAGAAGGCCGCCGTCGTCTACGACTTCCTCGACAGCCAGGATTTCTACAAGCCCCACGCCCAGCGCGACTCGCGTTCGCTCATGAACATCACCTTCAAGTGCCCCACCCCCGAACTCGACGCTCTCTTCACCGCCGAATCCGAAAAGCACGGCCTCTCCGGCCTGACCGGCCACCGCATCACCGCCGGCATGCGCGCCAGCATGTACAACGCCTTCCCCAAAGCCGGCGCCGTCGCCCTGGTCAACTTCATGAAACAGTTCGCCCACCAACACGCCGCCACCGCCAAAGCCTGACCGGTAGGTCGGCACTCCGTGCCGACACCCACCGCCACCCCCCCCCCTGCGGGGGAGGTGGCACGCGAAGCGTGACGGAGGGGGCAATTCTTGGTGATCTGCTGGCCGTGCCGCGCCTTCCCCTCGCCGAGGCCCGCGACGACACCGCGAGATTCCCACTCCCCCCCAGTTTTCCCGCCGTGGGAACCCCCCAACAATCGGCCATGTTTCAACCCGCCGAAGCCGAAGCTGTCGTGACCCTCGCCCTCATGGCCGCGCTCAGCGACGGCCGGTCCGATCCCACCGAGCGTGACCAGCTCAAGTCGCTCCTCGAGTCGCTGGCCGCCGACGAGGCGATGCCCTCGCTCGCGTCCATCCATCAGCGGGTCGTGCTCAACCAGGTCAAGCCCTCCGATGTGATCGCGGCCCTCAAGAGCCCCGAGTCCCGCTCGGCCGCGTTCGAGATCGCGGTCTGCGTCGTGGACGCCGACGGCAAGACCACCGCCAAGGAACAGGCCTTCCTGGACGAACTCGAGAAACGCCTCGGCCTGTCCCACGACGACGCCGTCGCCTTCGAACGCGATGCCGAGTCCATCGCGCTCGCCGACCCCACAGCCGGCCCCAACATCAGCCAGGAAATCGACCTGTTCGTGCCCGAGCCGCCCGCCGTCCGCCCACAGGCCCGCGCACCGACCCCCGCGGGTCCCGTCCCGGCCGTCGCGGCCATCCCGTCCGGCCCGAACCCCGCCGAGACCGACCGCATCATCCTCAAGTACGCGATCCTCAACGGCGCCCTCGAACTGCTCCCCCAGAACCTCGCCACCATGGCGATCCTGCCTCTCCAGACGCGCATGGTCTACACCATCGGCAAGCGCCACGGCTACACGCTCGGCCCCGGCCACATCAAGGAGTTCATCGCCACGCTCGGCCTCGGCGCCACCTCCCAGATGCTCGAGAACTTCGCGCGCAAGACGCTGGGCAGCCTGGCAAAGAAACACCTGGGCAAAACCGCCGTAAAGGTCGTCAAGCACGCCACGGGCCCCATGATGACCTTCGCCAGCACCTTCGCCATCGGCCGCGTCGCCGAGGCCTACTACCGCGGCGGCCGCCAGATGTCCGCCGTGGACCTGCGCTCCCTGTTCCAGCGCGACCTGGCCAGCGGCAAGGCCCTCTACGAACAGCACCGCCCCTCCATCGAGCAGCAGGCCTCCACCCTCGACGCCGGCCGCGTCCTCGACCTCGTCCGCGGCAAGGGCACCATGGTCTAACCCGCCCCCCTCCTCCCCCGCCCTGGCGGGGGAGGTGGCACGCGAAGCGTGACGGAGGGGGCAACTCCAACATCCCCCGTGGGGCCGACTTGTAGTCGGCCTCCCCCGTGACGCCGCCGATGCAAT
>CAYNRF010000291.1:1825-3262 GCA_964399525.1 uncultured Phycisphaeraceae bacterium | reverse complement strand
CTCGACCCAGCCCGCCCCGACCCCACCTGCCCCGAGTGCGGCCGCGACCTCACCCAACCCAAATCAACAAAGCCCACCCTCCGCCGCACCCACCGCCCGGCCCTCGCCCTCGCCGCCATCCTCTTTCTCCTCGGCGCCACCCTCACCACCCTCTCCGCCACCAACAACATCCCCCGCATCCTCGCCGCCCTCCCCGACCACGTCATCCTCGCCCTCCACGCCATCCACATCGACGAGGCCTTCACCGAGATCGCCTCCAACCGCCTCATGCGCACCAACCCGCTCTCCGACGCCACCTGGCGCGAACTCATCGAGGGCGCCCTCGCCCATCAAGCCGACGAAACCATCGCATGGGACCCCCGCCACGGCGAGGTCCTCGCCAACGCCCTCGTCACCGGCCGCCTCACCGACGACGAAATCGCCCAATACGCCCGCCTCGCCATCGCCACCTCGGCGGACTTCCCCGAAACCATCCGCCACGGCGCCGACACCGCCGGCCTCATGGTCAACCACCTCACCTCCAACCGCATCGCCGCCCTCAACAGAGTCCAATCCGCCACCAACGGAACCGAGCAAATGGTGATCTGGCTGAGCATCCCCCGCGCCGGCGTCCGCTCGCCCGAGCACACCGCCGACATCGACACCTGGTCCGGCGGCATGTTCACCATCCCCGGTACATCCGGAGGGAGTGGGGGAGGCAACCAGCTCCGCCTCCCGCTCGCCGACCTCGACTGGTCCGCCGTGGAGCCGGAATCCGAACTGACCATGTTCGTCGACTACACCGTCGCGGTCCGCACCCAGACGTCGCAGACCACGATTGTCGAGTGGTCGCAGACCGCGGAAAGCACCGTCCGAGTGCTCCCCGCCGACGCCCCGATCGTCACGCTCAACACCGATCCGGACGTCATCCGGTCGTTCCACGCCAACTCCCACGCCCGCCTCACCCCGATCTACATCCCGCCACCGGACGAACGCGCCACCTACGCGAACTTCACCGATGTCGCACATTCCCAGTTCATCTTCGTCAAGAACCCCGTCGGGCTCTCCGGCGACCTCTACGTCCTGCACGACGGCCGCGAGACACGCTTCTGCGGCATCAACGCCGCCGCGTCCCAGGGCATGGGCGCCAACTCCATCGCCTTCCGCCTGACCGCTCCCGCGGAGATCGATGAGGAACTCCTCCAGAGCTGGCTCGACGCCGGTTCCGTCACCCTCGAACTCCGCCCATCGCCGGCGATCGCCGAGCGCAGCCACAACATCCGCGAGATCCTCGGCGTCCCCCTCCGCTTCGAGTCGGTCCCCGTCACCCGAACCCAAACCCCCGGCACGGGCTTCAGCAACGTCCCGGGCCCGCTGGACACCACCGGCCGCCCGCTCGCCCCCGACCCAGCCCCCAAACCCGCCCCCTACCCAGCCCCCTACCCCCGCACCCAGCGA
>CAYNRF010000291.1:0-1815 GCA_964399525.1 uncultured Phycisphaeraceae bacterium | reverse complement strand
ATGCTTCCCACCGCGATCATCCTGGCGGCCCTCGGCCTCCTCCTCCTCCCCCTCGCCCTCCGAGGCCGCCTCACCGCCCGAGGCCTCTTCTGCCGCAAATGCAAGTTCGACCTCGCCGGCCTCACCACCCGCGACACCTGCCCCGAGTGCGGCCACAACCTCACCGAGCCCAACACCACCAGACGCACCCTCCGCCGCGTCCACAAACCCGCCCTCGCCATGGCGATCCTCCTCTTCACCGCCGGCGCTGCCCTCGCCACCCTCTCTCTCACCCGCGGCCCAACCTTCTTCGCCAAACTCCCCGACGCCCAGCTCCTCCTTCTCAACCGCCTCGGCGTCGACGAGTCCCTCACCGAACTCGCCGCCCGCACCACCCGCACGCCGCCCCTCTCCGACGCCCACTGGCGCTCCCTTATCGCCCGCGGCCTCGCCCACCAGGCCGACACCGACGCCCCCTGGGATCCCCGCTGGGGCCAGATCCTCGCCCAGTCATTCATCCAGCGGCGTATGACCGAGGATCAGATCCGGGCGTATCTCCGCGAGGGCCTCGATGCCGAGGTCTTCATCCGCGACCGCATCGCCCATGACGCCAACCGCGTCGGCTACTGGATCAACTGGAAGCAGGGCCGCATCACGACCTCCGGGCCGGCCGTGATGACCGGGATGCGGTACGCCCAGAGACTGACACGGGCGGGCGTCGTCGGCGACGATCAGCCAGAACGCCAGGGCCACGCCAGCAGCGGCGACCTCATCATCTCCGGCGCGGGCGGCGGCGGATCCAGCGGGACGGGCAGCGTCATCATGCTCCCGCCCGACGCGCGGGCCGACGAGGTGCGCGTCTTTATCGAGACCCGCCTGGTGCTGATGGACGCCGACGCCGAGCCGGTGATCACCCTCGAGCCGGAACGCGTCGAGCGCCGGGTCCGTCGTCTGCCGCCCGATCAAGCGGTGGTGGGGCTGGTGACGGATCCGTCCGCCGCGGAGACCGTCCGGACCGATGTCTCCGTCACACCCCTGACCATCGCGATCCCCGACCCCGAGCAGGTGCCCCGCTGGGGCGTCACCGTGAGCCAGATGCACATCATGTTCGGGGACCGGCCCCGGGCCGTCGCGGGACGTCTCTCCGCCCGGCTTGAGGATGGCGAGGTCGAACTCGGCGTCGTCCGGCTGCCCGCGGGGTCCGGTCAGCACGGTTATGGCGTGGGCGATTTCCTGACGCCCGCCGAACTGACGGCGAAACTCCCGCGCCTGCGTGATCTGGCCCGCCGCGGGACCATCGACGTGGTGTTCCGCACCGACCCGGGCGTGGCCAACGACGACCCGCGGATCGATGAGGTCCTCGGCCTGACGCTGGTGTTCAAGAACGTGCCCGTCAACGTGGTGGCCGATCCCGCGGACGTCCAGTCGGTGCAGAGCCGGTCCACCCGGGTGCCGGCCAGTCCGGCGGAGAACGGGCCGTGAGCGCATGAGCAGTGGGGCGGGGGGGGGGGGGATGGGGGCCGGAAATGCGCACGAAAAAACCCGCTCAAAGAGCGGGTTGATCCGTGGTTCTGTGACCAGGAGACGTAAGCCTCCGTGGCCGTTGAACAGTTGGGTCCATGCTTCTCGGTTCGTTGCCGAACCGGTATCCGCCGTCCCTGCATCTCTAGAGAATGCAGAGAGTTCGGGCGGGCGAGAGTGCGCTCACTTATACTCGCTGCGGATCGCTCCGCGTGACCTTCCCGATCAGGGTTGGCCGTTGACGAGTCTAAGGAAATCCCTTAGAAAGGAGGTGATCCAGCCGCAGGTTCTCCTACGGCTACCTTGTTACGACTT
>CAYNRF010000290.1:0-3275 GCA_964399525.1 uncultured Phycisphaeraceae bacterium | reverse complement strand
CGGCCAGCGCCGCCTGCGTCCAGCCGGGCCGGCGGAACAGCACGAGCTGGAAGCCCGGCTCGTCGGGGCGGGCCTCCGGCGCAATGCGGTAGCGCCCGGCATAGAGCCGGCCCTTGGTCACGATCGCGCTCGCGGCCTCGGAGGCAACGCCATCGGCCGAGACCGTGATCATCGGGAAGCCGTAGCGCCGCATCTGCCGCACCGACTCCCACACATAGGCGGCGCGCCCGAAGCGGCGCTTGAGCCCGAGGTCGAGTTCCGCCACCACCGCCGCGTCGAAGCCGGCACCCAGCATCTGTACGAAGAGGCGCTGCCGCCCGTCCGCATAGCTTGCCAAGCCCGGCCGCAGCAGCGCCGACCGCCCGCCCGCGACCACTGCGGCCGCGCGTTCGGGCGAGGGCGGCAGGCCGAGCTCCCAGGCCAGGACGTTGGCGGTGCCGAGCGGCAGCACGCCGAGCACCGCCGCGCTCCCCGCGAGGCCGGAGGCGACCTCCGCTATCGTGCCGTCGCCGCCTGCCGCGACCACCACGGCCACGCCGCGGCGCGCGGCCTCGCGCGCCAGCGTCTCGGCGTGGCCGGGGCCGCGCGTTTCCGCCACATCGGGCGCGAGCCCGCGTGCCAGAAGGGCGCTCAGTGCGCGCGAAAGGCGGCGTCGCCGCCCGGCGCCGGCCGCAGGGTTGAACACGATGAGCACAGGCGCCGCGTAGCGCCGTCACATGACGATTCGCGAACGCTTTGCTGACGTCGGCGTGACATGCAACCGACGCATCGCTCCACAGCCTGTCGCGGCGCGACGTCACTCAAGATTCACGTCGAATCGTTGAATGCCCGGCTAAAGCGCGCCAACGCAACGGAAGCCGCCGCCCCGCGTTCCGCGGTGGTGGGGGCGGGAACCGGATGAGCATGCACAGCACCGAGGCGATGCGTCGCTACCGCACCGTGTTCCTTTCCGACATCCACCTCGGCACGCGCGGGTGCCGCAGCGACTTCCTGGTGGATTTCCTGAGTCGCGTGGAATGCGACCGGCTCTTCCTCGTCGGCGACATCGTGGATGGCTGGCGGCTGCGGAAATCCTGGTACTGGGACGCCGGCCACGACGAGGTCATCCGGCTGGTGCTGCGGGCGGCGCGCAACGGCACGGACGTGACCTACATTCCCGGCAACCATGACGAGGCGCTGCGCGACTGGCTCGGCATGGAGATCGCCGGGGTACGGCTGATGAACGAGGCGGTGCACACCGCCGCCGATGGCCGCCGCTATCTCGTGATCCACGGAGACCAGTTCGACAGCGTGGTGCGCTACGCCAAGTTCATCGCCCATCTCGGCGACTGGGCCTATGACTGGGCGCTGACGATGAACCGCTGGTTCAACGCCGCGCGTCGCCGCTTCGGCTATCCCTACTGGTCTTTGTCGCAATGGCTCAAGCGCCAGGTGAAGGGCGCGGTCGCGGCGATCGACCGCTTCGAGACGGCACTGGCGCAGGAAGCCCGGCGCCGCGGACTGGATGGCGTCGTCTGCGGCCACATCCACCATGCCGAGATGCGCACCGTGCAGGGCGTGCTCTACATGAACGACGGCGACTGGGTGGAGAGCTGCACCGCACTCGTCGAGCACACCGATGGTCGCTTTGAACTGGTGGACTGGGCGCGGGAGAATGGGCTGTCGTTCTTCCAGCCCGAGGCGCGCCCTGTCGCCGCCACGGCCTGAGCGGGGCACCGACGCTTGGACAATCCCGCGGATTGGGGAATGGGCGCGCTCTCAGCGCCTCGCGCCATGCCGCACCGCATCCTGGTCGTCAGCGACGCGTGGCATCCGCAGATCAACGGGGTGGTCCGCACGATGTCGATCGTGGTGGACGCCCTGCGCGCCGGTGGCGATGTCGTGGAGGTGATCGGGCCGGACCGCTTCGCCTCCATCCCGATGCCGGGCTACGCGGAGATCCGCCTGGCGCTCGCGCCGCGCCCCGCATTGGCGCGCATGGCGGATGCCTTTGCGCCGGAGGCGGTGCACATTGCCACCGAAGGCCCACTCGGCTGGGCGATGCGCGCGATCTGCCGCCGGCGCGGCTGGCGCTTCACCACGTCATTCCACACCCGCTTTCCCGAATACCTGCACGCCCGTACGCGCATTCCCACCCCCTGGTCCTGGGCGATGATGCGCCGCTTCCACGGGGCGGGGGTGGGTACCTTCTGCGCGACCCCGTCCTTGGCGCGCGAACTCGCCGGGCGCGGCTTCACTCGCGTCGTCCCCTGGTCACGCGGCGTGGACCTGCAGCGCTTCCGGCCGGACGCTGCGACGCATGGCGCGCCCGAGCCGTGGGAGCATTTGCCGCGCCCGATCTTCCTCTACGCCGGCCGCATCGCAGTGGAGAAGAACATCGAGGCCTTCCTCGCGCTCGACCTTCCGGGCAGCAAGGTGGTGGTGGGCGACGGTCCGCAGCGCGCCGCGCTACAGAAGCGCTTCCCCCGTGCGCATTTCACCGGCTACCGGGAGAACGGTGCGCTGGCGCGGGCCTATGCGCAGGCGGATGTCTTCGTCTTCCCCTCCCGCACCGACACCTTCGGCCTCGTGCTGCTGGAAGCCCTGGCAAGCGGCACGCCGGTGGCGGCCTTCCCGGTGACGGGGCCGCTCGACGTCATCGGCGACGCGCCTGTCGGCGCGCTGGACGCCGATCTGCGCGCGGCCTGCCTGCGCGCGCTGAGCGCGGACCGCGCGCTCTGCCGCGTCCATGCCGAGCAGTATTCCTGGGAGGCCTGCGCCCGCAGATTCCGCGACAGCCTCGTCCCCGTGGGGGGCTGACCGGCCGGAAATTTCCTGTCCCGGGCGGCCCGTGCTAGGGGCGCAGGCATGACGTGCCTCCCGCCGCGGGACCGATGCGCAAGCTGATCCGCCATCCCGCCGTGCAGGCGGCGCTGGCGCGCATCCTCGGCGCCTACATCGCCTTCGTCGCACGCACCACGCGCTGGACGCTGGTCAACCAGGACGCTGCCCTCGCCGAGGTCGCGGCCGGCCGCCCGCTCATCCTGGCCTTCTGGCATGAGCGCCTGCCGGTGCTGCCGGTGGTCCGGCGTCTGGCCATCGCCCAGGAACCCCGTGCCGCCCGCCTGACCCCCTACATCCTGGTCAGCCAGCACCGCGACGGGCGCTTTATCGGCGCCGCCGTGGCGCGCTTCGGCTTCCGCATGGTCTACGGCTCCTCCAGCCGGGGCGGCGGCCAGGCCATGCTGGAGATGATGCGCATCCTGCAGGACGGGAACCCGGTGGCGATCACCCCC
>CAYNRF010000289.1:0-3280 GCA_964399525.1 uncultured Phycisphaeraceae bacterium | reverse complement strand
GGCCCGCTCAGGCGCGCTTCCTGTCCTCAGCCAAGGCCCGGCTTGCGCCGCGTAAGCGACCCCATCCGGTCGAGCAGATCGACGCCCATCTGTCGGAACAGATCCAGCATGTCGATCGGCACCCAGTTCTCGCGGATCAACCCTTCGTGGTGCAGATAGAAATCCATGACCCGCATGAAGACCGGTTTTCCCGTGGCAGGCATGCCGCAGAAGCCTCCGCCCATGTGCAGCGCATAGACCGAAGGCCAGCCGCCCGTTACCGAATAGGGACCGTCGCCGATGCGGACATAGTGCCCCGCGCCCATGCGGGCGCGTTCGGCCATGACCTCATCGAAGCTGCCCTGCGGCCGGTGGAAGGCGATCCGGAACGGGAGCTGGTGGCCATCGACAAATCCGGCAAGGCCGCGCGTCGTGCCGATGCCCGCCGGGCCATACCACATCATCTTCGGGTGCCAATGGTCGCGCTGCGGCATGGCGATCAGGGCCTCGCGCGAGAGGCTGCCGCGGTCATCGAACTCGGCCAGCGTCTTGTGCATGCGCAGGGTCTGTTCAAGGCTCTCGCGCCCCTGCCCCGGTTCCGACGGCGCAAGGCGGATCCCGTCCGCCGTCAGCGGTCCGGGCCACATGGCCTCGACCCCCAGCGAGGGGGCAAGCGGCCAGACGCCCGCCTGCCGCATGACATCGAGCACATCCCAAAGGAGGTTCACCTGAACCGCGCGGCCGTCCGGACCGATCTGCCAGACCTCGCCAAAGCGCAGGAAGACCGTCTTGCCCGTGGCCGGAATGCCGAACCAGTCCGCAGCCATGGTGCCGCAGTAATGACCGATCGCGGCGACGAGGATCCTTCCCTGAAAGCGGCCTGCCACGAAGATGCTGTCGCGTCGTTCCAGATCGGGAAAGGCAGCCATCAGCGGGTGCCAGATGCGCGCCGCAGCGGCGTGCGAACCCGTCATTTCGTTCATCGGATGGGCCGCACGCCAGACGCAGTCGTCGGTCGTCAGCGCCTCGAGCGCGGCGGTCAGGCCTGCGGGACCGGCCTCGGCTATCCGCTGAAGGCGGTGCAGCACGGATGTGCGCAGTGCGACATCGGGGCTGGCATCCGCATCGAACCCTTCACTCAGCACAAGACGCTCCCTGTTCGGCAACCCGGTCCGTGACCTTCAATGCCCCAATGTGCATTCGTATGCAAGAAATCTGTTGCATGCGTATGCATCGCGGAACTAGTGTTCGGTCGGACGCCCGGATGGCGGCGATTCCCGCAGAGTGCGCGGTTCAGAACAGGGAGAGAAGAATGACCAAGTCGATCCGGGGCCTTGCCCTGTCTGCCCTCATGGGCTCCACGATGTTCGCGGGGGCCGCCTATGCCGATTGCGGGATTTCCGCGGGCAAGGTTTCGATCATCGGCAATGATTTTCCCGCGATTCACACCGTCGCCAAGGCGGCGCAAGCCTGCGCCAAGGACGGGGTCGAGGTGACGGCGAACCTGACGGCCGATCATGACAAGCTGAACGTGCCGGGCATGACGGCCAACCCGGCAGAGTACTCGGTGGCGGTCATCTCGTCCTCGTCCATCGTGCCCTTGATGAGCGCAGGGCTGATCCGCCCGCTCGATGACCTGATCGCGGCGCATGGAGCCGACATCCCCAAGGGCCAGCTCATCACCATCGACGGCAAGGTCATGTCGGTGGCGTTCATGGCCAACGCGCAGCACATGTTCTATCGCAAGGACCTGCTCGACGCCGCAGGCGTCGCGGCGCCCAAGACCTACGACGAACTTCTCGCCGCGGCGGAGGCGCTCCGCGCCGGCGGCATGGCGAACCCGTTCTGTTCGACCTACGGGGTTGGCTGGAACCTCGGCCAGGAATTCGTGAACATGTACCTCGGCATGGGTGGAGAATTCTTCAAGCCCGGCACGGCGGAGCCTTCGGTGAACGGCGAAAAGGGCGTGGCCGCCCTGGAGATGATGAAGGCGCTGACTGCCTACATGAACCCCGATTACCTGACGTTCAATTCCAACGCGGTCACGGCGGAATGGGAGGCGGGCAACTGCGGCATCGCGACCCTCTGGGGTTCGCGTGCGGCGGCGCTGATGGACGGCAAGGACTCGGCTCCGGGCGTTGCGGAAAACACCGTGGCGGCGGCGACCCCGAGCGCAGGTGGCAATGCCTTCCCGGCAACGACGCTGTGGTGGGATGGTTGGACGGTGGCGGCCAACGTCTCGGACGAGGATGCCGCGGCAAGCTTCCAGGCGATGAAGGCGGGCACTGCGCCTTCGATCCTGACCGATGAATCGATGGCTCAGGCAGTCTGGATGATCGAGGGCTACCAGCCCACGAAGGAAGCCCAGGGCGTGGCCGAGAGCATTGCCGGCGGGGCTCCGTCCTATCCGATGCAGCCCTTCATGGGGGCGATGCACATGGCAGCCGACGGCAACATCGCCGACTTCCTCGCCGGCAAGGAAGATGCGGCGACCGCGCTCGCCGACATCGAGGCCGCCTACAGCGCGGCGGCAAAGGAACAGGGCTTCCTCCAGTAGGCCTGTCGGGGCTGGCCGCTCTGCCGATTTGCGGCCAGCCTCGAACTTCCGTTCGCTCGCCTCGCCATTGCGCCTCAGGGTATGGCATTCAGGGAACGTCCTACCCTGAGGAGACGTCATGAAACACCGCACCTTCTTGTGGTTCATCATGCCTTCGGCGCTGGCGATGTTTCTGTTCATCGCGCTGCCGATTGTCTCGGTCATGATCCAGTCGGTCCATGCCCCGCATGAGCAGGTGATCCGCGAAGTCGAAACCTGCAACATTTTCGGCTGCACCACATCCACCGCGGTGGATGCCGAAGCCACCGCAGCCCTGCGCGAGTCCCGGCCCCTTGGCCGCTTTGTCGGAGCGGCGATCTATTCCGACCGCAACCATCTGGCGACCGCCGAGGTAGGGGCGATCTGGGCGGGGTCTTCGGGGATCGGCGATTTTCTGGGCCGGTTGATGAACCTGCCGTTCTACGGCGCGCTTTCCTTCACGCTGACCTATACGGCGGTGGTCACGCCCCTCTCGATCATGCTGGGCTTCGCCATCGCGATTGCAGTCAACGTGATCCCGCGCCTGTTGCGCGGCCCGGCGATCTTTTTCTCGCTGTTGCCGATGATTGTCACGCCCCTCGTCGGCGCGCTGATCCTGTTCTGGATGGTGGATGCGCGCGGCATCCTGGGTGCGGCCATGCAGGGGTTGGTCGGAAACCCGGAGCTGTCGGTCAAGGCCTCCACCCCACTCATGTGGGCGATGCT
>CAYNRF010000288.1:0-3287 GCA_964399525.1 uncultured Phycisphaeraceae bacterium | reverse complement strand
CCGTCGTCGTTGCGAACGACGGTCCAGAAGCAGAAGCCGCGTTCGGCGTGGGCCCTCGCTCCGCGTTCGATGCGGGCGGCGACCTCGTCGCGGGTCCACGGGACGCCCTTGCCGATGTAGCGCATGGTCTCGGGATCGGCCCACATGGCGGCGAGCGCATCGAGGTCGGCCAGCGACGGGACGCGGAGGTGGAGGCGTTCGGCGCGGGCGATGGTGGGGGCGGGCGGGGTCATGCCGGGTGGCCGCATTCCGGGCAGAGGGTTGTGCCGCCGAGGTCGTAGCCGCAGTGTTGGCAATGGCCCGGCGGGATGCGCCGGGGGCGCGTGCGCCAGGCGAGGATGCCGAGCGCAAGCAGCGGGGCCCAGAGCGGGACGGACGCGTAGGCGACGCGGGGCGAGCGATCGATGGCGAACCACGGTTCGAACAGGAAGCCGTACGACTCGGCGATCCAGCGGGTGGGGGCGTTGGTGTTGCCGGTGGTGATGCCGATGGCGAGGCGGCCCGCCTCGGCGCCCACGGCGTAGTGGCGGGGGCCGATCTGCTGGACGCGGCCGACGGTCAGCCACATCGAACCGAGCATCAGCGTCAGCGTGAGGATGAAGGCGATGAGGGTCGGCAGGAACAGCCGGGACCGGCGTGCGGTGGTCAGGGGCTGGGGGTGTGGGCTGTTCACGGTGCCGACTCCGTGTGGCCGCACTCTGGGCAGATTGAACCGCTGCACACGCTGAGGTCGTATCTGCAGTTCCCGCATGTGTTCGGGCGAACAATCCAGCCGGATCGATGGGCCATCCACAGCGCGACGATGATGATCGGTAGGCCGATGATCCAGTATGGAATCTGAACCCCGTGGACGGTATACGCCGCCGAGGTGGCCTGGTAACGCGGCAAACCGGCGAGGTGTGGCGCAAGATAGGTTCTGATGAAGTTCGGCCAGGGGTCAAAGCGAGGGTCTTGCGCGAGGCGGAGTTCGGGCATGAAGAACTCGAGGGACGGGCTTGTTCGCGCCAGGATAAGTCTCCCGCCCTGGGACCACGCCGAGAACTGGTCGCCGCCGTGGTTCTTGTAGTAGAACGGCATCGGCCGGAAGATGCTGAGCAAGCTGATGCCAACTGTCGCCAGCAGCACCGGCAGTGCGACCGCGAAGACCATCCATCTGCTTCGTCGGTTGAGTCTCATTGTGAAAGCAGCATACCAGATCTTGGTCGAAACATCGTCGGAAAACGGTGCGAATCAGACTGGATCGTCGCTCGCGTACCGCACCCACTCCAGCCTCAGTCCCTGCGGCGGCAGGGTCGGGCCGTGGTTGGCCCGTCTGTTTTTCGATTCGAGGATGGCGGGGATGTGGTTCGGGTCGATTTTGCCGCGGCCGACTTCCATGAGGGTGCCGGCGAGGATGCGGACCATGTTGTAGAGAAAGCCCGAGCCGGAGACGCGGACGCGGATGCGGCGGAAGTCGCCGGGGAAGAGAGGGGGGTGGGGTGGGTGAGCGTCGGGGGAACCCGGCCCTGCAGGTTGGGCCACCGAAGAAGAGGCCGACTGCAAGTCGGCCCCACGGGGGGAGAGGTCTTCGACGCTGCAGTTGAAGATGCGGCGGACGGTGGTTTTGCGGCCGTGGTTGATCTGGGCGAAGGAGGCGAAGTCGTGCTCGCCGATCAGTTGGCGGGCGGCCTCGGCCATCGGGCCGGCGTCGAGTTCGTGCCAGGTGTGGAAGACGAAGCGGCGGTCCCACAGCGGGCGGTCGTAGCCGACGGCGAAGGTGTAGGTGTACTCCTTCTCGACCGCGCCGGAGATAGGGTCGAAGTCGTCGGGCACGACCTGGGCGTCGCGGACTAGGACATCGCGCGGGAGCTTGCCGTTGATGGCGCGGACCAGCGTGGACAGGCCGCGTTCGGCGGGCCAGCCGACGCCTTTGTCGGGGTCGGGTGTCGAGAGGAACGAGGCGCACTGGCCCCAGGCATGGACGCCCGAGTCGGTGCGGCTGGCGCCGGTGAGGATGACGGGCTCGCGCACGGCCTCGCGTACGGCGCGTTCCAGCACGCCCTGGACGGTGCGCAGTTCGGTGCGCGCGCGGTCCTCGCCGGGGAGCGGGGGCGGGGCGCTCTCGTCGGGGGGGAGCTGCTTCTGCCAGCCGCAGAAATCGGTCCCGTCATAGGCGATGGTGTGTGGGTAGCGGGGCAGGTGGGGAAGGGACTGGGGGCGGGCCCGGGGGGGGCCGCTCGGGGGGGGGGGGGACTGGATGCCGGGGGGGGCGGGGCCGTCCTGGCGGGGTTTGCCGCCGCCGTGGCCGAACTTTTTGTACTCGTCGTCGGCCCACTGGTCGCCGACCTTCCACCAGACCAGCGTGATGGTGGCCGCGCTGACCGCCAGAACGAAGCCGCCGAGGATCCAGAGCGCCATGCGTGAAGGGTAGGGTCGGGAACGGGTCGGGTGGTCATGCCAGTCGGGCGTGTGCAATCAGACGGCTGGATGGACGTTCAGCCGGGCCGATCCGGATCGGTCCGCGGGACCGATCGGGTTGGGGCCCGGGCGGTGCGGCACGCGCCGGGGCCGCCCCGGACAAGAAGGAGTGGACCATGCTGATGGAGTGGATGCGACCGCTCGGGATGCGGACGGTGCTGGGCGCGGTGCTGGCGGGCGTGATGGCCCCGGCGGCTTCGGCCCAGTCGAACGGCGATATCGCGGAGGCCTGCGTGCAGGCGGTCCGTGCGGTGGCGGTCGAGGCGTCGGAGGACATCCGGGCCATCTCGGGGCGGACCGTGGAAGACATCCAGCAGCTCGCGATCGACGGGGCTTCGGACGCGGCCATCTTCGAGGCCGGGCGCGACGGCATCGAGCGGATCCACCGGCGGGCCGGGCTGGCCGGCCAGCGCGTGCGTCATCTGGTGGACACCTGCGTCGATGAACTGCAGAACAACGACGCGGCGCCGGTGCTGATTGCGCGGGTGCGTGAGGCGGGGCGGAACGCCCGCGAACGGATCGACACGGCCCGGAGCCGCGCGGTCACCCGCGTGCAGCGGGCGATGCGGGCGGCGGTCAGCCCCTGACGTTCAGCGCGGACGGACCCGGGTGAAGCCGGGTGGGATTCTGTGAGAGAGGTCAGACCCCGGCGGCATGGTCGCCGGGGTCTGCCTTTGGCGGGCAGGCCGCGCGGAGGGCGTCCACGACGGCGCGACGGGCCTGGGGTCCGCGCGCGGGGTCGGTCCAGAGGTTGTGGGGCCCCCCGGGGGGGGGGGGGGCGGCGGGGGGGGGGGGGGGGGGGGCGGCGTCGGCGATGGTGCGGGCGTCGG
>CAYNRF010000287.1:0-3291 GCA_964399525.1 uncultured Phycisphaeraceae bacterium | reverse complement strand
CCCCCCCAGACTGCCCCCCTCCGCATCCCCATCGGCTCGCCCGCCGTTCCCCCCTCCGGGTTGCGCCGGCCTTGCGACCACAATCAGGATCAACCCGTCGGAATACGCCCGCATGTCCGCGCGTTGACCCCGTCCGACACGCCCGACGGACCGCCCGTCGGATCCGTGCCGCGTCTGGCCGTCCACCCGCTCCCTCCGCCCGCTCACTCCCCTCGCGCCGGCACTCCGCCCAGCCGCCCTCCCGAGGAACCCGCACCATGATCCGCTCGACGGCGGCCTGCGTGGCCGTCTCCGCTGTCCTGTGCCTGCCCGCCTGCGTCGATCCCAATCGCGCCGCCGACCGCCGCGCGCACGCCGACGCCGACGTGCACGCCGTCGCCCAGAACCCCGGCGACTGCCCGATCTGCGCCTTGTACGAAAACCGGCGCGGCGCCGTCGTCCTCATCCGCACCGAAACGGGCCTGGGAACCGGGGTCGTCATCGACGACAAGGGCACCATCCTCACCAACGCCCACGTCGTCGGCGATGCCGAAACCGTCTCCGTCCAGACCCACGCCGGCACCCTCGTCCGCGGCACCGTCGGACGCAAGGAAGTCGCGGTCGACCTGGCCATCGTCACCGCCGCCGCGGGCGACGTGCGCTGGAGCCTCGTCCGGCCCGACGAGGGGCCCGAGCCCGTCGTCGGCAGCGATGTCTACGTCATCGGGCACCCCGCCGGCCTCGGCTGGACGCTCACCACCGGCATCCTCTCCGGCGCCCAGCGCATGAACCGCGCCGACGGCCCCGAACTGTTCCAGATCACCGCCGCCGTCTCCCCCGGCAACTCCGGCGGGCCCGCCTTCGACGCCCGGGGGCGATGGATCGGCACGGTGTCCTCCAAACTCGTCGGCCCGGGCCTGGAGAACATCTCGTTCGTCATCCCCGCCTCCGAGCTGCGCCGCTTCCTCGCCGCGGAGCCGGCGCCCACGCCCGCCCACATCTCATCCACGGAGCACCCATGATCCCCCGACACCTCCGCATTATCAGCTGGTGCCTCCAGATCCTGGCCGCCGTCATCCTGTTCCAGACCCTGTTCTTCAAGTTCACCGGGGCCGAGGAATCGAAGTTCATCTTCAGCACGCTCGGCGTCGAGCCGTGGGGCCGCTACGCCTCCGCCGTGTTCGAGCTCATCGCCGTGATCCTGCTGCTGCACCCCCGCCGCGCCGCCGTGGGCGCGTTGCTGAGTCTGGGCGTGATCTCCGGCGCCATCATCAGCCACCTGACCAGACTCGGCATCGAGGTCCGGGGCGACGGCGGCCTGCTCTTCGCCCTCGCCCTGACCGTCTTCGCCGCCAGCGCGGGGATCCTCGTCATCCGCCGGACCCAGCTCCCCCTCATCGGCGCCCGCCTCGCCGCCCCCAGCCCCGCCCAGCCCTGAACCCGCACCCATCGGAGAATCCCATGCCCCGCCCTCCTCACTCCCACCACCCGCGCCCCCTGCGTCCCGCCCGTCCGCTCCGACTCGCCGCCGGCTGCTCCACGCTCCTGGCCGTCGTCCTCGCGCCCCACGCCGCGGCCCAGGCCGGGCCGCCCGCCCGAAACCCCGCCGCGCACAACCTCGACTCGGCCCGCCTGGCCATCGAGGGATACGACCCCGTCGCGTACTTCCCCGAGGGCGGCGGCGCCCCCGCCAGGGGACAGCGCAACCTCACGCTCACCCACGCCGGCGTCACCTACCGCTTCGCCAATCAGGCCAACCTCGAGCGCTTCCGCGCCGACCCCGCCCGCTACGAGCCCGCCCACGGCGGCTGGTGCACCTACGCCATGGCGACCGACGGCGCCAAGGTCGACATCAACCCCAGGTCCTTCGTCGTCGCCGACGGACGGCTCTTCCTCTTCTACCGGGACCTGGTCACCGAGACGCGCAAGTCCTTCCTCAAGGACCAGGCCGAACTGACCCGCCGCGCCGACGCCAACTGGTCCACACTCTCCGGCGAGCAACCGCGGCCCGCACCCGCCGCGGACTCCGCCGCGGCCCCGACGCCCACCCCCGACGCCACCACCCTCCAGACCCGGCTCGACGCCCTCCGTGCCGACTTCGAGAAGGCCGCCCCCGCCGACCGCGTCCGCGTCTTCAACGAGGGCGTCCAGGCCGTCGCCGCGATGGGCGTCATGCAGACCGCCCTGCAACCCGGCGCCGCAGCGACCGATTTCACGCTCACCGACGCACGCGACCGCCCGGTCACGCTCTCCGCCCTGCTCCGCGACGGGCCGGTCGTGCTCACGTGGTACCGCGGCGGATGGTGCCCCTACTGCAACATCCAGCTCCGGGCCTACCAGGAGATCCTCCCCGAGATCACGGCCCTGGGCGCCCGCCTCGTCGCCGTCTCGCCCGAACTGCCCGACAACACCCTGTCCACCGTCGAGAAGAACAGCCTCGCCTTCACCGTGCTCAGCGATCCCGGCAACGACGTCGCGGACCGCTTCGGCATCGCGTACACGCTGCCCGACGCCCTCATCGAAGCGTTCAAGGGCCGTCTCGACCTGCCCGCGCTCAACGGCGATGACTCCTGGCGCCTGCCGCTGGCCGTCACCTACATCATCAACACCGACGGCACCGTCCGCCGCGCCTTCATCGACCCCGACTACCGCCGCCGCGCCGAACCCGCCGACATCCTCGCCGCGCTCCGCGCCCCCGCCGATTGACCAGCCGATCGACCCGCCCGCCACCACCGCACCGCCGGCCGGTCGGCGGCCCCATCACGAATGCAGCGGCACCGTCATCGTCCCCGCCGCCGCCCGCACCACCATGAAGATCCGGTCGTACACCGATTCCGGGATCGCGTCCGTCCCCGCGTCCCCGCCCAGCCGTCGCACCAGGTCCGGCACCGTGTTCGAATGCCCGATCAGCATCCACACCCCGCCCCCGTCGATCATCCGCCGCACCACCGGCTCCGGGTCCGACACGTCGTACGATCCCGCCCCCACCCCCACAATCCTTGAAATCTCGGCCGCCGTCTCCTGCGACCGGCTCGTCGCCGTGTGCAGCACCCGCTGCGGCCGCACCGAGCGCAGCATCCGCCCCACCCGGATCGCCCGCTCCCGCCCCGCCGCGCTCAGCGGCGGATCCTGCTGCGAGCCGGCCGCCTCCGCGTGACGCATCACGAACGCCACCATCAGCGGCACCCGCTCCTCCGCCGGCTGCCCCCCCACCGCCCCCACCGCCGCCACCCCACCCAGCGCCCCACTCGCCAAAAGACCAACCGCCCCCGACAGGGCGAGGGCGGAGCGTCGTGACATCAGTTGGGATTC
>CAYNRF010000286.1:373-3292 GCA_964399525.1 uncultured Phycisphaeraceae bacterium | reverse complement strand
CGGCCGGACACACGGGGTCGTGCGTCCGGTGGAATCCGCGTGCTGGGTACCTTTCTGAACTCGGATGGTGGACTCAGGGAAGATGTTCCCAGATCGTTGAACCGATCTGAAAAATCGTCCACGGACCGATCGCGATGACGCACCAGAGAATGCCTCTGTGGAACGATGCACCAGATCGATCGGCATGACCCGTAGAGTTGATTGGGCGTCGTCGCAGCATTCGGATGAAGTGCCATGCCGCGATCGGCAGGCAACAGACGGCAGGCATCCAGAGCGCATAGTGAAGAATCCACCACCCGCGTGTCCAGGAACGCGGATCGACCGAGATGGTCTCGATCATCTCCCACGCGCTGTGGCAGTAACTGATCCAGTACACGGTGCTGAAAGTGAGCATGACAACGCCGATGAACATGGCGCGGCGTCTGCTCAATGACAACCATCGCTCGGCACCATTGTCGGAGATTTGGATCGGTGTTCGGCACTCCGGGCACGCTGCCGTGAGGCCGTCGCGGCGGTTGTAGCCGCAGCCGGGGCAGGCGACATCACGGCCTCGGAAGTAGCTTGGGGCGAGTTCGTCGGGTGTGGCTTGGGTGGGCTTTGGGTTGGGGTCGGGCATGGGGGAGTTTACATTGACGGGCGAGATTTGGGGAGGCACGGCTTGCGAGCAAGCCGTGGCACCCGGCGTTGTTCTATGATTCGCGATCAGAACTCGTACGCGGGCAGGATGAGCCCCACTGAGACGAGACAAAGGACCGCTGCGGCGGAGGTCGCGATCATGTGGTGGGCGATGTAGCGTTGCTCTTTGGACGTTTGCGCTAACACGGCTCGGTTGACGCCGAAGACGGCGGAGCAGATCGCGGCGAAGGCCGCCGACAGACTGACGAACTCGGGCCATCCCGACGAGTACGCCATCGCCAAAGGGGCGGAGGCGATGCCGAGTGCGAGGGCAGCGAGTGCGATGATGACGGCCATCGTGATCGCGGTCACTCCGACGGCTGGCGCGACGTCGTGGCTTGGGGGCATGAGCTTCAGGAACCTGTCGCACTCGGGACATACCGCGGTGGTGCCGTCGCGGCGGTTGTAGCCGCAGGCGGGGCAGGGGACATCGCGGGCGCGGAGGAAGATCGCGGCGAGTTCGTCGGGGGTGGCGGGGGTTGGTTGGAGGTCGGGCATGGGGGGAGTGTATTGTGTGAGCGGGGGGAGCATGGCTTGCGAGACAAGCCACGCTCGCGACTGGTGGAGGAGTTAGAATTGTTTCATCGGTTGTGAGAAGAGACGAAGAGACGAAGAGACGGAGTCTTTAGAGCCGGTCGCGGGTGCGGCCGGTTTTTATTGTGATCGTTCGCGTTATCGCAGGATGTACCACAGGGCGTTGGAGATGCCGCTGAGCATGGCGGCGCCCAGCAGGGCGGTGTAGCCGGTGAGGAGGGCGCGGACGGGGCGGTCGGGGCCGGCGGTGCGTGGTGAGCGCAGGGCGAGGGCGCTCATGGCGATGAGGATGATCCAGGCCGCGAGGGTGCCGACGGCCGTGATGAGGCTGGCGTAGATGAACCAGGGTTTGACAAAGAGGGCGCTGGTGCGGTCGTTGAGCCACGCGTCGACGGTTAGAAAGGTGGAGCGGGCGGCGGGGATGACCAGCAGGCACGCGAAGATCAGGGTGAGCCGGGCGCAGCGGCGGATGCGGTGGGTGGTGCGGAGTTGGAGTGCTTGGGTGGTGTCGCCGATGGGCAGCGTGGCGTGGCACTCGGGGCAGGCAGCGGTGATGCCGTCGCGGCGGTTGTAGGCGCACTTGGGGCAGGGGGTGTCGCGGGCGCGGAGGAAGAGGGTGGCGAGTTCGTCGGGGGTGGCGGTAGTTGGTTGGCTTCCGTCCGTCATGTTGGGCTCGGGTGGAGTGAGCAAGTGTACTTACGTCGATATATCAGAACAGTTGATCCCACAGGCTGACGATCATGCCAATGGCGAAGAGCACGGCGGAAGATCCTGTGATACCAATGAACTTTCGGAGTTGCGTTGTCTGCCCGTGTTTGGTGGCACGGAAGGCGGTCACCACACCGGAGATCGTGATGCCAATCACGGCGACGAACGCGAACGTGGCCCACTTACGGTGAAAGTTGGGTGGGTAATCTCTGAGCAGATAGATGATGGTGCCGCAGGTGATCGCCGCGGACGCGGCGATAGCGATAGAGACGGCGTGAAGTGTGTAAGCGAGGGAGCGGTCTTCGAGCGGGTTGCGGGCGACGGGTAGGAGGCGGAGGTGGTGGCCGCACTCGGGGCATGCGGGGGTGGTGTCGTCGCGTCGGTTGTAGTTGCAGGCGGGACAGGGGACATCGCGGCCCTTGAGGTAGAGGGCGATGATGTCCTGGGGCGGGACTTGCCCGGGTTCGGCCATGGAGGGAGCGTACCGGGGATGGTGGCGGGGCACAAGGGGGTTTGCCGCGTTGGAGGGAGGTTTGCGGTGTCGGGGCGTGCGATGATTTGACAGGGAGATTGTCGCTTTGAGCGCGACCGCATCCGCTTCCTTCGTGCGCGGCTTCAATGTGGGATCCTGGTGTTCAGTCCGCGTGCTTACGCACGCGGCTGGGATGGTGATGGAGGATGTGCGATGGACGGGGTTGTGGCGTTTGAGGCGCGGGAAGTGGTGCTCAAGGACGGGCGGCGGGTTTGGTTGCGGGCCGGGGGGCCGGACGACGCGGAGGCGTATCGCGACTATCTGTTGCGGGCCGTGCCTTCGGCGAAGGGGGTGGGGCTGTTTGTGGACGAGGTGCGCTCGGTGGAGTTTTACCGGGAGCGGCTGGCGAAGTATCTGCCGGAGCGGGGCGGGCTGGGGCTGTTTGCCGAGCCGGTTGGCGAGCGGGGGCGGATTGTGGGGGATTGCGGGTTGTCGGGGTTTGAGATCCGGAAGATGGCTGGGGTTTTGTC
>CAYNRF010000286.1:0-363 GCA_964399525.1 uncultured Phycisphaeraceae bacterium | reverse complement strand
AGAGCCGGAAGCGGGCCGGGATTCTCGTGCTGGGGATGATGTGTGACGCGGGGGGGCGGGGCGTTGGGTGGGGGCGGGCGATGCTGACGGCGGCTTTGGACTGGGCGCGGGCGAACGCGTCGTCTCCGCTGGGCGTGCGGCGGGTCGAGCTGGGCGTGCTGGCGTCGAATCCGGGCGCGGCCGCGTTGTATCGGTCGGTCGGGTTTGTGGAGGAGGGGCGGTATCGGCAGCGGTTCCGCCAGGCGGACGGGTCACTGGTGGACGATCTGGCGATGGCGCTTTTGGTTGAGTGATGGGGCGGATGTCGAGGGGGCGCGGCTCGGGCCGGGGCTGGGGACGTGGATGCGCGATGGGGGTGGGCCG
>CAYNRF010000285.1:0-3335 GCA_964399525.1 uncultured Phycisphaeraceae bacterium | reverse complement strand
CCTGGCGGAACTGCGCGCCGAGCGGGAACACGACGCCGCCACCCTGGCGGAACTGCGGGCATGGCGCGAGGCAATGGAGCGCTCGCGCACCTACCGGCTGATGCGGCGCTTGGCCGCCCTGGACCGGCTCCCGCTGATCGGGCCGGCGCTGCGCGCAGTGCGGCAAGCGCTGTCGCGCGGCGTCAGCTGAGGCGAACCGCGGAGCCGTTTGGCGTGTCGCCCGCTGGGTCGAGTGGCGCGGAGGCGGTGCCTGTGGCCAGTGCGGGGAAGCCGTCGGCCCAGTCGTGCGGGCCCGGCGCGAGATGCCTGCCCGCACCGGCAGCAAGCTCGCCCGCGACATGCAGAATCTCCCGCTGGTAGAATTCCGCCTTCAGCGCCTTGGGCTGCGGGCGCGCCCGCAACTCGGGCAGGATCGTCCGGTAGACAGTGCCGAGGTCCTTCAGACGCCCGAGGTACGCCTCCGGTCCGGTCGCGGTGGTCATGCTGCCGTTGCGGCGCATGTAGCGATAAGGCGCGTCGCTGATATGGGCGTAGCGCTCGCTCGCGCAGGCAACCAGGAACAGGCAGAGCAGGTCCTCGCCGAACAGGATGCGCATGGGTGGCAGCCCCTGGGTCGCCAGCTTCCAGACCTCCCGCCGTACGACCTTGTTCGCGACGCTGTTCGACATCCCGCCGGCCAGCAACTCGGCCAAGATCGAAGCACCCTGCAGCGCATGCGGATCGCCCCCGCGATTGAGCGGCCAGGACGTCCCATCCGGTTCGCACCATGTGATCGCGCACTGCACGAGGTCGGCATCATGCGTCCTCGCAGCCCCGAGCAGCAGCGCTACGAAGTTTTCCTTGAGCACGTCGTCAGCATCTACGAAGCCGAGATAGGTTCCTCTCGCCGACGCGGCGCCTGTCAGCCGTGCGGCGAAGGTGCCCTTGTTGCGCTCATGGCGGATCACCCTGACGCGCGGGTCGCGCCCGGCGGTCCGGGCGACGATCGCCGGCACGTCCTCCGGCGAGCCATCATCGACGATGATGATCTCGATGTCCGCGAAGGACTGGTCGAGCAGCGAGGCGAGACAGGACGGCAGGAAGCCTTCCGTCCCGAACACCGGAACGACGAGGGACATGGCGGGCGGCGCACGGCGCCACCCTGCGCGAAGCAACAACGGCCGCAGCGCGCTGAAGGCCTGCATCACCCCTGCGGCAGCCCGGCCCATGGTTACGCCGCGAGGTCCCGAGAGGAAAAGACGAGGCTGCCATTCGCGGGCCACTCGCCACGAATGACCGCGTCCAGCGCCGCCGCGCTGTCTAATTCCTTCAACGACGCGTCGTACCAGCGGAGCGGGGCGAAGGTGATCAGCGT
Organism: uncultured Phycisphaeraceae bacterium; assembly: GCA_964399525.1. Classification (GTDB taxonomy): domain Bacteria; phylum Planctomycetota; class Phycisphaerae; order Phycisphaerales; family UBA1924; genus UBA6054. Next base: position 1,981 of record CAYNRF010000285.1, on the reverse strand, counting down.
TCGCAGCATCTCGGCAATCCGCTGGACCCTGGCGGGCACGTCCGTCGGGTTGATGTTGAGCTCGTGAAAGGAGATGTACCAGACCGCCGCGGACCCGGCGATCAGCGGCGCGAGCCGCGGCACAACGCGGAACTCCGCACCCTCGATGTCGATCTTGATGAATGCTGCGGGATCTGCCGCATAGCCATGACGGCGGAACAACTCCGCCGCGTCCACAACCTCGACCTCGATGGATGCCGCACAGTTCCTGATGGCTCCATCCCGTTCGTGGCGTTCGAAGAGTGATGTCTCGGAGTTGCCTGGCTCGGCGGACCAGAGCCGGATCCGGCCATTCGATTCGCCGATGGCGGTCTCCGACACCGTGATCCTCGGAACCAGGTCCGGGTTCACCGCGATGTTGCGACGCAGGCGCTCCAGCGCCACCGGATCGCACTCGTAGGCGTGCACGATCGAGCCTCTGGCGGCGGCGAAGAGCGTGGTCGGGCCGATCCACGCGCCGATATCCACGAAAGGCGCGCCGGGCCTGGCGAGCCGCTCGATCAAGCGGAGCGTTTCGGGCTCCCAGGCGCCCGAAGCGGCCCTTGCCCAGAAGCTTCCGAAAGCGGTGGCACTGTCCGCGACATTGAAGCGGATGTCGCGCAGGTCGATCGCCTGCACCTCGGCCGGCAGTTCCGCCGGTGAAGGCCGCGCTGGCTCGCGACTGACCGTGGGTGCCTCGTGAGCAGTCATGGGCGCGGCTGGCGCCGTCGGTTCGAGGGCGGCCGGGGCGGAGGATTTCGGGGCCATGTTCGCCGCCTGGCGGTTGAGATGACCGCGCAAGGCCCGGAGCGGAGCCGTCAGTCGCCAGGACGTGCTCTGCCGGAGCGCCGTGACCTCGGCGCGAAGGGCCTCGGCTTCGGCCGACCTTGCAATGAGCATCTGCGCCCAGTCATGCGCGCGATGCTCGGCCGCCTCGGCCCGGATACGCAGGGCTTCTTCCGATGCACGCATCCAATCATCATAAACATTCGGCGGCGCCCTGAAGTGCTTTGCAAGCTTGCCGAGGTGCTCGTTGGCAATAAAGAATCGGTTCAACCCATCCGTGTAGAAAAATGAGTATCCGTTCTGCTCCAAACGCCTTTCCCACGGGAGGTAATGTGCTGCATCGAAATCCGGCCCATGCGCCTCTCCAATGATGATCCAGGGCCGCCAGCGCTCGAAATCGTGGCCCTGGAAGGCGTCGTACTCTCCGCCTTCCACGTCGACCTTCAGGAAATGGATCGCGCGATCTCCGACGTACGAGTTGCATATGTCGACGAGTGTTGTGGTCCGCATGGGCACTTCACGAACCGTTCGACCTGCTTCGCGGTGCAAACGGGCCATGGCTGGCTCGAGCGTGGAGAATGCGGAGATTTCGTCGACGAGATAGAGGGTGTGATCACCAGCTTCCCTCCAGACTGCGACGTTCAAATTGATGTCGCGTGGCCTTTCTTCGACGAGCGATGCGAACACCGTGATGTCAGGCTTGACATTGATCCCGGACCAGCCACGGTCATAGAATGCCTTGGTTATGCTGTCCGCAGTCGGCGAGTTGGCTCCGACATCGATATAGAAGCCGCTTGGCACGTCCTTGAGGGCCCGATACAGCATCAGGCAGTCGAAGTTTTGAGCGTGCGTCACAAAAGGCATCGATCGGTTCCGTCCACGACTTGGGGGCTGTCCCGAAGCGGCTTCGACATCAGCAGGCTGCAGCGTGTTTTGATCGCCTTGCGAGACCTCGTGTCAATCGGCTGGCAGCTTCTCGACCGCTTCCTCGGTGCGCAGGGCGGCAGCCGCCCGAGCGGCGCACCGGCCGCGCCGGCGGGGGCTTGCCGCTTCCCGGCGGCCTCTCCGGCATCACGCGCCATGTTCCGGGCGGCGCCGCCGGCCTCGCCGCCGGCGCGGGCAAGCCGCTGCCGCTCTCGCCCGACTCGGTGGAGCGCTTGATGGACTCGACGACACC
>CAYNRF010000284.1:0-3426 GCA_964399525.1 uncultured Phycisphaeraceae bacterium | reverse complement strand
ACGCGATCCTACGCCACGATCACGAAGTCAGTCGCCGCGAGAGTGGGCTTGTTCGCCAGGCTCGCGATGATCGTCGCCGCACCAGCGCCAGTGCCATCCGCGTCCCACTCCAGCACCCCGGTAGTCTTGGTGTAGACGAACTGTGCTGAATCGCCGACCGACGCGTTCTGCGACAGCGTGACCACCGCAAGCCCGCCGAACCCGCCCGCCACGAACGCGAGCTTGTCCTCGCCGGCCCGGAAATCCGCCACCGTGTCGCCACCCTCCATGGGGCTAAGCCAGAGGAACTGATCCAGCCCACCGCTGCCGGTCAGCGTGTCCGCGCCGAGCCCGCCCTCCAGTGTATCGCCGCCCTGGCCGCCGGACAGCCGATCATGCCCGCCCAGCCCGCGCAGCAGGTTCGCGCCGCCATTACCGATCAGCACGTTGTCCAGCGCATTTCCGGTGCCTGAGAGATCGCCGCGGCCCAGCAGCGACAGGTTCTCCACCGCGCCCGGCAGCGTGTAGCTGACCGCGCTCAGCACCGTGTCGATGCCGGCATTCACCAACTCTATCACCACGTCCGCATCCGCCAGCACATAGGTGTCGTCGCCCAGACCGCCATCGAGCCGGTCCAAGCCCTCGCCGCCGACCAGGCTGTCCGCGCCCTCGCCGCCATGCAGCGTGTCGTTGCCGAGGCCGCCGTTCAGCGTGTCGTTGCCGTCGTAGCCCAGCAAGCGGTTGTTCCCGGCGTTGCCGAGGATGAAGTTCTCCCCGGCATTGCCGTCGCCGCGGAGATTGGCCGTGCCGTTGAAGCGCAGCACCTCGATATGGTCGGGCAGCGCGAGGGTGGCGTTGGCCACCACCGTGTCGTTGCCGCCGCCCGCCTGCTCGATCAGCACATCGGTCGCGCCCACCAGGTAGAGATCGTTGCCGCCGCCGCCGATCAGCGTGTCCGCGCCCCCGCGGCCGACCAGCACATTCGCCGCGTCGTTGCCGGTGATGACGTTGCTCTGATTGTTGCCGGTGCCCTCGATCACGGCATCGCCCGTGAGCACCAGATCCTCAAGGTGTGGGCGCAGTGTCCAACTGATCGAGGAATAGAGAGTATCGACGCCGCCGGACCGCGTCTCCAGGATCCTGTCGTCAGCGTGATCCACCACGTAGGCGTCGTTGCCGTCGCCGCCCGACATGCTGTCGGCGCCGGTGCCGCCAAGCAGCCGATCATTGCCCGCGCCGCCCAGCAGCGTGTCGTTCCCGGCACCGCTCGAGAGGGTGTCGTTGCCATCCAGACCAGCGAGCAGGTTGTCGGCCGCGTTGCCGCTCAGCGCGTTGTCCAGCGCGTTGCCGGTGCCGTTGATCGCGGCCGTACCGATCAGCACCAGCTTCTCGACATTGGCGCTCAGCACGTAGCCGATGCTGGCCCTGACGAAGTCGACGCCCTCGCCGAGTTGCTCGACCACGAGGTCGCCAACATCGTCGACCAGATAGGCATCGTTGCCGTCGCCGCCCGACATGCTGTCGGCGCCGGTACCGCCAACCAGCCAGTCATTGCCCGCGCCGCCCAGCAGCGTGTCGTTCCCGGCACCGCTCGAGAGGGTGTCGTTGCCGTCGCCGCCCAACATGCTGTCGGCGCCGGGGCCACCATCGAGGCTGTCGTCGCCGTCACCACCAGCGATGAGGTCGTTGCCAAGGCCACCGCGCAACAGATCGCGTCCGCTCCCTCCGGAAAGGGTGTCGTCGCCCCGGTCGCCGCGGAGATCATCTGCGCCAGCCAAGCCCTCAAGGACGTCATCGCCGTCGAGGCCTCGCAGCAGATCAGCGCCGTCGCCTCCCGTAAGCGTGTCCGACTCTCCCGTTCCTGTCTGCGTCTCCTGTCGATCGAGGACGGTGATCGCGACTGCGCTCGAGGCGTCGAGGACACCGTCCGACGCGACCACCACCAGCTCATACACGTTGTCGAGGTCGGAGTCGGCAGGGGCTTCGAAGTCGGGACCGCTGAGGAAGGACAGTGCGCCAGTCGCCCGGTCGATAACAAACAGACCCGCGTCCTCGCCACCGATGATTGCGTAGGCAAGCGGGTCGCCGTCGACATCGACGGCCGTCACGACAATGGTCGCAGGGGTGTTCTCTGCGACCTCGAAGGCCAGGGTCGCGCCGCCGTGGTCCGCGAAGATCAGCGGCGCGTCGTTGACAGGCTGGATCAGCAGCGTCGCGTTGCGGAGCACCTCGAGCGTGCCGTCGCTGGCCGAGATCTCGAGCGGCACCGCGCCGTGGAAGTTCTCGGGCGGCGTGCCGGACAGCGTCCGTGTCGCCCGGTCGTAGCTCAGCCACTCCGGCAGCGACCCGCCGCCGGGGGAGCGCAGCTCGACCAGGACGGCGTCTCCGTCCGTATCCGTCACGAAATCCGCCGGGAAGGTCACCGAGAAGGGTGAGTCCTCCATTCCGGTGAGCACCTCCGGGGCGGTGATCACCGGCGCGTCGTTGAGTGCCTCGACCGTGACGGTGACGCGCCCGGTGTCGGCGATGCCGCTCGAATCCCTCAGCTCGTATTCGAACCAAGCCTCTCCGTTGAAACCCGAAGCCGGGGTCAACACGAGCTGGCCGTTCTCGAACAGCTCGACGACGATGTTCTCGCTGCCGAGGATGCGCGTGAGGATGACCGCCTGGCGGTCCACGTCGAAGTCGTTGTCGGTCAGCGCGGTGACGAAGGTGGTGAGGACTTCGTCCTCGCCGATGGTCAGCGCATCGTCGACCGCGGTCGGCGCGTCGCCTACCGGCAGGACCTCGATGGTGACGGTGGTCGGGACCTCGAAGCCGGTCTCGTTCGTGAGCGCGTAACGGAGCGTCAAGGTGCCGAAGAAGTCATCGGCGGGGGTGACGCGGTAGCGCCCGTCGTCGAGCAGCGAGACGCCCGGACCGATGAGGCCGAGGAAACGCACATCCGAGCCGACCGGAATGTCGTCGTTCGCCATCAGAACGGCGGGGTCGATATCGAGGAAGCCGTCCTCGAGCATCTCGAAGCCGGCGTCGGACACCGCCACCGGCACCTCGAACTCGGGGAAGACCAGCACCGAGACATAGCCGGTGCTGGTCGCGCCGAGGCCGTCAGTGACGCGGTAGTGGAAGCCGCCATCACCGAAGTAACCCGTGCGGCCGAGGAACACCGCCGTGTCGCCGTCGCGGGTGACCGTGCCGTTGTCGCCATCGAACACGTCGACGATGCGGAAGCTGTCCCCCTCGACGTCGCGGTCGTTGAACAGCATGTCGGCGAAGCGGATGACCAGCGGCATGTCCTGGTCGCCGAAGAACAGGCCGTCAGGATTCGCAATCGGGGCATCGTTCACCGCCGCGATGTCGAAGCGGATGGTGCCGGTTGCGCTCAGGCGGCCGTCGGTGATGGCATAGCGGACCTCACGCGGGCCATTGATGTCCTCGTCCGGGACG
>CAYNRF010000283.1:0-3433 GCA_964399525.1 uncultured Phycisphaeraceae bacterium | reverse complement strand
GAAGAGTCCGCGCGCGAAGGCCGCTTCGACGACGCGTGGGTGATGGTGCAGTCCGAACTCGACTGACCTGAGGCCAGCTCGCGCAGCCGGGCAGCGCGACGCAGCCCGCGGCGACCACCACCACCGCCGCCGCGAACGCCGCGCGCGCCGCGAACGCCCGCTCCGACTTCAACATCGGCTTCTGCGGCTACAGGTTCAACGGCGACATCGGCGCGTACACCGTCCGCTTCCGCCACTACGACCCGACGCCGGGGATGTGCCGGTGGCTCGAGCGCGATCCCGCGGGGTACCAGGATGGGCCGAGCCTCTACTCGTACCTCGGCCGCAACCCGATGGCGGGGACGGATCCGTATGGGTTGTGGTGGTGGAACGACCCGAAGCTGAGGCCGCCCGTCCCGGAGGCCGAACGGCTGAATCCCCCGCGCTTCGGGCTCAGGCTCGTCGCGCTCCACAAGGGGGACCGCGGCCTCGAGATGGTGGAGGCCCATGTCGCGGCGCAGTCCGCGATCGCCACGACCAACGCCGAGCGCGGGGTCGACAACGGCCTCGGCCTGTGGGACTCGCTCCTCCTCAGCAACTCGCCGCTCCACCTGACGCTGCAGACGATCGGACTCGTCCCGTTCGTGGGCGAGGTCGCCGACGGGCTCGACGCGCTCGTCTATCTCGCCGAGGGCGACCCCGCGAACGCCAGCATCTCCGCGCTTGCGATGGTGCCCGTCATCGGCGCGAAGGCGACCGCCGCGCGGCGCGCGGTCAAGGTGGCCGATGTGGTCGGGGAGGCGGGGAAGGCGCGTGGCGGCGCGACCGCGGTTCGAAAGGGCCAGCAGGGCGAGGCTGCGGTCCGAGCCATCAAGGACATCGGGCCGAAGAAGCCGCTCGATGTGAACGGAAGAAGGCGAATCCCCGACGGGATGACCGAAGATACGCTCACCGAGATCAAGAATGTCAAGTCGCTGAGCTACACGCAGCAGCTTCGGGACTACGCCGACTACGCCAACGAGAACGGACTGGTGTTCGAACTCTGGATGCCCCGTGGAGTCGAGATGTCCCGTACCCTCCGCGACGAGATCGACGCAGGGCGCATCGTGCCCCAGTGGATACCGGGAACATGAAGAAGAAGCCAACCAAGGAATCCACCGCAGAGTTCATCGCGCGACTCGAAGCGGACCCGAGGTACATCGAGATGCGGCGCCAGCAGGACGCGCGCCGCGCGACCCTGAGAGCGGAGTATGACCTTGCACAGGCGCCTCTCGTCGCGGCGCTGAAGTCCGCCGGCTGCGAGGTGAAGTCGGTCTGGGACCTCGTGAACGGCCCCAACTGCTACGGCCATGCGTTGCCGGTCCTGCTCGAGCACCTCGTGCGCCCCTATCCACCTGCGATACGCGAGGGCATCGCGCGGGCCCTCGCCGTCAAGGAGACGCGACCGCTGGGATGGCCGTTGCTCGTGCGGCTCTTCCAGTCCGAGACGGAGAAGCGGGTGAAGGATGGCCTCGCGGTTGCGCTCTGTGTTTCCGCCGACGACTCGGTGATCGACGAGGTCATCGCGCTGGCGAGCGACCCGAGTCACGGGACGACACGGGTTCTGTTGCTCGACGCCCTCGACCGATCGCGGGATCCACGGGCTTCGGCTGCGCTCGAGCGACTCCAGTCGGACCCCGATCTCGTGAAAGAGATGAAGGTGCTGATGGCAAAGCGGAGCCGCCGAAAGCGCAAGTAGATCCGCGCCCGCCGCGAGCGTCGCCTCCCCGCTCTCCCCCGCGAACGCCCGCTCCGACTTCAACATCGGATTCTGCGGCTACCGCTTCAACGGCGACATCGGCGCGTACACCGTCCGCTTCCGCCACTACGACCCGACGCCGGGGATGTGCCGGTGGCTCGAGCGCGATCCCGCGGGATACCAGGACGGCCCGAGCCTCTACTCCTACCTCGGCCGCAACCCCATGGCGGGGACGGATCCGTATGGGTTGCACCTGCAGTCCATCCGAAGTCTCGTCACCGCGCGGAAACTCCTTCGCAGGTCGTACCCCCACAGAGAACTTCCGCCCGGGGTCTACTGGGGAACACGCGATCTCGCGGGTCCGCCTCTTGGAAATCACCACTATCTTCTCATCGTGCTCGCACATCAGTCTGAGGATCCCGAAGGCTGGGCTACCAGGATCTCGCCGACCCAGCATGGCTTCATTCTTGCGGGCTTCAAGGGTGAACAACGCAAGAACGAAGCGGACGGCATGCTCGTCCACCAGCTGAACGCCATCGATGACCTCACCGCCGTCAAGGAATACCTCGGGCCTCCGAGTGACCGGGTGCCGATCCTCGGCTGGGAAGCTGAGTTGAGGCGTGTCGAACCACCTTCTGGGATGGATCAGCAGCAGTTCGTGGAGACACTCGTCGAGCGAACCCAGGCGTATGTGCGGAACTCGAACCGCGAAGCGGTGAGGTATCGGCTCGGGTTTAGGATCGGGGGCGGGTGCAACTGCGCCACTTGGGTCGATGGCCTACTGCGCTCCGCCGGAGTGTCGGCGCGCGACAGGCTCAACGCGGGCGAGTTCCACGGCGTCGACTGGGGGGAGGAGAACGGCCACTTGCTCGAGCGCCAGTTCGGATGGGCGCCCGGCGTCCTGGGAGGCAGCCCGCGCGCCCCGGTGCCATCGTCGCCGAACCCGAGCCCGCGCCCGGCGGTCGCACCCCGATATCACTGATACCCTCATCGTGACAACGCGCCCCGTCGGCTCTGCGCCGCTCGGAGCGGCAAGGAACCTTGCGAAATGCCCCTCCAGTCCAACTCGCCGCGCCAGATCCCGCCCTACTCGACCTCGCTGCGCGCGGCGTGCGTCGAGTGGTTGCTGCCCGTGCCCGCGACGGCGGCGCTGTTCTCGGTGGTTGGCGCCGCGACCTTCGCATTTGATGGTGCCTTCTTTCTCTCCATGGGCATGGGGGGCGCGATACTCTGTGCGCCCTTCGCGGTTTTGGGTGCCGTGGTGCTCGTAACGACCGAAACGCGGAGATCTGCGGAACTTGCGTATGTCATCGGGATTTTGCTTGCGACCGGCGCGATGTCGGCGCTTATCTTCTTCGGCTTCGGAAGCCACGAGGGGCTCGATGAGCTCTACTCCGGAATCGCTCTAGGCCTCAGCCTGTTTGGCCCGATCATCCTCATCTTCGGCGCTGTGTTCCGCCGCATGGCCCTGAGGCGCGCCGAGGCGGCCGCCGCACAGCGCATGAACCAGACCGGGTTCCACCCGACCGAGATTTGCGCCAACTGCAGCCACCCTCTGCTGTCCGACTCGTCTCGCTGCGCCGAGTGCGGCGCGCCGAACACGCGATAGCACCATCACGGGCGAGCCGAACCGCCCCCCGCTCGTCGAGCTCGCCTACGCGTTCGACCAGGCCTCGAACCTCGTCGCGGAGGCCGACGCGCGCAACGGCGCCTCCC
>CAYNRF010000282.1:0-3450 GCA_964399525.1 uncultured Phycisphaeraceae bacterium | reverse complement strand
CGATCGCCACGCCGATACTGGCGGTCAGGAAGACGTTCGCGCCATCGATCGCCAAGGCTGTGCCAACCAGGTCAACTCGCCGCGATGGAGGAAACCCTGCCGGCTACGGCCGCGCCGGAACTGGCGCGGCGGAGTTTGGTGCGGTCGAGAAGATTCGAACTTCCACGGGGTTTCCCCCACCAGCACCTCAAGCTGGCGCGTCTACCATTCCGCCACGACCGCAAAGCCGGTAGAGGCGCGGCGTATAGACCATGAGATACGACCCGACAACGCCCCTGGAAGCGCCCGAAAACGCCCCTGGCGTGCCCTTCCGCGTTGCCGAGGGGCTGACCCCCTATGCCGAGGCCGTTGCGGCGATGGAGGCGCGCGTCGCGGCGATCCGCGCCGGCACGGAGGACGAGCTGGTCTGGCTGGTGGAGCACCCGCCGACCTACACGGCGGGCACCTCCGCCCGGCCGGAGGACCTGCTGGACCGCCGCTTCCCGGTGGTGGCGGCGGGGCGCGGCGGGCAGTGGACCTATCACGGGCCGGGGCAGCGAACGGCCTATGCGATGCTGGACCTGACCAGGCCGCATGGCGGCGTGCGGGCGCGCGACGTGCGGGAATATGTGCACGGGCTGGAGGAGTGGCTGATCCGGGCGCTCGACCGGTTCAACGTGAAGGGCGAGCGGCGCGCGGGGCGCGTGGGCATCTGGGTGGCGGACCGGGCGCGCGGCACCGAGGACAAGATCGGCGCCATCGGCGTGCGGGTGACGCGGTGGGTGAGCTGGCACGGCGCGGCGCTGAACGTGGACCCGGACCTGTCGCATTTCGGCGGCATCGTGCCCTGCGGGGTGCCGGAACATGGGGTGACGAGCCTGCACAAGCTGGGCGTGCTGGCGACGATGGAAGAGGCCGACGCGGCGCTGATGGCGGCGTGGGCGGAGGTTTTTGGGTAGAGCGCCGGGCGGGATTGTAACGGCGCGGCGGCGGGGATTTCGGGTTTCGGACAAAGTGCCGGAGGGCTGCGCGGCGGCGGGGATTGTGCCGGCGCGGGCGCAGCGGCTTCGGGTTTCGGACAAAATGCGGCTGTCCGGCTTTTGGGCCTGACCGCGCCGTCAGGTTTGCGCCAGCGAACCGAACCATTCACCGGCTCAACGGTCGGGGAATTTTGGCGGAGCGAGCGGCGGATTCGCGGGGTGAAAGAGCGCGGGTCCGCGCCGGATGACGCGGACTGAATTCCTAGGATAGCGGTTCGGTGCGGGGGAAGCCAGAGGAAAGCGCGGCAATGCCGGCGGCGCGCGCAGGCGAGGCGGCATGGCCACGATGAATGTCTCGCTGCCCGACGAGATGAAGGCCTGGGTCGAGGACCAGGCGCGCTGCGGCTGCTACGCGAATGCCAGGGACTACGTCCGCGACCCGCTGCGCAGGGACCAGGAGCGCATCGCCTTCCGCCGCCTGATCGAGGGCTATGAAAGGCGAGGTCAGCGACATCAGCACGGAGGAGTTGCTGGGCGAGATGCGCCGGCTCGCGCCCCGACGCAATGTCGCACAATAAAGCACGCAGGACGGGCATTTACCAAAGTGACGCCCCGTGATTCCCTGCGGCCATGCCGATTTTCTCCCTTAACGAAATCCGCAGCCATGCGCAGGCCTTCGTCCAGGAATATCGAATCGCTATTATATTAGCAGAAAAACAACGTTCTGGCGCTGACGATCCATGAGAAACGGCGCGACCGTGAGAAGGCAAGGGACTGCGACCAAAGGGTCTGGACCCAAGTCTGGAAAATTCTTCCTAAGTTTAGCAGTCCTTTCGGGTATTCTGGGACTTTTACTCGCTTCTCCGATCGGGCATATTATTTACATTGTCGGCATGATCTCGGTCATCGGGATCCCGATTGCTCTTCTTGTTGCGGCAATCCCGACCATTGCGCTTGTGATTGTAGCTGGCTACCTGATTTGGCGTTTCGTTCCGCCCTTCAGGAGTTGGAACGCTATCGCATCCATTGCGGCAGCCGGCATGCTCCTGCTGATCATTCCTGTGGCGCACAACGCCGAGATCAAAGCGCAAGTCGCAGACCTCATCAGCAGCGATACGGGCCATCCGTCAGGACCGGGGCATCTTCCGTTCGAGGCGGATCAGACATTGGCGCTCATCTCCGCGCCGGGTCGTTCGTCACTGTGCGATCAGATCTGTCTCCATCTGCTGATGAGCGGAGACGCGGCTCGCGTGCTCATGGTGCCGCTGAAAGCCGACCAGGCAGCGCCCGATCCGGCAATGCGAGCCTACAGCTATATCCTTGATCGCCGTGCGACTTGTCCCGCCCCGGGGATTCGCTCCACCGGCGCTCGAACCCATGCGCGGAACTTCCACGAAAAAGCCCCGGGCACGATTTCCGGTCGTTATGCAACCATGCTGGAGCAGGGCTATTGCCTCGTCGCAGCCGAGGCGACCCTCCGCGACGCTGACCTTGCCTTCATGGTCGTCGACCGGAGCGCATTTCCGGTTCCCTCGACGCTGTCCCCGATTGCCGCGGGCATGATGGTGAGCCGGGCGGGTGTCTATGCGCGTTCCCAACGGGGTGAACTGGCGACTGTGTGGCAACAGACGTCGGTGTCCTACAGCCTTCTGGGGCCGGTCCTGATGCCGACGATCAATGTCCCCGCCGGCCTGAGCGGGACATCGACCGGATGGTGGCGCGACCGGTTCGAGACCGGCAAGCCGGAGTTCTCCACACTGCCCAGGCTGATCCGCGCAACGGGGATCAGCCTGCCCGCGGAACTGCGGTAACGCCGATGGAGCTCTCGGCGCCCATCTTGATGATCGTTGCTTCGCTCGTGGTCCTCGCCGTCTACTTCCGGGTTGGCCGTGTCAAGACATGGCGCGAATTCGTCCTTATAGCCGCGGGCATCATCGGTATCGGCCTGTGGATGCTCCGGGCCGAGATGACGACAAAGGCGAGCACCGAAAATCTTGTCGAAACACTATTCAATATTGATTCCAAGGCCATCCCATTGGTCTTGCGACGACACAGTGCAAGGGGCGCCCCGACCGCGCGCATAGAAGCGATATACAAATTTTCTCTTGAAGAATTCAACCGCACTCAAGACAGACCACCCTCATTGGAGCGCATTTCCTTAAGTTATCGGCCCAGCGCTTGGAAAGAACTCACGATTGATCGGTTCGACATCGCAGCCGGAGCCCTCGACTGGAACGAGTTTCCCCGGGCGCTTCGGATGGCGGACGGCTTCCGTGTCGAACGGGGCCATCATTCGCGGCAGAGGACACCGAATGAGCGCGACATGTCCGGCCGATATGTCTGTGCCTTCATTCCGATCGACAAAGAGGCCGACGGGTCCGTGGCAGCCTACCAGGTGCTGCCTTGCAGTTCGGTCCGAACACGCAGGCCAAGCGGAATCACAATCCTCGGGTTATTGAACCGGAACGATCACACGCTTCATGTCCTGATC
>CAYNRF010000281.1:0-3457 GCA_964399525.1 uncultured Phycisphaeraceae bacterium | reverse complement strand
GGCTGACGACATGGTAGTTTTGAGGCATCGGTGGCGGCTCCGGAGTAGAGGGTTTATGCACACCCGATGATACGTCATCATCGAGCCTCCGTCCGCCATCGATCTTTTCGACCTTCCACTAAGTACCCGTCCCACCAAATAGGGATTGGTATTCCTACGCCGCTGCGGCGGGCTGCAAGTTCTTGTGATCCTCGATCTTGCATTTCGCCATGATTTTCGCTGCCGACTTTGTGCTCCATGCGAACGGGTGCGCGATCTCGTTCCATTCCGACACGAACGCCGAGATGCGTTCGGCAAGGTGGTGCTTGTCGGCGAAATCGACGATCCGCAGTCGCTTCCTCCTCAGGATCCCAAACCACTGCTCCACCTGGTTCATCCATGAGCAGTGCACCGGAGGGTGGACGAACACGAATCGCGGATGCTTCGCCAGCCATGCCTGAACCTTCTTGCCCTTGTGCATCCGCACGTTGTCCAGAACGACGTGAATGGTCGTCTTCGAAGCCGGAATCTCCCGGTCCAGCCGCTCCAGAAAGGCGATGAATTCCTCCTGTCGCTTCCGTTCGGCCGGCATGTCGTAAACCTTGCCTGAACGCGTGTCGAAAGCGGCGAACAAGTTCAACGCCCCGCAGCGGCCGTACTCATGTTCGACACGAGTCGGCCGATTCGCCTGGCTCGCAAGCGTGGGCGATTTGCGAGGCCGGGGCTGAAGGCTCGTCATCTCGTCCACGCACAGGACGATTTCATGTTCCGCGAGCGGCCGGGTATAGAGATCGCAAATTCGCTGCACCTGACTCGCGAAGGCGGCATCTCGCGGCACACTGGCCGACAGCCACATTTTCTGACGCCAGGGTTTCAGCCGGTGATGTCGCAGAATCGTTCGGACCGATTCCGGCGAGATCGTTTCGACGACCTCGTCACGCACGAGCTGCCGCGCGATCTCGCGGCAATCCCACTGAGACAGCGACCGCCCCACCTGATCGGGCCGTTCGCAGGCGATTTTCACGGCGTGCATCGCGACAACGGGGGGAAAAGACCGGCTTGCGTCCGCGGCCGGGTCGATCCTTGAGTCCTTCGAGACGCTTGTCGTTGAACCGGTGTGTCCACTTGCGGACATGCTTTTCGGTGATGCCGACCCGACGGGAAACCTCGATCAGAGGCAACCCGCTGGCCACGCCGAGAATGACGCGAGCGCGACGGACAAGGCCTGCGGAAAGCGTGGTGCATCGCACCTGACGCTCCAGTTCGGCTTTTTCTTCCGGGGTCAGTTCGATCCGTAATGCGGTCTTTCGGCCTCGCATGTCAGCCTCCGTGCTGTGGAACCAAGGTGTCCTTCAATGTGAATCATACAGTAAGCTGGAACTTCCGCAATTCCAGTTCCCAATTCGTGGGAGCGGTACTTAGTACCCGTCCCACCAAATAGGGATTGGTATTTCTACGCCGCTGCGGCGGGCTGCAAGTTCTTGTGATCCTCGATCTTGCATTTCGCCATGATTTTCGCTGCCGACTTTGTGCTCCATGCGAACGGGTGCGCGATCTCGTTCCATTCCGACACGAACGCCGAGATGCGTTCGGCAAGGTGGTGCTTGTCGGCGAAATCGACGATCCGCAGTCGCTTCCTCCTCAGGATCCCAAACCACTGCTCCACCTGGTTCATCCATGAGCAGTGCACCGGAGGGTGGACGAACACGAATCGCGGATGCTTCGCCAGCCATGCCTGAACCTTCTTGCCCTTGTGCATCCGCACGTTGTCCAGAACGACGTGAATGGTCGTCTTCGAAGCCGGAATCTCCCGGTCCAGCCGCTCCAGAAAGGCGATGAATTCCTCCTGTCGCTTCCGTTCGGCCGGCATGTCGTAAACCTTGCCTGAACGCGTGTCGAAAGCGGCGAACAAGTTCAACGCCCCGCAGCGGCCGTACTCATGTTCGACACGAGTCGGCCGATTCGCCTGGCTCGCAAGCGTGGGCGATTTGCGAGGCCGGGGCTGAAGGCTCGTCATCTCGTCCACGCACAGGACGATTTCATGTTCCGCGAGCGGCCGGGTATAGAGATCGCAAATTCGCTGCACCTGACTCGCGAAGGCGGCATCTCGCGGCACACTGGCCGACAGCCACATTTTCTGACGCCAGGGTTTCAGCCGGTGATGTCGCAGAATCGTTCGGACCGATTCCGGCGAGATCGTTTCGACGACCTCGTCACGCACGAGCTGCCGCGCGATCTCGCGGCAATCCCACTGAGACAGCGACCGCCCCACCTGATCGGGCCGTTCGCAGGCGATTTTCACGGCGTGCATCGCGACAACGGGGGGAAAAGACCGGCTTGCGTCCGCGGCCGGGTCGATCCTTGAGTCCTTCGAGACGCTTGTCGTTGAACCGGTGTGTCCACTTGCGGACATGCTTTTCGGTGATGCCGACCCGACGGGAAACCTCGATCAGAGGCAACCCGCTGGCCACGCCGAGAATGACGCGAGCGCGACGGACAAGGCCTGCGGAAAGCGTGGTGCATCGCACCTGACGCTCCAGTTCGGCTTTTTCTTCCGGGGTCAGTTCGATCCGTAATGCGGTCTTTCGGCCTCGCATGTCAGCCTCCGTGCTGTGGAACCAAGGTGTCCTTCAATGTGAATCATACAGTAAGCTGGAACTTCCGCAATTCCAGTTCCCAATTCGTGGGGGGTGCAGGAACGCATTTGTTGTCCAAATCGGTTTCCGGAAAGGTCAATACCACATTCGTGATTTCGATGTTATGCTGATCGGCCACGGCATGGAGCCCTTGCACCCCTGGTTACGGAGAACTCGCCATGGCTCGTTCACTCCCCGCTTTCGATCCGCAACTGCCTGAATTTCAACATCTTATCGGATTGCTCAAGCGTCAGCTCGCTGAGGATGCGGCCTTCAAGTCCCTGACCCATTTTTCGGATATCGAAGCTTATGCCATGGCGGCCGGGAATGCCTTGGCTCGAGAAATTTTCGGTCATTCCGCCTCACAGGCAGCGACTTCGGTCGAGACGCCTCATCCCTGCCCCGAGTGCGGCACCGAGTGTGAGGGCAAGATCGCAACTCGTGATATCAATGCACGTTGCGGCCCCATCGAATTCGAAGAAGCGAAGTATCACTGCCCGCAATGCCGCCGGGCTTTTTTCCCCCAACCGACCAAGCCAGGGGCTGACTCACCGCAGCTACAGCCCGCAGTTGTTCGAAATTCTGGTCACGGTCGCCGCCTTCGTACCGTTCGATCAAGCGGTCGGGCTGATCGCAAAGCTACTGCGTGTCAAGATATCCGCCCGTCATCTACAGACTCTCGCAGCCGAAGTCGGCATGGAGTTGGCACGGGCACGGGACGAACGAACCGCGGAGTATCGTGATCGCCCCCTGAACGCACCGAAGCGGAAGGCAAAACCGCCTATCCCGCTCGCTGCGGTGATGGTCGACGGGGGCCGGATGCGAACGCGAGCGGCGGGTTC
>CAYNRF010000280.1:436-3472 GCA_964399525.1 uncultured Phycisphaeraceae bacterium | reverse complement strand
CAGCCAGGTGCAGAAGGGGATCAGGAAGGTCGGATAGGTGAGGATCAGCGCGAAGGGGGTGTCGAACAGGCCAAGCTGGAAGACCATCGTGGCCAGCGGGATGAACAGGATCGAGGGCGGCACCAGGTAGGCCAGGTAGATCGCGAGGCCGACATACTGGCTGCCGCGGAAGCGCAGCCGCTGAATCGCATAGGCCGCGAGCGTGGAGGCCAGGAGCGAGAGGAAGGTGGCTGCGACGGCCACCATCATCGTCGTCCACAGCCAACGCGGATAGCTCGTCTCGAACAGCAGCAGCCTGATGTGGTCGAGCGTCGGCGAGCTGATCCAGAAGGGATTGTGCTGCGCAAAGTCATAAAGCTCTGCGTTCGGTTTGAAGGCCGTCACCGTCATCCAGTAGAAGGGGAACAGCAGGATGATGACGAAGCAGGCGAGTGGCAGGTAGAGCACCACCATGCGCCTGGTCTTGCTGTCCCAAGCCATCTGCTCCGGCGCGGCGGAGGCGGTGTTCGTGTTGCCGGGACTGGCGGCGACGTCTGACATGCGGGCGGCCCTCAGTCGTTGGACTCGCCCTGCTGCCACTTGCGGCGAGCCAGGGCGAAGTAGCTGAACAGGGTGGCGAAGACGAGGAACGGGATCATCGAGACAGCGATCGCCGCCCCCTCACCGAGTTGCCCGCCCGGGATGCCGCGCTGGAAGGCCAGCGTGGCGAGCAGGTGGGTCGAGTTGACCGGACCGCCGCGGGTGATCGAATAGACCAGCTGGAAGTCGGTGAAGGTGAAAATGATCGAGAATGTCATGACGATCGCCAGGATCGGCATGAGCATCGGGAAGGTGATGTAGCGGAAGCGCTGCCAGGGTGATGCGCCATCGAGCAGCGCCGCCTCGTACAGCGAGGGCGAAATCGTCTGCAGGCCCGCCAGCAGTGAGATCGCGACGAAAGGGATGCCGCGCCAAATGTTGGCGGCGATCAACGACCAGCGCGCCGGCCAGGCGGTGTTGATGAAGTCCACGGGCTCTTCGCGCAGGCCCATCTCGATGAGCATGTAGGAGATGATCGAGAACTGCGGATCGTAGATCCACCAGAACGCGATGGCGGAGAGGACGGTGGGCACGATCCAAGGCAGCAGGATGATGGCCCGGAGCAGCGACTTGATGGGCAGATGCTGGTTGAGCAGCAGCGCGAGCCAAAGGCCGAGCGCGAACTTCCCGACCGTCGCAACCGCCGTATAGAAGACGCTGTAGAATACCGCGCCCCAGAAGATCGGATCCTCGAAGAGGAACTCGAAATTCTCGAGGCCGATCCATATCCCAGGCCGCCCGATGGTCTGGTCGGTGAAGGCCAGCCAGATGCCAAGGCCGAGCGGATAGGTGAGGAAGGTCATCAGCAGCCCTACCGCGGGCAGCAGGCAGATGACGATCAGAAACGCCTTGTTGTCGAAAAGCCGCGCCAGAGCGCCCGGCTGCTGGCGGACCTTGGTCCAGACGGGCGCTGCGGTGGCAGACATGACCTCTCCCGGCGAAAGGCCGGCCTCCGCTAGGCGCGAAGGCCGGCCGCCAATCGATTCAGCGGCTGCGGAAGTAACGCCGCGCGCGTCGCTCGGCTTCGGCCGCCGCCTGCTGCGGGGTGGCCTGGCCGGACGCGACCGAGGCGCACATCTGCACCATGACGTAATCCGCGGTGGCCGCGACCGACCCTTCCGTGATCGGGCCCTTGTACCCGTTCCAGAAGTTGTTGTTCATCGTGTCGCGGAACACGGTGATCTTGGGATCGCTGTTCCACACCGCGCTCGCGGCATAGGCGTTTAGCGGCTGCGACCAGTAGCCGATGTTCGCGCGCAGCCAAGGATCGTACTGATCCGCCTCCATGAGGAACTGCAGCAGCGCCTTCGCCGCGTTCGGGAACCGGCTGTGGCGGAACACCATCGCGTTGAGCGTCAGGCCCGCATTCGGCGCGGCGTTCAGCTTGCCGTGCGGCATCGGCGTCATCTGCGTGTCTTCGGCCAGCGGGCGCAGAGCCGGGTCGTTCTTCATCGAGAAGTAGAGCGACACGCCGTTCTGCGTGACGTGGCACTCCCCTGCGGCGTAGGCGCGGTTATTGCTAATGTCGCCCCAGGCCAGCGTTCCTGGCACGAAGGTGGGATAGAGTTCGCGCAGATAGTTCAGTGCCTCGATCGTCTCACGCGAATTGATCGCCACGGCACCCTGCTCGTCCACGAGGTAGCCGCCATGCGACCAGACGAGCCAATTGGCAAAGGCATTGCCGTCGCCTACCGCGTTGCCCAGCGCAAAGCCGGCCGGCTTGTTTATGCGCTTCAGTGCCTGACACATGCGCAGGAAGCCGGCGTGGTCGTTCGGCGGCGTGTCGAAACCCGCCTCCTTCAGCGCGGAGGTGCGCCAGATCAGCGGGCCGCCCGACGCGCCGAAGGGCAGGCCGATCCAGCGATCCTGTCGCATGCCGTACGCGCGTGCCAGCGGGCGCCAGCCGCCATATTTCGTCCCAAGGTAGGTGGCGACGTCGGTCAGGTCGTGAATCTTGGTGTTGAACAGGTGGGGCGCACCGTCGAAGCCCACGATGATGTCAGGGCCGGCGCCTGTGTTGGCGGTGACTGCGGTCTGCTGAGTGATGTCCTCCCAACCGACAAAGTCCACGCGCACCTCTACGCCGTGCTGCTGCGCGAATCGGGCGCAGTTTGCGCGCCACACCTCCTCGTCGGGCTGCACGAAGCGCACCGGGCGCAGCATGCGCAGGGATGCGCCGCGTTCCACCGGCAGGTTCGGCGGCGTCGCCGGCTGCGTCTGGATTTGTGCCGCGGCGCTGCCGGCGACCAGCGCCGATCCGCCGACCGCCAGCGCCGTGCGGCGAGTGATATTCTGGGTCATGTGCTTGCTTCCTCCTTGTTATGCACTGCTACAGGCGCCTGCCGTCGGGGCCGAACAGATGGACCAGCGACAGGTCGGGCTTTATGCGCAGCACCTCGCCCGGGCGACCGGAGACGCGCTCGCGGAAGGCGCCCACCAGCGGCGTCTCGCCGATCC
>CAYNRF010000280.1:0-426 GCA_964399525.1 uncultured Phycisphaeraceae bacterium | reverse complement strand
CCTGCGTCTCGGATCCGGTCGGTTCGACGATGGAGATGACCGCGGGAAGCCCATCCTCAGCCAGCATCAGGTGCTCCGGCCGGATACCATAAGTGGCAACTGTCGCGGCTGCGCCCGGCGGCAGTGGCAGCAGGGCGCCACCTTGGGCGCGGAAGCCGCCATCGTCGATCTCGCCCGGCAGCAGGTTCATGGCCGGACTGCCGATGAAGCCGGCGACGAAGGTGTTTGCCGGCCGGTCGTAGAGTTCGAGCGGCGCACCCGACTGCTCGATCCTGCCGCTGTGCATCACGACGATCTGGTCTGCCATGGTCATTGCCTCGATCTGGTCGTGGGTGACGTAGATCGTGGTGGTGGCCAGCCGCTGCTGCAACTCGCGGATTTCGCTGCGCATCTGGACCCGCAGCTTCGCATCCAGGTTGGACAGCG
>CAYNRF010000279.1:0-3490 GCA_964399525.1 uncultured Phycisphaeraceae bacterium | reverse complement strand
ATGTCTGCGAACGGCACACCTCATAGGAGCCTGCACGCCGCGGCGTGATGCAGGACGACTCTGTTCGCAGCACAACAAGCGCCGCGATGCCAGGCGAGATCGCGTCAATATCGATACTCACGGCACCCTTGGCCGCGCGATGCCGCGCAATAGGCACTGAACCGCGCTCCGCGCACAGGTCTCATCACTGTCCGGGCACGCCAGGCAGCTTTAAGGTCACCACGGCGCCCTCCGGACCGTTGCTCGCCGAGATGGTGCCACCGAGCGACCGAATGAGCCCATAGCTCGTCGAAAGGCCGAGGCCCAGGCCGCGGTCGGGGCTCTTTGTCGTTGCGAACGGCTCGAAAAGACGCGGGAGGATCTCCGGCGCGATCCCGCCGCCCGTGTCCGCAACCTCCAGCAACGCGGCCCCGTCGCAGCTCCGCGCGGCGGTGATGCGGACCCGCCGGCGCATGCCGGGCGGCTGCCCGAGCAGCGCGTCGCGCGCGTTGGTCAGCAGGCTCAGCAGCACCTGTTCTAGCGCAATCGCGTCTCCGACCGCCATGACAGGGGGCGTCCCGAGCGAGACCTCCACCTCCGCTCCGATGTTGCGGAGCACGCAGGCTGCAAGCCGCAAGGCACCCTCGACCGGCTCCGCCAGCGATAGCGGGCTTGGCTGCGCGCCCGCCGGCATGCCGCGAGCGAAGCGGCGGAGGTGCTCGACGATGCTGGCTGCGCGCTGCGCCTCCTCCGCGACGCAGTCGAGGTTTCGCGTCACCACGTCAAGGTCACCCCTGCGGGCGGCGAGCGCTGCCGTCTCGGCAGCGAGGGAGAGCGCCTGCAGTGGCTGCTTGATCTCGTGGGCCAGCCCGCTCCCCATCTCGCCGAGGGAGGCAAGGCGTGCTGCGGCCATCGCGCGGGCTTCCACCGCGCGCTCCGCGGTGATGTCGAGGATGTAGCCCACGATCTCCGTGGTTCCGTCCGGGAAACGTTGCAGCGCATGGGAGTAGGTTCGCATCGTCCGCGGGAGTCCTGTCGGCTGACGCAGGCGCCAGACCGTGACTGCCGAGCCGTCGCGGAGCGCGGCGCGGAGATGCTCTTCGAGCGACGGATTCTCCGGTCCCGAAAGGGACTGCAGCGACGTCTCGCCGCGCAATCGCTCGGCCGGCCAGCCGGTGACACCCTCGAGATCGCCACCGCGGTAGATGAGGCGGGAGCTGCCATCGGGCTGGACGGCGCGGAGGAAGATAATGACGGGAAGGCCGTCGTGCAGGCGCTGGACCTCCGCCCGCCCGGCCTCGAGCGCCTGCGCGCGGCGGGCACCCTCCTCCGCCCGTTCCTGCTCGCGCCATATGCCGAGGATCAGCAGCGGCAGCATCGTGCCATAAAGCGCGACGACGATCGCGGTCGTGGGAGTCACGACCGCCCAAACACCGCCGGGCTGTCTGGGTATCAGCAGCGCTGTCAAGAACAGTACGACGAGGCTGACGGCGACCAGCCCGACGATCGCGGCGAGGTCGCGGGCGCTGCGCAACCGATGGCTGCGATGAACGACCAGCAGGTCCATGACAGTCCAGGCTAACAGGCCGCAGATGAGCGATCCTATGACGGTGACCCGCATCGGCAGGGAGGCGAGGAACCCCGGCACTAGGCAGGCCGCAAGCCAGAGGGTTGGCGGCATGGCTGCCATCCAGGCCGGCGTGGCCCGCCCCGCCATGCGGCGGACGCCCAGCCAGAGCAGGCTCACTGCCAGAACCTGCAATGCGTTGAGAGCGGAGAAGACAAAAACCTCCGGCAGTTGCCCTCGGAAGGCGTTGCCGAATGTCGCGGCGGCCTGCACCAGCGGGGCGCCGATCCAGACAGCCGGCACGGTCGCGGCCCGATCCTGGCTTCGATCCAGAACGCAGCTCCGCAGCAGAAGCAGGCTGCCGACCAGGCCGATCACGCCCCCTGCGAACAGGATCGAGGCTGTATGCAGCGAGGCCATGCCGCCAGCTATCGAGGGCACAGCAAAGCGGTCCTGCCGACCTGCGTCAGGCTGCAGGTCAGGCCGGCAGCATCGGCCCACACGTCGGAAGCGGTGTTGTTCGGATCGATTAGCCCCTCGCGCAGCCGCGCTCCGTCATGCGCCGCCGCGTCGTTGGTCCTACCACGCCGGATGACCCCGCGCCGGTGGTGGATCAAGATGTGCGACTTGTAGCCAAGACTTGGGACGGTGATGTCCAGTTGCGGCGTGCCCTCCTCGCACGGCCTGGCCTTGCCGCACTTCACCGTCCAGTGCGCGTCGGTGTCCTTCTGGCGCGCCTTGGCCGGCTTGTCCGGCCGGATGTCCGCGGCCTTCTCGCCGGCCCTGATGCGCGCCTTCTTGGTCTCAGTATTTCGCTGGCGGGGTGCGGCCACCAGCGTCGCGTCCGCGATCTGGCCGGCTATCGGCAGATAGCCGGCCGCTGTGATTGCGCGCTCCAGCCGGGCGAACAGCGCGTCGAGTGCGCCGGCGGCGATCAGCGCCTCACGGAAGTCCCAAAGCCTGTTGGCGTCGGGCACCGCATCGCCGGGGCCGAGGCGATAGAAGCGCATCCAGCTCAGCCGGTCGGCGACCAGATACTCCGCCTGCGCCAACGACAGCCCGTGCATCGCCTGGAGCACGAGCATTCGGACTTTCATTACCGAATAGGAGAACGGTCGCCCGCCTCTCACGCGATTCCGCGACCCGAGCGCAGTATCGCGGTCAGAGTGGAAGATCTCGAAGTCGATTGTCGCGGCAAGCTGCTCCAGCGGATCGCTCTGCGCCGTGGGTTTCCGCAGACGATGCTCCCCACCCCAGAACCCTCGTTGACCTCCAGACACCCGCGCCTCGCTCGCTGCCGCTTCAGCCAGACACAATCACGCCACACGCAACAGCGCCAGCAGGTTTCCGGATGTGTCCGGCTGATCTCCTACGACACGGCGCTCCATCGCCAGCAGCACCGCATCGAGATTGTCTTTGGTCCCTTCAAGTATTGGCGTCGCATCGCCACCCGCGCCACCGATGTGCCACAATCTTATTTGCCACCCTCATGCTGGATACCACCGTCATCTTCTGGCTAGCACAGCGGGTCCTGAGCCCAGAGATTTGGGGGCCACGGGGGAGGGCGCGCCGGGCATTAGATGGTCGGGAGCACCCTGCAGCGTAATTATCAGTACTGTATTTGCTTAAAACAGGGTTTCGCGGATACACCAGATTTACCAACCAGGCCAGTTCTTGAAAGCCTATTTGTGTCGATAATTGGTGAACAACGCCGTCTTGCCGCCTCCAGGTCCTCCCGCCGCGGCCGTCGCGCGATGCATCGCCAGCGTCAGTCTCGTTGCAGCCGCCCCCCGAGACCTTCGACGTCAGCGGTGCTCCGTGTCACCCGGACGAGGCCGTGCGCGCCCCGGTTGCTCCGAGGCGAGCGTCGATCATCGGCACCGACCGGCTAGCCCGAAAAATTCATCATGGCTGGCGGACATGGTGCAAGCCGTTGAACGACCA
>CAYNRF010000278.1:0-3494 GCA_964399525.1 uncultured Phycisphaeraceae bacterium | reverse complement strand
GTGCTCGAACACAGCAAGCTGCCCGACTCGCTGCGTGACGAGAACATCAACCTGTTCCGCAAGGGCACGGCGCGCGTGATCGTCAGCGCAAAGTCGCTGATCGAGGGCTTCAATGTCCCGTCCGCAGATCTCGGCGTCATTGCGGCAAGCACCAGTTCGTCGCGACAGCGCATCCAGAGCCTTGGCCGGCTGCTGCGGCGGAAGCAGGGAGGCCGTACCGCGCGCATCTTGGTCTTGTATATCCGCGACACCGAGGACGAGGCGATTTACGAGAAGTCCGATTGGGCCAGCATCGTGGGCGCCGAGCGAAACCGTTACTTCGAGTGGACACCAAGTGCCACAACTGACGCCGACTGGCGCTCCGGGCTTCGCGAGGTCGATCGCGCGCCGCGCGCCTACAAGCCGCCGTCACACGAGGTCGATGTATCGGCGCTTGCGATGGGTGATCCCTATCCGGGACAAACGAATGGCGTCGAGCTCCGCATCGATCAGCAGGGAAACGCGCGCGACGAGGCGAGTGCGATCGTGCGGCTCCCGGGGGAGCTCGTGGCCGAGATCCTCGCGCGCAATGAGCTGAGGCGAGCGCGCATCACCCCGGCAGGGCACTTGATCGTCCGCGTCGATCAGGAACGCGTCCTCGAGCCCGACTGGCGCTATCTGGGGGTCGCCGACGCGACTCCCGTTTCAGACGAAGTGCGTCAGATCCGCTTGCGTGTGATGAGTTCGGGCGGGCGTCGACACCTGGCGCTTGAGGGTGACCGCGGAACGAAGGCGGTCAAGTTCGCGCTCTCGGCTGAGCACGGAGCATCGACGCAAGCAGACGAGGTTCGCCGTGCACTGCTCGATTGGATCGCATCGGAGGAACAGGCTCGTGGGCTACAGGTCCGCGATGTGTTGTGGGATGGCGATGGGCGTTATTGGATCGAGATCGGCGGGGAGCGAATCCAGTTCCCCGGACATGGCGCTAACTTGGAGTTCAAACGATGAGCGAGTTGATGGTGGAAGTAGAAAGCAAGCCGTTCGATCGATGGATGGGTCCTTACTCGCCAGCCAGGGGAATTCGGCACGGCCTTCGATTTCACGAGCGCGAGTTGGGTGTCTGGTCAGGTGACGCAACGGGCAGCCTGTTCTGGAGCGTGATGGGCACCAGCGTCAAGCGGCTCTCGAAAGTCGTGATCCAGACATGGGGCGGCGGCAGGCTGCTGTTCCTTCCGAACGGCTACATCGTGAAGCCTCTGCCCGGCGATGATGAGCGCGGCAAGCGCGTGCTTGTCGGCACATTCACTGGCGCGCTGGTGGTAGAGAATGACGACGGCGATGAGTTCGACTTCTCAGATCCGCCAGATCAGCGGCCCGGTGCGCGATGGGACGGACCGACCACGCTCGGCCTCGAGTGCGTGATGGAGTCGGACGGCTCGGTGCGTTGCCACTGGTACCACCCCGACGCGTACGGTCGCGCCGGCGTGGCTGAAGTGCTTGTGGGCCCAAGCGCCGCGCGCGCGCGGAGCTTTCGAGCCGCCCGGCCTGGCGAGAATTCCGGTCGGGTGCACATCACGCCGAACGGGCATGTCATGACGAACTTCCAGATCCGTCCGAAGGTCTGGGAGGCGAGGTACGTCTGCTACATCGCTCCGTCTGAACTGGTCGACTGGTCGCACTGGATCGAGTAACGCAGGAGGATGAGATGGCAGCCGAGCTCTACCGCGGCCCTTGGCCCAACAATGTCAGCAAACTCGCCAAATACGCCGTCCGCTTCACCGACGGCGAGTGGAAAGTCACCGTGCTCTACGACGCAGGCGACGGACTCCGCTACCTCGCCGTCGATGGAGGCGGCGCGGCCGTCGCAAAGCAGGTGAACGCCGCGAAGAGTGCCGTGCGCGATCAGCCGGGCGGCGCGTTCTATGTCAACGAGTACCGGCATATCTTGGTGCCAGTCGCGGCGGACCCCTCCACGGGACTCCAATCGGTCTACTACTTCGCCGGGCGATTCAACGGCGACTTCCAGTTCGAGTTCCAGCGGTCGTTGCTCTCGACGCGACCAGTCGACCGCGACGGCCGCGCGCTGAAGCCCGGCGACACATGGATCGGACCTCGCCCCGGCATCCCGTATGTCCTGGCAGCCGGCGCGAAGGATGTCTACTTCGAAACCCCAGCGCTGACCGATACCGACCCGCCCCAGGTCCGAACGAACATGACGCGCCGCGTCATGCTCTCCAAGGTGCTGCGCGATGCATCCGTCGCGGCCGAGACGGCGAGGAAGATCTCCGCGATCCGCTCGCATGCGGGCGGCCGCTTCTATGTGAATGAGCACGGAGCGATCTACACGCCGGTTACGGAAGCAGGCGCGGGCATCAGCTACGTTTACTGCGGGCAGCTCGAGATGGCCAAGTGGTTTCCAGAGCCGAAGGTGCAGCAGTCATGACTTCAGAGCCCGAACGCACCACCCCCTCCGCTGCGCTAGGCAGAGACGGCGACAAAAGCCATCGCGGCAACGCCGCGCAGTTTTTCGTGGCGGGCGAACTTTGCCGCCGTGGGCTCGTGGCGGTTGTCACGCTCGGAAACTGCCCGAACACCGACATCCTCGTAAGCAACACGGCTGGCGACCGATTCTGCCATGTGCAAGTGAAGACTTTCGTTCCCGGTAACAGGACAGTCTCAGTCGGAATGAAGGCAGAGAAGGACTTCGGTTCGTCCTTTTTCTGGATCATCGCTGGTATCCCGAAGCCCGAGAGCGAGACAGAGTTCGTCTACTACATCGTGCCGTCGAAGGTCATTGCCGAGGCGGTTCGGGCCGACTTTAAGCGCTGGGTCGCGACGCCGGGCAAGAAGGGGCAGCAGCACGATGCCGCGACGAAGCTCCGTACTCTCCGCCTGCCGCGCGCACGACGACCTGAGGACCTCGACCTCTCCCAGTACGAGAATCGCTGGGACCTCATCGAGCGGCATCTCGCGGCCCGAAACGCCGCGAGCCGGTGACGGCGCCTGCCCAACCGAGCGGCCAGAACGCGCCGATTCCATCGCCTCACAAGCATCTTTCCGCTATCCTCCGTCGCACGCACGCCGCACGGGGTGCCCATTCCGTTATTGAGGGGTCGATGGCATGAAGCTTGGGGATCTGAAGGCAGGCCACTCGCTCGTAGGACTTGAGCCAGAGCTCGTCTGCTCGATTGTCGCGGTGACGCCGTTCGCCGACACGGCCGTCCAGGTCGTCTACAAGCGTCCCGACGGAACCCTCGCCGAGCGGCTGCTGACCACACAGGACGAGTCGTCCATCGCCCTCGCCACCACCGAGCGCCCATGGGCCTTCGATGGCGACGCGGCCTCCTTCCAGCTTGCCTGCGAAGCGAAGCGCATCGACCTTGCCTTCCTCTTCGATCCGATGATGGCCGTGCACACGTCGAACGTGATGCCTCTGCCGCACCAGATCACGGCGGTATACGAGTCGATGCTGCCGCGGCAGCCGCTCCGCTTCGTCCTGGCCGACGATCCCGGCG
>CAYNRF010000277.1:0-3531 GCA_964399525.1 uncultured Phycisphaeraceae bacterium | reverse complement strand
ACCACCCGACGGGGGGTGGGCATAGAGGGGAGGCCGACGGGCAGCGGACGCTTACCATTCGCCGCGCTCGTCGGGATCCATGCCCGCCAACTCGCGCAGGCGTCGACAGAGCAACCCCGGTGAGAGGCGTTGTTGCGTTGCACGCCCAGTGACAAGAACCGCCCGTTCTCGTCGCAGGATTGATGGCACATCCCGGGCGTTCGCGGCGAGGCTGAGCGAGGCCGCGAGGACGAGCAACCTGGCTGGCGACAGAGCGGTCTGAGTGGCGGGTGGCAGCCCTGCGCGCGATCGCGGGTGCGAGTAGCATCGCGCGCTCGTACCCGCGATCGCGCGCGGCTCGTCGGCACCTCGCCGCTACAGCGCCCCGCGCCCGCCGACTTGCTGCCCCATCGACCGTTAAGCGCTGGATTAAAGTCTAACGGTCTAGCAACCTTAATGCAACTATCGGCGCTCCTCCAGTTGCCGCGAGATCATAATGCACTTCGCCGGGTGCAAATCCAGGCACAGCATACTGAAAAATATACTCAGCAGGGGGCAGTCGTCGTTGAATGGGCAGCGCCTGATCTATAATGGCCGTGATCACCGCTTGGCTCTTCTTGTCTACGACGGTTATGTCGTATTTGGGTGCCTCAAACGTTTGCCCCCTCCATTCAAAAACTATCTCAGCCACGGGTGATACTGTTTCAACAGCAACGCGAATCTCCTTGCTTTCCCCGGGAGAAATGTCGAACCATTCGGAAGCCGCCCCTTGTCCATAGAAACCAAAAATATCATCCAGTTGGTGCCGGCCAGGCATCACCCATTTCCACTCATTCACGCGCAGGCTGGTAAACGCAAACCGCATCTCTGCGCTAAATCCAAATCGCTCAAAGCCCTTCATCCAAAGACCAATTAGAGGCAATTCGTCGTCAGCGCAGCTAGACATATTGTCAACGACAATCTTGACACGTGCCATGCTGTCCGACGGACTGACCGATGGCATGCTTAATATCTCTGCGACATCCAACAGGTCAATTCGTATCGGAAACCTCTCGATCCGAGACGTCGAGCCATCCACAAGTACGGATTCAACCACAACCAAGGGGGTAGAGTACTCCGCTACCAATCCTACAGTTAATAATGTGTCCGCCCCCAATCTTGAAGTGAGGCGCCGTTTTGCGGCTTCAACGTGTCGCCTTCGAACTGCTTCACCCGGTGTTCTCAGCGAGGATGTGCAAGATTGAACGACGACACGCTCGTCCACAATGTGAAAGGCGTATCCGAATAGTTCCTCTGCTTCGATTATAAGCGAACTATTCATTTCGACTGCATGGTCGATCGGCGCGCATTGTACTGTTAAAGAGAACCAGTCCGGAGTATGGACCAGATAGTTGCTACTTTCCAGCCCCGATATCACTGCCGATCCGTTGGAGTCTGTAGCGGCATGCCAGACTGCGATGCGCGGATCAACTCCCGGTAAAGCACCTGATTCGCACGCGGCTGTACCCTGCCCGAGCGATGCCACGTCTAAGCTGACAGGCGATACGGATAGTGGAACATTGGCGATCCCACTTCCGTCTTTTCGCCGAACGTCAATGCTCAACGAGAGGCCCCTGCGCAGCAATATGTCGAGCCTGCGCGAAGAACCGCTGATCGTCGTCGCGCTGGCTATGGCAACGTTCGTTGGGGTATAGCCGCAATGGGTGGCACCAATCCAAGGGGTATCCCCTAATCGCGACTCTTTACAAACAACGATGCCAAACTCATTAGTAACACCAATCACCTGCTCTGGTGCGGATGCGGAGACGAATCGGTGGCCGTCATCCATCACGACAAGCGCTCCTTCGATGGGTGCATCGTCGTCGCCAACCACGCGTACGATCAAATCACGGTCGTTGATCGGCGAAGTCACATCAGCCCTGAGGCGACTCACAGACGCGGCATCGTGAAGACTAGCGGCCTCTACAACCGGGTCGATCTGGGGAGCTCCACCGGGGATTCCAACCGTGGCTCGACGTGTTTCGCCCGTACATGTCAAATTATAGAACCCCACACCAGCAATCACAGTCACGATTAGGACCACGATTGGATTTGGGTTGAGCTTCTTAGCCATTGAGGTCAACGTCGGTTCCCTTTGGTCCATTTCCGGGGGAGCTTGGAGGTAACTTCCGAGCAAATTAATCCGCCGTGACTTCGGCGTGGCTTGCGATTTGCGCGAGGCGCACAAGCGCCTGACTCTCCTAAGCGGTAACGACCATTCGTCGTCGGTGAGCAATCTGTCGCGCCCTAGTGCCCAAATCGCTCACTCGCATGGACAGGTGGCTCCAAAATCGTCGGTCCAGACCACCGCGTGATCTTCGCACAGTTCATAGCCACCGGGGACACAAATGCCATCGCAAAGAACGACCCACTTGTTTTCCCACGAGTTGTAGCCTGCGCCCCCAACGCAAGGAGGAAACTGACCGGTTCCATCACATTTGCAGGCATACGTCGTGATACCTGTCCCTGGAAACTCAGTAGCTACCAGATAGCACTCCAACGCGCCGTCCGAGCACGTCCCTGTGCAACGGAGGTCTGGCGCGCCAGCCGGTGCATTTGCCCAATAGTTCTCGAGGACACACCCGTCGCTCGTGGTGGTAGTGAACGGCAAGGCGGGGAAGATACAGCCAACGAACGCAGCGAAAAGTGTTTGGTGTACCATTGCAGTGTATCGCGTGGAATCTGGTTAACTTGAACGGCAAGCGGCCTTGTCGGCCAACCCTCGGCAAGCCTGTTTGCGTACGGTATCGAGAGATAGAGGCCGCGTCAATTTGGGGGTGAATGTATGTCCTGGGCAAGGGTTCACGGGGGCAAGAGGCCAGGAGATGCCGGTCCGGGCGATGACACCATGCAGTGGTGCCTCCCGATATCGACCTATCGTGCCCTGATGCCGCTGGCTGATGGCGCAGCGGTCCGAGCTGCGTCCCGAGGACGTCGACAGTAAGCGTCCGGGGAGTCTAGCAAGGCAGGTACCCGCGACTACGCAGAACTCCCGCCGATCGCGCGTTGTTGTCCCGGCGAACCCTCCGCTGAGGTGGACGGTGGCGCTGTCGATCATGAACTGGTGTCCATCACAGATGGCGAACTCAAGGGTAGAGGGATTCGTGATCTCCACCAGTCCTAGCGCAGAGCCTCTTCTTCGCCTACCACGACTCCGCCGCCGGAACGTCCAGCTGGGTAAGGTGCCGAGGCCGACCCAGCGGTCGCGGAGGGGCAGATTGTGATTGCCTACAGACCGTCCCCTGGCCGCAGGGGCAACGTGCGCGAGCCTCGGTGACTCTCAGACGTGTGGACGGATCCACACTTCGCCTGCGACCCCCCGCAACCAGGTGGTCTCAGGGACGACTGGCTGCGACCCTTGACCGGCCAGGGGGCGCTTGCTAGCCTACCTAAGTACCTTTCCCATCACGGGTTACGACCACGCTTCCCGCCGGCACCAGACCGCATGGGGTTGCAGCGGTCGGAGGTTCAAATCCTCTCGGCCCGACCATCACCTCGCCGGTGAGCTCCGTC
>CAYNRF010000276.1:0-3547 GCA_964399525.1 uncultured Phycisphaeraceae bacterium | reverse complement strand
CAACTCGCCCCTGAACCCCGGCGGCCCAAACCGCCCACGCATCCCCGCCGCCTTCTCGTTCTCCGGCCCCGCCATCCGGGTGAACCGGCGCGCCGGGCCGGGTGGTTGCGTGCATCCCCGGCAACCCGGTCGCCCGGCCGCCACCGCCGGAATCGGCACGGCGGTTGCGTTCTGGCATCCCCGCAGCCCGGCCCGGCAGGCCGGGCCAACGGGATCACAGTCCCGCGCAGAAACGGCCGATGGAGGGTGTATGTCCACCGAGTTCGCGACAATCCTGCGCCTGGAAGTGCCGCTGGTGGTGGTGCTGGGCGAGCGCCGGATGCGCGTCGGCGACGTGCGCGACTTCGTCCCCGGCATGATCGTCGAGCTGCCCAAGACGGCCGACGAGGACCTGGAGATCCGGATCAACAACCGGACGATCGGCAACGGGCGGGCGGTCAAGATCGGCGAGAACTTCGGCGTGCGGGTCACCTACGTGGGCGACCCGGCCACACGCATCCACGCGATGGCGGAAGAGCCCAAGGAAGAACTGATCGACGGGATGAGCCCGGAGGATCTGGCGGCGGCGCTGCTGTCCGGCCAGTGATCTTCCGGCCCGATGCCGGTCCGCGGCCGGCCGGTCGGGGGTTGCTGCGTCAGTTCGCCGAGAAGTCCCGTCCCTGCATGCCGTTGCGGGTGGCCCAGAAGATGGCGGGGTAGATGCCGCGGCCGCTGTTGGTGTCGGAATACTCCAGCCCGTCCTTGTCCATCGAGTAGTTGCGCATCAGGTTGGCGGGCGGGCCGAAGTCGTCGGTGGGCCGGAACGGCAGGGCACGCGACTCGTCGTCGTCCCACATCCGGGCCAGCACGTCGCTGACCTTCACGCGACGGACGCTGCCGTCCACGGACGCGACCGACGGCTCGGCCTGGAAGTTGTTCCACTGCGGGAAGTTGTTCTCCGGCCCCAGCACGACGTTGAAGTTCGCCGTCACGCTGTACTGCGCGGCCACCCGCTTGGGCTTGCTGAAGTCGAACCGCTCCCACAGCAGCGCCTTCTCGGCGGGGAACCGGGCGTCGGAGAACTTCATCCGCCGGGCCTTGGACGCGGTCGGGTTGTTGCGGATGCTGGTCAGACGCGAGGTCTGCGCGTACCGGTCGGGCGCGTACCAGGCGGTGGGCGTGAGCACGTACGAGCAGTCCCAGAGCAGTTCGTCGATGGTGACCCCCGGATCCGTGATCCACAGATCCTGAACCCGGTTGATGAGGTTGCGGTCCAGAGGGGAGAACTGCACTTCCGACGCATAATCGCCGGGGCTGAGCCAGCTGGCCGTCAGGCTGTACCAGTGGAAGGCGTACATCTCCGAGTACCACTGCCCGGGGCCCTGCAGCTCGAACCAGAAGTTGTTGCCGGGCTTCTGCAGCCGGGCCCACCCCAGCCCGCCGAAGGGCCGGTAGTCGGGCACCGGGAACGGGTTGGTGAAGCTGTCCTGGTGGTCGTTGCCGTACATGGCCTGGACCTGGCCGAGCGAGCGGAGGTTGGCCTGGCTCTTGACCACCTGCGCGGTGGTCCGGGCCCGCCCGACCGCCGGCAGCAGGATGCCCGTCAGGACGGCGATGATCGCGATGACGACGAGCAGTTCGATCAGCGTAAAGGCAGGGGAACGGAAAGAACGCATCAGCAGACTCCTTCGTGCTCGGCTCAGGCCGCCCAATGACGCGAGAGCCGGGGAGACGGACCATCACACACAGGTCCGCCCCGAGAGATCAACGCGGACGGCCGCAGCCCGACAGGCCCCGCCCTGGGTTTCGCCGCCAAGCCGGCGGCGGTTTCCCCGCCGGCACCGTCCGGTCAGCAACGGCGCGGACCATCAGCCCCCCGAGCGGAGATTGGTCGGACCGCCCGCCGGCTCGGACGACGGCGGGGGCACCGGCTCTTCCTCCCGGTCGGCCATCGTTTCGTCGAGGATGGCCCGGAGATCCTCGACCTTCTGGGCCGTCTCGTCGGGAACCGCCTGCGGGTTGCGGGTCAGCGACCACGCGAGCACGCCCGCGGCGGCGACGAAGAGCACGACGGCGAGGATCAGCCTTTTGCGGTTCCCGTCCTGGTCCGACATGATGGATTACTGCCTCCCCGAGATGAAGTCACGCCCCTTGATGCCCAGGCGGGTGGCCCAGAGATATCCCCAATCCGTGTAATCCCAGTCGAATCCCTCGTTCTCCGAGTACATCAGCCGGCGCATGCCGACGGGGTTGGGCGACCAGGGCCCGGCGGGCAGGCCGAGACCATCGAAGTTCCGCTCACCGGCCATGAACGAGCTCTGATCGGTGTCGTTGATGATCTGCGTGATCGAGATGCTGCGGGCGCTGCCGTCGATCAGCGCCACCTGCGGCTTGGCTCCCGCCTTGTTGAACTGCAGCGGGACCTGCCCCGAGAAATCCTTGTTCTCGAACAGCAGCACCTTCTCCGCGGCGTAGGTCACGGCGGACATCTTGTGGCGCTTGATGAAGAAGCGGTTGGCACCGTTGGCCACGGGGCGGTTGGCGTTGTCGAACCGCGCCTCGTCCTGCCAGAACACCGGCGGGTACCAGTAGCTGGTCGGGAAGATCCACTGGATGTTGGTCTGGGCGTTGGAGTCGTTGTTCTCCACGAGCCACCGGGCGAGCGCCTGATCGCCGGGTGCGACGATGGTCTTCAGACGCGAGAGCTCGGCCCCCTCGGCGTAGTAGGTGTGCGCCATCCAGTGGAAGCCGTAGGGCTCTGACCCCATGTTGGGAAGCCCGCTGGGGCCGTGCTGCTGGTAGACCCAGCCCTGCTGGCACTCGCGGCCCTTGACCCAGACCCAGGCGTAGTTCTGCCCGCACCGCGGGGCCGCGGAGAAGGGGTTGACCATGTCGTCGCGGTTGTCCCCCGCGTAGAACTGGAAGGTCAGCGCGTTCTGGCGCAGGTTCGACAGGCTCACCGTGAGCTGGGCCGACTTGCGGGCCTTGCCGACCGCGGGCAGCAGGATGCCGATCAGCAGCGCGATGATGGCGATGACCACCAGCAGCTCGATGAGGGTGAACGCACGGTTCTGGCGCGGGCGCATGGGACCACTCCTCTCTGCGACCCCACCGGCACACCGCCGAAAGAAGTTCGGGGTCGGAACGACACACACTCGTCCGCCGGTTGGAGACCCGCCCCGGAGTCGGGGCCCGTCGGAACAGGATCCAGCCTACCACATCCCTGCCGGATCCACCAGCCCGGTTCGGGGGTGACCGGCCGGCGGTTTCCGGAAAACCGTGTCGTCCCCGGCGTTGGCGGGTGAAGGCCCGAGTCCGACGCCGGGGCCGCGTCACCCGTGCCGGACGAAGGGCCGAGAACCACGGCTAGGATGCTGACTTTGGGGCCCCCTTCGCCCAAATGGGGCCGGAGACGGGTCCGAATCCGCCGATAAGACGAGGGACGAATCCGTTTTCCGCACCCGGGCCGGGGTCCTCGACCATCCGGCCGCCGACTGTCCGGCCCCCCCCCGCCCCCCCCCCCCCCCCCAGACCCCCCCCCCAAGCCCCGGACAGCCCCCGCCGCCAC
>CAYNRF010000275.1:0-3566 GCA_964399525.1 uncultured Phycisphaeraceae bacterium | reverse complement strand
TCATCTGGCAGTGCGTCGGCATGATCGTGGGGGTGTACGGGATCGGCTATCTGGCCGCCGCCCGCGACCCGGCCCGCCACTGGCCCATCGTGCTGGTGGGCTTCCTGGGCAAGATCTTCGGACCGCTCGGGTACGCGTCCGGCGTCGTGCGGGGCGAAGTGCCGCCAGAGTTCGGCTGGACGCTGCTGACCAACGACCTGATCTGGTGGGTCCCCTTCGCCATGATCCTGTTCCACGCGTTTCGCGTCAACACCGACACCGCTCAGGGCGATCCGCCCGACCTGGCGGCCGCGCTGAACGCCGGCCGCACCGGAGCGGGCGAATCGATCGCCGAACTGTCCCGCCGCGGGCCGGTGCTGGTCGTGCTGCTGCGGCACACCGGCTGCACGTTCTGCCGCGAGGCGTTGGCGGACCTGGCGCGCGTGGTCGACCGGATCGAGTCCGCCGGCGTCCGGCCGGTGCTGGTCCACCAGGGCACGGACGATGACCTCCGCCCGCTGCTGGCCCGCCACGGGCTCGAGCGGCTGGACCGGGTGAGCGATCCGAACAAGTCGTTGTACCGCGCGCTCGAGCTGGGCCGGGGCACCTTCGCCCAGCTCTTCGGACCCTCGGTCTGGCTCGCCGGGATGAAGGCCACACTCCGCGGCCATCTCGTGGGCCGGCTCGTCGGTGACGGCTTCCAGATGCCCGGCGTGTTCCTGATCCGCGACGCCCGGATCGTGTCGGCCCACCGCCACCGCACCGCCGCCGAGCGGCCCGATTACGCCGGGCTCTGCACCGTGGGGTCGGCGGGTTGAGGGGCGCCGAAAGCATCCTGGCCGCGCAGGCCGTCGCGTCCGGGGCGATGTGCGGGCTGATCTGGTTCGTGCAGGTGGTCCACGACCCGATGTTTGCGCGGGTGATGGGCGAGCACGCCCGCCTGTACGCCGTCGAGCACCAGCAGCGGACCACGCTTGTGGTCGGGCCGCTGATGCTGGTGGAGATGGCGGCGGCCTTAATGATCGCCGTCCATCCTCCGGCGGGCATCGACCGGCTCGTGGCCATGGCGGGCCTGGGTCTGGTGCTCGCGGTCTGGCTCTCCACGGCGCTGGTGCAGATGCCGCTGCACGCCCGCCTGGCCCGCGAAGGGCACGATCCCGAGGTCGTCGCCGCGCTGGTGCGCACGAACTGGGCCCGGACGGCTCTCTGGTCCGCCCGGGCCCTGCTCTCGGTCTGGATGGTGCACGCCGCGGGGTCCGCGGCGTGAGCGTCACGGGCAGCCGGCGTTGTACAGGCCGATGAATCCGGCCAGGTCGAAGAAGTTCCACACGCCGAACGGCTCGGCGATGTCCGCGGACGGATCCTGCCCGTTGAAGGCGGACAGGTACGCGGAGATGTCAAAGAAGTTCAGGATGCCGTCCTTGTTGAAGTCGGCCTCGCACCGGTCGACGAACACCGACTCACGCAGCACCGCATGGTTGCCCGACTCCTCGAAGGCCACGACGGTGACCTCGTGGAAGCCGTGGGAGAGCGTGGGATCGAAGGTCCGCCGCCACTCGCGCCGGTCGTAGTTGGGCACCTGATTGGAGGTGTTGACCAGCGTCAGCGGGTCGGTGCCGGCGGGCAGGTTGAGGAACATGTGGATCCGCCGGGCGGTCGGGTCCAGCGCACGGACGGCGAACTCCGGGCGGGCCTCGGTCAGCGTCTGGCCGGCCTGGACCAGTTCGATCTCCGGCGGGAGGCGGTCGATGTACACCACCTTGCGCACCTCGCGGAACAGGGGCGTCGTGCCGGCGGGGCGCTGGCGGAAGGCGATCACGCTGAGGTAGTGGAAGCCCTCGTCCATCTGGGTCGCGTCGATCAGCTGGCGGTAGCGTCCGTTGGTGTTGCCGCTGTTGAACAGCGGGCTGTTGAGCGTGAGGAACTGCTCGTAGCCCCCGAGGACCGGCGTGGTGAAGGGGATGTCCAGCGTGCCGTTGCCGTTCCAGTCGAGGTTGCGCTGGTTCCAGGCGAACAGGGCGTTGTCGTCGGTGCTCGGATCCAGCGGGTCGCCGGCCTGGGTGAGCACGTCGATGGTGAAGCTGTCGCCCGTGAGCACCGTGATCGGGTTGAGCCGCTGGATGCTGTCGGGGAACGAGACCGGATCGGGCTGGATCACCGACTGGGCGCCGATGAACGACACGGTCGCCTGCGGGAGGGCCTCGGCGTAGACCACGTAGCCCTTGCCGTGCTCGACCGACCCGGTGCGGTTGTTGGGAACGGTCAGCGTGACCTGCCCGCCGGGTCCGACCACGATGGTCTGGGGGATGTTTCCCGGGTTGACCGCCGGATCGGCGGCGTTGCCGGTCATCTCATGCAGGCGGGTGCCCTGCGGATACGAGGTATTGACGGTGACATTGACGGTGCCCGAGTCCCAGCGATCGCTGAGGGCCACCACGCAGTTGGCCCGGCCGTTGAAGGCCCGCTGGTAGACGAGCACGTCGGCGATGTTGGAGTTGAGCTGGAAGTACTGGCCGTAACCGACCTGGTTGCGAAGCTGCACCAGGGTGGTGATCGTGTCGTCGAGCTGCTGGGCCACGGGGTCCCAGCCCAGCGCCTTGGGCGCGCCCTCCCGGGGGAAGAAGCCGAAGGTGCGCGGGATGCCGCGTCCGTGGTGATAGACGATCGCGCGGCCAGGACGCATCAGCATGTAGGCGTGCATCTGGTGGCCCTGCTGACGCTCGGAGGGGATGCCCGGCAACGAGTTGCCGTTGCCGACCGACCCGTTGTCGTGGCTGAACACGTGGTTGACGCCCATGGAGCCGTTGACGATGCCGTCGTCGGACACGTCGAGGTGGCCCGAGTCGCCGTTGGCCTGGATGTTGGCCCACGATCCCAGGCCGCCCGCGTTGAGCAGGTCGCGCAGGCGGCTGGCGCCCTGCAGGTCGAGCGCGTCGCGGTTGGCGAAGGCGTCCTTGCGGATGTAGTTGGCCAGGTTGTCCCCGTTGCCGGTGACGTTCTCGCCGAAGGTGAACGGATTCACCATCCGGCCGTCCGGCGTGGTGCGGGACATGTGGATCGCGCTGTCGAAGAAGCGATCCCAGAACCAGCTGGGCGCGTGCTTGCCGGCGTCGAGGCGGAACGCGTCCACGCCCATTTCCTGGACCATCCACTGAGACCAGCGCATCAGCAGGCCGGTGGCGTTGTCCGGCACCGCGTCGCCCGCCATCGGGTCGGCGGTGTTGAAGGGGTGGCGGGTGAAGGACTGCGCTCCGGGGTTGCGGCTCGTGCCCGGGTTGACAAAGCTGTCGGGCGTCAGCGACAGGTCGGGGTAGAACCGCGCATTGGCGGCGTCGGGCAGGTTCCAGATCGAGCCGCCGGGGATGTTCAGCGGGTCACCGGCCACCACCGGCTGGCGGATGAAGGCGTTGTTGGCCTGATGGGCGATGTCGACCAGAGCCACCAGGTCGCCGTTGACGAGGTCATAGTTCGGCCCGCCGGGATTCTCTGACTGGAGGTAGCCGCCGGCGTTTCCGTTGTTGAAGTCGCCCCAGTTGTCGGTGGGCCGCTTGTCGCGCGGCGGGTTCTCACGCGGGATCCAGAAGCCG
>CAYNRF010000274.1:0-3595 GCA_964399525.1 uncultured Phycisphaeraceae bacterium | reverse complement strand
TGCCGCGTCGGCCCCGTCACCATCGGTCCCGCCCCCCACCATCCCCTGGCCGTCATCGCCGGCCCGTGCACCCTCGAGTCCCCCGAACTCGGCTTCGCCATGGCCCGCGTCTGCAAGGCCATCTGCGACGACCTCGGCCTGCCCTACATCTTCAAGGCTTCCTTTGACAAGGCCAACCGCTCCTCCGCCGGCTCCAAGCGCGGCCCCGGCATGGCCGAGGCCCTCGACACCTTCCGCGCCATCGGAAAAGAACTCGGCGTCCCCACCACCACCGACATCCACAGCCCCGAGCAGGCCGAGCCCGCCGCCGAGGCCGTGGACCTCCTCCAGATCCCCGCCTTCCTCTGCCGCCAGACCGACCTCGTCGTCGCCGCGGCCCAGGCCGCGAAGAAGTACAACCGCGCCGTCAACATCAAGAAGGGCCAGTTCCTTTCCCCCAAGGAGATGTCCGGCCCCGTCCGCAAGGCCAGGGAGGGCGGCTGCGAGAACATCCTGCTGACCGAACGCGGCACCTTCTTCGGCTACCACCGCCTCGTCAACGACTTCACCGGCCTGGGCGACCTGATGGAACTCGACTGCGCCGCCTTCACCGATGCCGGCAGCCCACCCGTCTGCTTCGACATCACCCACTCCACCCAGCTCCCCGGCTCGGGCGAACAGACCGGCGGCCGCCCCGACCGCGCCCCCCTCCTCGCGCGGGCCGCGACCGCCGCCGGCGTCCACGCCCTCTTCATCGAGTGCCACCCCAACCCGCCCGAAGCCTGGTCCGACGGCGCCACCCAGCTCCGCCCCGACGATGTCCGCGCCATCCTGACCCAGTGCACCGCCCTCCGCCGCGCCATGCAAACCACCTGACCCCAAAGAGCCGCGCCCAAAGGAAGCGGGCTCCCAGCCCCCGACGCGCGACTCACTCCAACGCCATCGTCTCCGTCCCCGCCTTCACCTCCACCCGCGTGAACGCCTCCCCCACCTCCGACCGGATATCCGCGATCAGCACCGGAAAGTCCCGCTCCGGACACACCAGGTCATCCGTCTCCGCCAGCCGTCGCAACACCTTGCCCTTCTCGAACACCTTCGGGTCGATCCGCACCGCCGCCACCGCCGTGCAGTCGTGCCCCATCACGTCGCCCAGATCCGGCAACACCCACACCGCCGGCCCCGACCCGTCATCGAACGACAGCCCCGGCGCCAGCCACGCCGTCACCGGCCCGTCCAGCCCCGTCTCCACCTGCCGACGCAGCGCCTTACCACTTGACCACCAATCTCCCTCCACCGCCGCCACCGCCTCCGACAACCCGTCCTTTCCCACCACGCCCAACTCCTCCAGCGTCTGCGCCAGCAGCACCGTCACCTGCGCGTCAAACTCGGCGCCCTGCCCGTTCCCCGCCGCCCGCAACGCCTCCCCCGCGATCAGCGCCCCCACCACGTGGCTCGGCCCGTCCTCGTACGTGAACGCCGACCCTTCCTCCGACACCAGCCCCGTGCTCTTGTAGCCGTACCAGGTCAGGATCTCGTGCCAGGTCATCACCTGCACCGCCAGCCGCTGCGACAGCGCCAGCGCATACGCCTCCCCCACTTCCTCCCGCTCGCGCGCGCTCAACCCCGCCCACGACGCCGGGTACTCCAACGCCACCGTGTACACGCACGGCTCCTGCCCACGGAACCGCACGCACCCCCACCCCGCCCGCACCGCGTGCGACACCCGCGCGTGGATGTACGCCGTCATGTCGGCCGTGTTGCGGATGTGCGCCACATCCAAAAACCCGCCGCGCACCGTGTACACAATCCCGCGGCCCGTCTCCCCGTTCCCATCCCGGTACGAGTGCTCCCCCAACCCCTCCACCGTCGCCGCCGAGTACAGCGTGAACGCCCCCGGGAACGGCAGGCACCCCACCCGCGCCCGCGGCAGCACACCAAACTCCCCGAACGCCACACCCCCCGCCCCCCCGCGCCGGTCACACTCCGCCGGCACGCTCACCGCGCACCCGCCCGTCCAGAGCGCCGCGCTCGCCATCCCCGACATCGCCATCCGCCGACCATGTCCCATGCATTCCAGCAGAACGCCGGAACATGAAGGGCGAACGCCGTTCCGATGAATCCCCCCTCATCCGGCGGGTTCGCGATGCACGGCCCACGAAAAAACCGCCCGGCGTGCCGGGCGGTCGAAGTTGATCTCAAACGAGAACTCAGTTCTTCGCGGCCTGCGCGGCCCGGTACTCCCGCAGCCACTGCGGACGCGGGGTCTCGTCCTCGAAGGGATCGACGTGCACGGTGTTGTTCTGGAACACCACGCGACCGGTGGTCACCGAGAACAGCGTGTCGTCCTTGCCGCGACGCACGTTGAAGCCCGCCTTGAACGGCGTGCCGCACTGCCGGATGATGATGGCGCCCGGCTGGGCCGTCTCGCCGCCATAGAGCTTCACCCCGCGGTACTGCGGGTTGGAGGTCCGTCCGTTCTTGGTCGAGCCGCCGGCCTTTTTATGCGCCATCTCGCACACTCCATCAGACTGCCCGCTCCGTCCGGATCCCGACCCGGTCGGACCAGGCGGAGGGGGTCGCAAGCCTAGGCCGCCACCCCGCTTCCGTCCACACCATCGGCCCGCGGAGGCCGCGGCTTCCTACCGCATCACCCAGCGCTTCTCGACGAGCTCGAACGGCCGCGAGCCCTGCTGGGAGAAATCCCCCGGCGTCGCGTACCGCAGCATCATCGTCTTGCGCAGCGAGTACCGCTGGGGGTTGTCCGTGTTCCGGCCCACCACGTAGGTCTCCTGCTCGCCCGAGAGCCCGGCGAAGAAGATCGAGATCTCATCGACCTGCAGGTT
The DNA here is from genome assembly GCA_964399525.1 of uncultured Phycisphaeraceae bacterium. Classification (GTDB taxonomy): domain Bacteria; phylum Planctomycetota; class Phycisphaerae; order Phycisphaerales; family UBA1924; genus UBA6054. Next base: position 773 of record CAYNRF010000274.1, on the reverse strand, counting down.
CTTCGCCGGCCAGATGAGCACGCCGTCCCGCGCGTGCTCCGGGCCTTCCAGCACCGTGGACACGATGTCGATCTGCGATTCCAGCAGCGGGTTGCGCAGCCGCCGCAGGATCTCCTCGGTCACGGAGGCCGGCACGTCCCGCCCCGACCGCAGCACCTGCGAATCCGAGGTCACCAACGCCACATCCGGGGCGAACAGCAGGTCCTGGCCCCAGAAGTTCGTGATCCGATAGGTCAGATAGAAGAACGGCTGGAGCCCCTCGTTCGTCTCCACCCACGCCAGGCGCAGCGGGCCTTCCTCGAACGAGAACTCCCACCGCGTCGGAACCGGCCGGGGCTCGGGGGCCAGCATCGCGTTGGCGACCGGCCCGCCCGCCACGCCCGCCGCCACCGCGGCCGCGAGCACCCGACAGGCCATCTTCCGGGTCATCTTGGTCATGATCAGTGCTTCCTCACCGGCCCACGCTGTTATCCGAGGCGGCCGGGTGGTAGTCTAGTGGCAAGCCGGGGAGCGTCAAACCCGCCCGTCCGCCCCGATCCGCGCGGGTCCGCCGCCCGGTATCCGCCCGTCCGCCGGAACGTCCGACGCACGCCGCCCCGCCCCCCACCCGACCCCCACCCACCCCCTTCTCTCCGCACCGAGGAACGCCAGGGTTTCCATGCCAGACCACGCTTCCAACCAACCCCCGCCCCTGGTCCCCACCGCGCCGCCCCCCACCCCGAGCACCCCCCCCCGAACCCCCCCCACCCCCACCCCCGGCGCACGGCCACCCG
>CAYNRF010000273.1:0-3615 GCA_964399525.1 uncultured Phycisphaeraceae bacterium | reverse complement strand
CAGCGCGCCGGCGGACTGGTGCTCGTAGAGGCCGAGCTTGAAGTGCATGCCCATGATCGTGAAGTCGTCGCCGGCGCGGCTGAGGACCAGGTCAAAGGGCGAAGCGTCGGCCTTCTTCGTGTTGGCCGTCGTGGCTCCGACCTTCTGGAACATCTGGCCGGGGCCTTCGAAGATGCGGAAGATGGCCTCGGGGTTGCGGAAGATGTCACGCGGCCCGAGGAAGCCGGCCATCGACCGCTTGACGCTCAGGACCGCGAACTCGGTGGAGATGGCGGCGGACGCGCCCTTGGAATCGGAGAGCTGCTTGCCGGCGCGGATCGCCCGGAAGGGGATCGCGTGGGCGATGGTCATGCCGATGGCGGACTCGATCTGCTCGGCGGTGGCGCCCAGCATCGCGCCGAACACGGCGGCGGAGGCGATGGCGCCGTGTACCACATGATCGACCTTGTAGGTTTTCAGGCTGAAGACCTCGGCGAGGCGGCCGCGGATCTCGTCGTGGAGAACCATGGCCCGGAGGGCGAAGGCCCCGTCGCGCCCGGTCATCTGGGCGGCGGCCACCGCGACCGAGTAAAAGTCGTTGTGCCCGAACTCGCCGGCGGTGTGGCCCAGGCCGGGGTTGTAGCCGAAGTTGGTGCCGTTGGAGTCCCACTCACGCACGGCCGAGCAGTTGGCGACGATGGCCTTCTCGGGCTGGACCTGGGCCTTGGAGCCGAAGACGGTCGCGCCGGGGCGCTTGGCCTTGCCGATGAGCTTGGTGGCCTCCGTGACTGGGTACTGGAGGGCTTCCTCGCGGAGGATGGTCGGGGCGTTGGTCTTGAGGGCCAGGGCGGAGAGACCGCAGAGGACGGCGTCGGTGAAGAAGAGGTTGGTGCGCTCGAGGACGGCGGCGGAGGGCTCGCCGCGGACGGCGGGGTCGTCGGAGAGGAAGTCGATGGCGAAACGGGCGATGCCGAGCGCCTGGTTGGAGTCGGCGGGGAGTTTGACCTGTGTGGGGGTGGCGGCAGCGACGGCGGGCATGGCGGCTCCTCTCCGGGGGGAAGGCTTGCGAAAGAAAGTGGAGAGATGATAGGGGTGAGGCGAGGGCGCGGACACCGAGGGGATCGAGGGCCCCTGCGGCTGCCGTGCCCCCGACGAGCCGGTGTCAATCGACCCGCTGGATGGCGGGCGGGTTCCATTCCCCGGTGATGGCGGGTGGTTTGGGACCGTACAGACGCATCGTCACGCCGAGCACGCCGGACGCGGGGGACGGGAGCCAGTTGGACTCCTTGTCCGGGCCGGGCGACTCGTGCTGGATGTAGATGTCCAGCGAACCGTCCGGGTTGTAGCGGAGGGCGTCGCGATCTCCGATCGCAAAGCGGTTGAGGGCGTTGGCGACCTGGAATCCGTCGGCGTCGTACATGGTGATGGACCAGAAGCCCGCGACGGGCGGCAGTTGCTCCTTGGGGAAGTGGATGACGTAGCGGTGGTCGCCCGTGAGCTGGCGGCCGTCCTTGTCGGCAACGCAGAGCGGGTAGATCGCATCCTCGGGCACGTTCGCCCCAAGGCCGACCATCGCGACGACGGCGCGCTTGAGGTAGTTGTTCCCATAGACGCCCATGGAGTCCGTGTTCATCTGCCAGCCGTTGACGACCCGGGCGATCGTGGGCGCTTTGGCGACGATGGTCTTGAGTCCATCCTCGGCGGCACGCTCGATGGCGGAGCGGATCTCCGGTGAAGCCTGCGCGAGATCGAACGGCGCGTCCGGTTGCAGGCCGATGCGGGCGAGGCGCGCCAGCGTGGACCAGTCGGTCAGCTGCGGCGGATTCCGACCCATGAGTTCCGCGCCATAGGCGAAGTAACGCTCGGCCGCCATGGTGTTCACCTGCACGAGCGGCGGTGTGACCATGTCGACGGAGGGGTTCGGCGTGAACGGTGCGGCCGGGCCGGGCGTGCCGCCCCATGCGGAGAGCGGGGTGATGCGGAAGCCGTCCTGCACCCGGTGAACGGCGGGGTAATCGGCGGGGCCGTCGGTTTTGGTTCTTCCGATGATCCAGACGTACGGCGTGGGGGCCGAGATGGGCTCGACGCCCTCGGGGACGGCGCCGGTCCAGCCGGGCGGGACCAGAGCCCAGGCCTGGGCGGCGTTGCCGGACGTGCGGGTGCCGGGCGCGGCGAACACATTCGTCCACATGTCGAGCATGGGGAGCAGGAAGTACCGGTCGCCGACATCTTCGAGCGAGACGATCATGGGGCCGGCGGTGAGGTCGAGCCAGGCGCTGGAGTACAGGGTGTCGAAGTTCGGGCGGACGACCTCGCGGAACTCGGCGGGTGGGAACGAGCGGAAATGGTGGAACTGGTTGTGCGGGCCGAGACCTTCCCTGATGCCGGCGGGGACGTTGGTCAGCATCCGCCGGCTGACATCCATCGAGATGATCGGGTACAGGTAGACGTAGGCTTCGAGCGCGATCTCGTAGGCTTCCTGCTCGGTCAGCTCCGTCGGCGACGCGTTCGCGCCCATCGCGTGGTCCGTTGGCGCTGGACCTGCTGGGGCATTCGCACCGAAGAATGTCGCAGCGGCCAGCCCGAGCACTCCGATCACTCTTTGGATGTTCATCAGGCGAGGGTAATAAAAAACCGGGAGATCGTCAAGTGTGAAACCGGGTTCGAGCGACGGCAACAAGCACGCGGTTGATGAAGAGGCGACGGCAAACACCCCTGAGCACGGCGATTGGCTCGTGCGTCCCCTCCGGATGTGGGGAGGATCGGAGTCTGCTCTTGGCTCAGATCGCCTTGCTCCAAAGGACGCATCGGATCGTGGAAATCGCGTGCGCTCCTGACCGGGATGTGCGTGGCATCCGGACTTGGCGCAGCCTGTACGAGCGGAAAATGGGCCGGGATCGGACAACTTCGCAGCGAGCGATGCGAGGATCAGGGTTTCGGCCCGCGGATTGGCCGTGAAGATCGAAACATCAGCCGAGGATTCGCATGCGACCTGACATGATCTTCATGACCGCGTGCCTGGGCTTCGGCGGGCTGGTGGTCGCGTGGGCGTCGATGGCGGGCCACCTGCGGGCGCGGTCGCTGCTTGGCGTTGCGGGATCGCTGCTGGCCGCGCTGGTGATGGGCGCGTTCTGGCAGGCGGATCGGTTCGACTGGGTCGGCCAGTTCCTCAAACCGATCCTTGCGGTCTGGCTCGGAGCGGCCACGCTGAGCGGGCTGGCGATCGGGTCGGGGTGGGGCAAGCCGAACGGCGTGCGCATGGCGGCGGCCGCGCTCGGGGTGATCGGGCTGGTGCTGCACGCGGCCGCGATGGTGATGTTTCTGTGGATGGCGGCGATGGCGGTGTGAGTGCCCGCGGCGCCCTCGGGCGTTTCGCGGCCGACGACGTTCGTGTGCGTCGTTCGGCCGCTCCCCTGCATGTGTGGCTTGTCGTGGCGCGACGCTTGGACTCCGCTGGCTGGCTTGGGGTTCGAGACGAGGCGGGGTCAGCGGCCTTTGGCTTTGGGGCGGGGTTTGTAGCCTCGGGGGTACTTGCTGTGGGGCGGAGGTTTGTGGGGGTTGGCGCGGGGGGTCATGATGGGGGTGGTGGGCAGATCAGGAGGTTCGGATGTGTGGGCTGCCGCCCCCACGCCCCCG
>CAYNRF010000272.1:2371-3639 GCA_964399525.1 uncultured Phycisphaeraceae bacterium | reverse complement strand
GGTCTGTCCGGCCGGGTCGAGGGGGATGGTCAGCAGGAACTCGGCGCCGTGGGCGCGGCGGCGGACCAGGCGGAGGTCGCCGCCCATCTCGCGGGCCAGGCCGCGCGAGAGGGCCAGGCCCAGGCCCAGGCCGGGGCGGCTGCTCTCGGCGGCCCCGGGGCCGCGCTGGAACTCGCCGAAGACGCGCTCGCGCTCGCGCCGGGGGATGCCCGGGCCGTGGTCGGCGATGAGGATCTCCAGGTGCCGGTCCGTGGCGGACAGGTCCAGGTGGACGCGGGTGTCGGCATCGTCGGCGTCGGGATCATCCGGCGCGGGCAGGGCGTACTTGCAGGCGTTCTCGACCAGGTTCATCAGGATGCGCTCGACGGAGCGCGGGTCGCAGGTGACGGTCCGTCCCGCCCCCACCCCACCCGGCCCATCCACGCCGGGCCCGACGGAGACGATCAGGTCCATGCCGGACTGCTCGGCCCGGCGGCTGACGACGGGGCGGACGCGGGCGAGCAGTTCGGAGGCGGAGATGGAGCGCTCGCCCGGCGGGCGGGCCGCGCCGGGGCGGCGGCGGGTCAGGCGGGCGTACTCGAGCACGTTCTCGACGATCTCGGCCAGGCGGATGGATTCGCGCTCGAGCGTGCCGAGGTACTCGGCCCGCGCCTTGTCGTCGGCGACCATGCCGCCGGCGAGCATCTGGGCGTAGAGGCGGAAGGTGGTCAGCGGCGTGCGCAGTTCGTGCGTGACCGCGCCCACGAATCTCGCCCGGCGATCGGACAGACGCATGGTGGCCCGCAGCACCAGGCCCACCGCGGCCAGCGCCCCGAGCATGGCCATCCAGGTGATGACCAGCGCCCACAGGGCGGGGGTCATGCGGAAGGGCACGACGGGCGCGAACTCCCCGGGCACCAAGAGGGCGGGCACGGTGGCGAGGCGGAAGCCGCGGCCGTCGCGCTCGATCTGGTCGGCGGCCGCGCCGGACGCGGGCAGCAGCAGGGCGCCCGGGATCAGATCGGCCAGCGAGTTCTCCAGCGTGGCGCGGAGGGCGTCCCAGTCCAGCGTGACGCCCTCGGTCACCGGTCCGGCGTCGGTGGGGATGCTGCGGACGAGGACGAGGTCGACCCGGTCGGGGGCGGTTTCCACCCAGCGGGGTTCGAGACGGGCGGTCTGGATCGGAGCGGGACCATCGGCAGCCATGAGACCCGCGGCTCTGGAGAAGGTCGCGGGCGCGGCCGAGGGCGCCGCGGATTCCATGAGGCTGAGCACCTTCGGCTGCGTCG
>CAYNRF010000272.1:0-2361 GCA_964399525.1 uncultured Phycisphaeraceae bacterium | reverse complement strand
GGGGCGCGGCGCTCTGCGGCGGGTTCGACGCGCTGGGCGATGTCCGCCACCTGGCGGCGGACCTGGAAATCGAAGGCCGCGCTGGGCTCGGGTGTGTCGCTCGGCGCAACATCTGCCGCCGCTGCCGCGGGCGTGGCTGTCTCCGCGGCGGAGACCAGGGTCGATTGCTCTTCCGCGACCTTGCCGCCGATGGTGCGGTTGCGCGGGTCGGTGGCGGTGATGTTGTTGGCCGCGTCGATGTTCCAGAAGCCCTCGACGAAGGGCGCGGCGGATCGCCCCAGGACGGCGTCGGCCCTCAACTCGACACCCCCGATGGCGGCCGGCGCGCGGGCGGCCTCCATCGCGATGATCGGGGCGAGCTGCGAATCCACCCGCCACAGGGCCAGGCGGATCACCTCCTGGTGCTGCACGGCCTGGCGGGCGGCCTCGTTGCGGCGCTCCAGCCGGGCGACGGCGATGCTGGCCCAGGCGAGCGCGGCGAGCACGAGGGCCGCGCCGGCCCAGAACACCCACCACATCAGCCCGCGCCGCGCGTTCATGCGTCGGCCCCGCCCTGATCAGCGGCCCGGTCCGATGTCGGATCCGCAGCGACGAGCATGTAGCCCTTGCCGCGGACGGTCTGGATGACCTTGGGCTCGTTGGGGTCGTCGTCGAGGGTCTCGCGGATGCGGGCGATGGTCATGTCGACGGTGCGGGTGTGTGTGCCGCGGGGATCCAGGCCCCAGACCCGCTGGAGCAGCTCGTCACGCGACACGGCCCGGCCTGGGTTGGCGGCCAGGTAGCCGATCACCTCAGCCTCGCGCTCGGTGAGCGTGCGCCGGGCGCCGCTGGGCAGGACGGCCTCGCGCCGATCGAAATCCACGGTGCGCCCGGCGATCGAGAGCGTCTCGCGGCGCGTCGGGCGGGCGGGCGAGCGGCGCAGGACCGCCTCCACCCGGGCGATGAGTTCGTCGATGCCGAAGGGCTTGACGACATAATCGTCCGCGCCGAGGCGCAGGCCGCGGACGCGGTCTTCCTCCTCGCCGCGGGCGGTCAGGAAGATGACGGGCTGCGCGGGGCGGGCCTTGCGCAGCTCGGTGAGCACCTGCATGCCGTCCATGTGGGGCATCATGATGTCCAGCAGGATCAGGTCGGCGTCGACGGCCAGGGCCAGGTCGAGGCCGGCCCGGCCGTCGGGGGCTTCGTGCACGGCGTAGCCGTTGTAGCGGAGCATGTCGACCACGCCCCGACGGATGGCGGCGTCGTCTTCGACCACGAGGATCACGCCGAGTGACATGCGGGCGGACTCCGGACGGTGGCGCGGGCGTCGCGCCGGTGCGTGAAACAAAGGGAGCACAGGCGGGAACGCCTGTGCCACCGATAGAGAACAGATTACCAGGAGTAGCGGACGGTGTAGGTGACCTTCTCCTCGGCGTCCGGGGCCAGGGTCACGGGCACGTGGATGGTGCGGGCGTCGAGCTTCTCGTGGTTGTGGCTGATGTTCTGCAGTTCGGCGTTGGTCCAGCGGAACAGACGCTCCTGCACGATCACCTCGACGGGCTCGGCCTTGCGGTTGCGGAGGGTGACCTCGATGGTCTCGGTCATCCAGTTGCGGCCGCGCTCGAAGGCCACCTGCCGGCGCTCGCCCACCACATCGAAGGCGTTGCCGAGCTTGATGCGGACCTCCTCGTTGCGGGGCGTGTGATCGATCACGTCCTCGCCGATGAACTCCTGCGTGCCGTCGGCGTCGTCGGTCTGGTTGACGCGGATGCGCCCGGAGGGCAGGGGGATGCCCAGGCCGTGCTCTTTGGCATTCTCGAACTGGAGGTAGACCTCGACCTTGGCGTTGGAGGAGACGCCGAAGTTCTGGTCTTCCATGCGTCCGCCGTAGCGGGCGAACTCGGCGGCGCCGTCGTAGAGCAGGATCTTCTGCGCGGGCACGCCGCGGGCCGCCTCGAAGAGTTCGATCTGCTTGGTGGAGCGGTCGGGGATGGTGACAGGGCGGCCGAGGGTGTAGAGGTGGTACTCGAAGAAGGCCTTTTCCTCGAATCCCTTGTCCATGGCCATCTCGGCCATCTGGCCGCGGGCGTACATCATGGGCGGCTGGGGCTGCGGGGCGCGGTTGACATCGCCGGCCACGAGTTTGAGCGTGGCGTCCTCGTAGCTCCCGCCGGACTGGTTGAGGATGGACACCCAGGCCCCGACATCCAGCGTGCCGCTGTTCTCGTCGGCGCCGGGGGTGAACAGCAGGTTGTAGTCCGCCCACCAGGTGATGCCGCCGGTCTGGTAGGTGATGCGGGCCTCCTGCGATCCGCCGCGGTCGGCCGCCAGCGTCCAGATCAGCGTCGGCCTGGTGATCAGACCGTCCGCCAGCGAGGGGAA
>CAYNRF010000271.1:0-3654 GCA_964399525.1 uncultured Phycisphaeraceae bacterium | reverse complement strand
TTCAGGACCTGGTCCGGGTCGCCGACGATTGCCGCCCCGCAGCCCGAGCGGGCGCGGCCGATGCCGGTCCAGAGGTTCTCCTCGGCAAAGCCTTCGTCATCAGCGGCCTCGCGGATTTCGGCCTGGCGGCGCACGCCGACGGAGGCGTGGTCGAGTGAGCGCTTGCGGATCGCCTCGCCTGCCCCGTCATCGAGGCGCGACAGGAGGCGGCGGGCGGCGGCGCGAGCCTCGGCTTCTGTCTCGCGCACGATCACGTGGACACGATAACCGAATTTCAGCGTGCGGCCGCGCCGGGCCGCACGGGCGGTCATGTCGGCGATGATGGACTTCACCTCGTCCATGCGGTCAGGCCACATCAGGTAGACGTCGGCCTCCTCGGCGGCGGCCTCGCGCGCGTCTTCGGACAGGCCACCGAAATAGAGCGGCGGGCACCGGCCGGAGACGGTGCGGATGCCGGGCGGGTCGAGGTCGAAGCGGTAGTGCTGGCCGTCGAGTTTCAACCTCTCGCCGTTCAGCGACGCCTTCAGGAGCTTCATGATCTCGACCGTGCGGCCATAGCGCGGGGCGGAGGCGAGGACCTCGCCGGGCATCTCGCTCGAGATGATGTTGATGGTCAGCCTGCCCTCGAGCATGCGGTCGAGGGTGGCGAGCTGGCGGGCCAGCTGCGGGGGCCAGACCTCGCCGCAGCGCACGGCGACGAGCAGGCGCATGCGCTTGAGCTGCGGGGCGATGGCGGCGGCGAAGGCGACCGTGTCGATGCCCAGCGTGTAGCCCGAGGGCAAGAGGATGTTGTCGAAGCCGCCCTTCTCGGCGGTGAGCACGATGTTGCGGCAGTGCTCGTAGCTGGCGCGCAGGCTGGGATCGGGAACGCCGAGGAACTCGTAATCGTCGTCGCAGAGGGCCGAGAACCAGGAGACTTCGCAGCGCTTCATGGCATGGGCACTCCCCTTGCGGCGACGACGAGGGAATACCACTCGGCGCGGGTGAGGTTGATGGTCAGGGCGGCGGTTGCTGCTGCAATGCGCTCGATGCTCTGTGTCCCCATAATGGGAATGGGTCGTGCGGGGTGGCGCAGGATGAAGGCGAGCGCCATGGCGCTGCGCGTCGTGCCGTGGGAGGCGGCCAGCTCGTCAAGCTTTGCATTGACGCGGCGCGTTGCCGGGTCGGCGGCATCGACGCCGTCGGCGAGCCTTCCACCGCCGAGTGGTGACCAGGCGAGCGGCGTCATGCGCGCCTCCATCGCGAGGTCCAGCACGCCGTCGAAGGCGGGCTCGACCGCGATGGCAGAAAACTCGGGCTGGAGCGTTGCCAGCGGGAAGCCGAGGGCGTGCTGCAACAGGCGCGTCTGGCCGGTCGTGCAGTTCGAGACGCCGGCCTCGCGGATCTTTCCCGCCTCGCGCAGGCGGGTGAGCGCGCCGGCCAGCTCCTCCGGGTGCGTCAGCACGTCGGGGCGGTGCACCTGGAAGAGGTCGATCACCTCAGTGCGCAGGCGCTTCAGCGACGCTTCGCAGGAGCGGATCACGGCCTCTGCACTCGAGTCATAGGGGATGCCGGGGATGATGCCGAACTTGGTCGCAAGCACCATGCGCTCGCGCAGGCCAGGGGTCTGGCTGAGGACGCGGCCGAGCAGGTCTTCCGATTCGCCGAAGGCCTGCCCGCCCCAGTCGAGGCCGTAGACGGCGGCCACGTCGATCAAGTTCATGCCGGCCTCGAGGGCGGCCTCGATGCGGGCGCGGGCGGCGGGCACGTCATTGCCCACGAAGCGCCATAGGCCATAGGCGATGGGGCCGACCTTCAGGCTGGATTGGCCGAGGGGGCGGAGGCTTGCGTGCGTGCTCATGCTTTCCGTTCTTGTGCGTGTCATGTATTTGACGCGGAAAGCATGCGGCAGACAAGGGCGCGCGCCCTTGCGGAGGATGGGACTTGAGGAAAATTCGCTACGGCCTGATCGGTACCGGGATGATGGGCTATGAGCACATCAACAACCTGAAGCTCATGCCTGAGGCCGAGATCGCGGGGATCACCGACCCGGAGCCGAACTCGATCCTGTTGGCGCAGGCCTTCCTGGGGGACGGCTTGCGCGAGAACGTGAAGGTCTATCCCGACCGGCAGGCGATGCTGGCTGATCCGTCGATCGACGTGGTGCTGATCTCGTCGCCGAACTTCACGCATGCGGCGATCCTGCGCGACGTGATCGCGAGCGGCAAGCATGTGCTGTGCGAGAAGCCGCTGGCAACCACGCTTGATGACGTGCGCGAGATCGACCGGCTCGCGCGCGGGCACAAGGGCGTTTTCTGGGTGGGCATGGAGTATCGCTACATGCCGCCGGCTGCGCGCTTCATTGCCGACGTGCATGCGGGGCGCATCGGTCGGCTGAAGATGCTGGCCATCCGCGAGCATCGCTTTCCGTTCCTCAAGAAGGTCGGCGACTGGAACCGCTTCTCGGAGAATACCGGGGGCACGATGGTGGAGAAGTGCTGTCATTTCTTCGACCTGATGCGGCTGATCATCCGGGCCGAGCCCGTGCGCGTGTTCTGTTCGGGAGCGATGGATGTGAACCATCTCGACGAGCGCTATGGCGGGCGGGTTCCCGACATCATCGACAATTCCTACACGATCGTCGACTTCGACAATGGCGTGCGGGCGATGCTTGACCTGTGCATGTTCGCCGAGGGATCGAAGAACCAGGAAGAGATCGCTGCGGTCGGTGATACGGGCAAGCTCGAGGTCTTCATCCCGGACGGGAACCTGGTCTTCAGTCCGCGCTCGCCGCGCGGGCCGGTGAGTGAGCATGTCGCGGTTGATCCGACTGCGCTCAAGGCTGGCACGCATCACGGGGCGAGCTATTACCAGCACCAGGCGTTCCTGCGGGCGGTGACGGGCGCGGGTCCCGTCGATGTCACGGCCGCGGATGGCACTTGGGCCGTGCTGATGGGCATGGCTGCGGAGATCTCGGCGCGCGAGAAGCGGTCGGTCGCGATGGCGGAGCTTGCGGGCTGAGGCGGCCTTACGGTCAGCGTATGTCCTTGTAGAGCTCTGGCCTGAGTGCCCTGAGGCGGAAGATGAGCATGCGGTCGGAATAGCGCCGGCGCTGGCCTATAACCTGTCCCCGATAATAGACGTTCTCGTTCCAGCCATCGCGGCCGCGGCGGTCGGCCTCGGCCTCGAGCGTGTCGGCAGCCATGGCCAGCGCCTCGTCCCAGAGGGTGGCGAAGGCCTTGTCGTCGCGGCGCCGTGCATAGACCGAGCGGCGCGGAATGCCTGCGCGCGCACAGGCCTCACAGACGCTGACGCCCTCGGACAGGAGGTGGAGAAAGAGGGATTCCTTCGCTGATCTGTCAGCGGGATCAATATCTTGCACAGTGTTTGTGCAAGGCTGCGGGGCGGGGGGCACGATAGCGAGCCTCGGGGTGTTCATCGGGGTCCTTTTTTCGGGGAGGGGCCTGCGGCGGCGCCGGGGTTCGGGGCTTCGCGGGCGGGTGAATGATGCTTTGGAACAATACATGAACATTTGCGTGGTCGTCAATCGTTTGGTCCCGGCTTTTTGTAGGTACTCCGGATGGGTGGCGCAGCCATGAGGGGAAGAAAGAGCGGGCGGGACGCCCGCGGGCGCGGGGGCGCGGGCGTCACGGCTTCTCTTTTCGGGGACATGAT
>CAYNRF010000270.1:0-3655 GCA_964399525.1 uncultured Phycisphaeraceae bacterium | reverse complement strand
CCGAGACCATCGCACCCCATTCCGCCAGCGGCGGCTGCGCGCCGAGGCCCAGGAAGCCGAGCCCCGCCGCCGTCAGGATGATGCCCGCCATGTCGAGCGTGACGCGCACGGTGAGGGATGAGAGGCAGAGCGGCATCACGTGGCGCAACAGGATGCGCCCGGTTCCCGCGCCCTGGAGCCTGGCGGCAGCGATGTAGTCGGAGTTGCGGATGGTCAGCGTCTCCGCCCGCGCGATCCGCGCATAGGGCGGCCAGGCGGTCAGCGCGATGGCGATCACCGCATTCTCGATCCCCGGCCCCAGCGCCGCGACGAAGGCCAGCGCCAGGATCAGGCTCGGGAAGGCGAGGAAGACGTCGGTGACCCGCATCAGCGCCGCGTCCACCCAGCCGCCGAGATAGCCCGCGGCCGTGCCGACCAGCAGCCCGATGGGCGCCGCGATCACCGCCACAAGCACGACGATGTAGAGCGTGATCCGCGCCCCATGGACGATGCGGGAGAAGACGTCCCGCCCGAAATCATCGGTACCGAGCCAATGCGCGCCGCTCGGCGGCAGCAGCCGCTTCGCCAGGTCCTGCTCGTTCGGATGATGCGTCGCGATCCAGGGCGCGAAGGCCGCCACCAGCACCAGCAGCACGACGATCGCAAGCCCCAGCACCGCCAGCCGGTTGCGCCGGAAGCGCAGCCAGCCGCGATAGAGCGCGCCGATCTTCGCCTCCCGCCGGGAGCGTGGCGTATCGGTCAGCAGTTGCGCGCGCCAGCCGCTCACTTCGCCCTCGGGTCCAGCAGCTTGTAGAGCAGGTCGGAGAGCAGGTTCACCCCCACGAAGACCGCCCCCACCACGATGGTCGCGCCCAGCACCGCGTTCATGTCCGCCGCGAGCAGCGCATTGGTGAGGTAGCGCCCGATGCCGGGCCAGGCGAAGACCGTCTCGGTCAGCACCGCCCCCTCCAGCAGGCGCGCATAGGACAGCGCGACGACGGTGACGAGCTGCACGCCGGTGTTGCGCAGCGCATGCACCCAGACCACGCGCGCCTCCGACATGCCCTTGGCGCGGGCCGCGACGATGTATTCCTGGCTGAGCTGTTCCAGCATGAAGCTGCGGGTCATGCGCGCGATATAGGCGACGGAGAAATAGCCCAGCACCGAGGCCGGCAGCACGACATGGCTGAAGGCGTTGTGGAACACCTCCCACTCGCCGGCGATGGCCGCATCCACAAGCAGCACGCCCGTCGCGACCGGCACGATGTCCTCGAAGAAGACGCCGAGTCGCCCTGGCCCGCCCACCCAACCCAATATGCCGTAGAACACCAGCAGACCGACGATGCCGAGCCAGAAGATCGGCACGGAATAGCCGACGAGGCCCACCACCCGCACGATCTGGTCGGGCCAGCGGTCCTGCCAGACCGCGCCCGCAATGCCCATCGGCACGCCGAGCACGACGCCGATGATGGTCGCGAAGGTGGCGAGTTCCAGCGTGGCGGGGAAGACGCGCGCGATGTCCTCGATCACCGGCCGATGGGTCACCAGCGACTGACCGAAATCGCCGGTCAGCACCTTGCCGACATAGATCGCGAACTGGGTCCAGAGCGGCTGGTCGAGGCCCAGCTCTCGCCAGGCCTGCTCATAGACGTCGCGCGGCGCCTGGTCGCCCACCACGGCCAGCACCGGATCGATGGGCACGACGCGGCCGATGAAGAAGGTGACCGCGAGCAACCCAAGAAAGGTGAGCCCGACCTGGAAGAGGAAGCCGGGCGCCTGGCGCAGCGCGGTCAAGTCTTGTTCGCGCGCCAGTAGATCGCCGAGAGCCCCGGCGAGCTCGCCAGGTAGCCCGTGACGTTGCTCCGCACGCCGACCTGGACCTGCTGCTGCGCGAAGACCGCGAAGGGCGAGGTGCCCATGAACTCTTCCTGGATCTGGCGGTAGAGCGCGGCGCGCGCATTGGCGTCCCGCTCCTGCATCGCGGCCTCGGTCCGCGCCGTCAGGGCCGGGATGTTCCAGTTGTTGCGCCAGGCCAGCTTGCCTGGATTGTCCGTGCCCGGCGGGTTATGGGCGAAGCTGTCGGCATTGTAGTGCGGGTCGGGATAGCCGAGGCCCCAGATGCCGATGAAGAGCTGGTGGTTGCGCGCCCTGAACTTCGCCAGCACCTGCGCGCCGGTGGCCGGCAGCACTTCAAGCGTCACGCCGCCGCGCGCGAAGCTCGCCTGCAGCGCCTGCGCCACGTCGAGCGAGGGAAAGGTATTGGCGGTATCCATCGTCAGGCGGATGCCGTTCGGATGCCCTGCTTCGGCCAGGAGCTGGCGCGCGCGTGCCGCATCGAAGCGCCAGGGCCGGCTTTCCACCTCGCCCAGGATGGCACGCGGGATGAAGGATTGGTGCGGGAAGACCTGGCCGGACAGCAGGTTGTTGGCGATGGCGTCGTAATCCACCAGGTGCTTCAGCGCTTCGATCACCTTGGGGTTCGACAGGATCGGGTCGGCCATGTTGGCCGAGAAATACTGGATCGTGCCGCGCGGGAACTCGGCGATGGTCACGCCCGGCCGTCCGCGCAGCCCGGCGATCTCCGTCGGCGTCATGTTGCGCGCCACATCCACGTCGCCGCGCTCCAGCAGCAGCCGCTGCGTCGCGGCTTCCGGCACGTGCCGCACGATCACCCGCTGCAGGTTCGCCCGGCCCCGCCACCAGCTGTCGTTGCGCTCCAGCGTGTAGCTCTCATTCGGCTGGTAGCGCACCAGGCGATAGGCGCCGGAGGCGGCGGAATTGCGGTTCAGCCAGGTATTCCCTTGGTCGGTGCCGGCATTCTGCTCGACCAGCCGGCTATCCACGACGGAGCCGATGGTGGCGGTGAAGAGGTTCTGGATCAGGCTCGGCGCATAGGCCTTGTCGAAGGTGACCTGCACCTCGAAGTCGCCGCTCTGGCGCACCGTCTGCGCCACATTGTCGCGTGTCAGGCCGACCGAGCGGTACATGAAGGCCGGCGTGCGGTTGATCAGCAGCGGGCGTCGGATCGAGAAGGCCACATCCGCCGCGGTCAGTGCATTGCCCGAATGGAAGCGGACATTGCGCCGGATGCGGAAGGTGAAGGTCTTGCCGTCGGCCGAGACCTCGAAGGATTCCGCCAGGCCCGGCAGGAGTTCCGCGCTGGACTTGGTCTCGTCGATGGCGAAAAGCTGGTCATAGACGTTCTTCAGCAGGTCGCTGCCCGTCACCTCGAAGGAATGGTGCGGATCGAGCGCGACGAGGTCGTCGATCTGGGCCGCGATCACCAGCGTGGTGCGCGGCGTCTGCGCGCGTGCCTCCCGCGCGCCAGGCAGGGCGGCGAGTGCGAGCGCGGCGCCGCCGCCCGCGATCAGGCTGCGCTTGGCAATACTTGTTGTCATGATTGGGCCTCCCCCGGCTTAGTGGGCAGCACTTCTGGCGGCACCCTCACGCGGCTGTCAACCGGCGCGGCGGGCAAGCGCCGGGTGCGACGGGCGGCGGCGGCGCTGCTCATCCAGGTTTGGCGGGCCGGCGTTGGCTCTGTACCGAACCCGGGCGTTCTGCACCCTGGCTTGGACCATGCTGAGCGCCTGCTCCGTTCTTGAGGGCTGGCCGGCGACGCAGCGGCACGACGTTCGGGCGACGGGCGTTGTCACCGACTGCCCTGCGTTGGCTTGCC
>CAYNRF010000269.1:0-3659 GCA_964399525.1 uncultured Phycisphaeraceae bacterium | reverse complement strand
CGACGCGCATGGCACTGCGTTGTCGCTGTTCGAGCGGGACTGCTCGATCCAGCGCCGCCACCAGAAGGTGGTCGAGGAAGCGCCCGCCCCGGGCATGACGGCGGAACGCCGCGCGGCGATGGGCAAGGCCGCCTGCGATGCGGCGCGGGCGATCGGCTATGTCGGTGCCGGCACGGTCGAGTTCATCTCCGAAGGCGACAGCTTCCACTTCATGGAGATGAACACGCGACTGCAGGTGGAGCATCCCGTCACGGAGGCCATAACCGGCCTCGACCTGGTCGAATGGCAGCTCCGCGTCGCGGCCGGCGAGCGGCTTCCGCTGGCCCAGGATCAACTCACGATCTCCGGCCATGCCATCGAGGTCCGCCTCTACGCCGAGGACCCCGCGCGTGACTTCGCTCCGAGCGTCGGCACGCTGCGCCACCTGGCATGGCCTGCGGGCGAGGGCATCCGCGTCGATGCCGGCGTGCGCGCCGGCGATTCCGTCGCGATCCACTACGACCCGATGCTCGCGAAGCTCATCGCCCATGGCGCGGATCGGGAGGAAGCGCGGCGCCGCCTGCTGCGCGCGCTGGCCGTCACCGAAGTGGCCGGCCTGCGCACCAACCTGCCGCTGCTGCGCGCGATCCTCACGCACCCGTCCTTCGCCGCCGCCGATCTCGACACCGGATTCATCGGCCGCCATGCGGAGGCGCTGCTCGCGCCCACGCCGCCCGCCCCGCGCGCCGCGCTGGCCGCGGCGGTGCTGCGGCTGCTGCGCGACGAGCCGGTGACCGATCCGGCCGACCCGCATTCCCCGTGGAGCCTCGCCAGTGCCTGGCGGCTGAACGGCGAGGGCTGGCAGGATTTTTCCCTCGGTGACGGCGACGCGGCCCATGGCATCCGTGCGCATCTGGCCGAGGTCATCACCTTCGACCTGCCGGACGGCGCGGCGCGCGTCGAAGGCGCGCGCTGGGACGGCGATGCGCTTGCCTTCCGCCTGGACGGCGTCGCGCACGGCGCCCGCGTGCTGCGCGAGGGCGATGCGCTCTCCATCGTGCTGGATGGCGCGACGCATGAGCTGCGGCATCGCGATCCACGCGCCGCCTCCGGCATCGCGGACAGCACCGGCGGGCGCGTGGTGGCGCCGATGCCGGGCCGCGTGCTGCAGGTGCTGGTCGCGCCCGGCGATGCGGTCGCGCGCGGCGCGGTGCTCCTGCTGATCGAGGCCATGAAGGTGCAGATGCGCATCACCGCGCCCGTCGAAGGCACCGTCACCGCCATCCGCTGCGCGGTCGGCGAACTGGTCGAGGACGGCGCCGAGCTGGTCACGCTGGAAGCGCCAGCGGCTTGACTTCGCAGGAGGCGCGCAACAGAATACTTAGATAACGAAGCATTTTCCAGGAGGAACGTCGCATGGCGGGCAGCGAGCCCTTCCGCGGTCAGGGCCTGCCGGAACCCAGCACCCTGCCCACGGTGCTGACGGGCCAGTATTTCGAGGCCCTCGAGAACTTCACGCGAGTCTTCCGGCCGAAGCCGGACGATCGGATGGTGTTCCTCGCCGACCGCAACCTCGACCCGCAGGTGATCGCGGCCATCTCGGGCCTGGCGCGCGCCAATGGCGTCCGGCCGGTGGTCTACATGGCGGACACGACGCAGGTGCTGGAGGTTCCCGACGAAGTGAAGCCGCTGCTGGAGCGCGCGAGCTTCGTCGTCTCCACCTGGTTCTGCTCGATCCTCGATCCCTTCTGCATCGCGCTGCGCAAGCGCGGCCAGCGCTGGGTGAAGATCACCTATTTCCGCAACCTCGATCTGCTGAAGACGCCGCAGGCACGCTTCCCGATCGAGATCGTCGGCGAGATCATCCGTGGCACCGCCGCGCGCTACCCGAAGGGCCAGGATTTCGGCCTGCACTTCGCCGATCCGCGCGGCACGGACCTGACGATCCGCTTCACCGCGGCGATGCGGGAGAACCAGCTGAAGTCGAACCGCTGGCGTGGGAAGATGACGCCGGAGGAGCCGGGCAGCTACATCCACTACCTGCCGACGCACGGCCCGAACCTCTACGACCGCACCAGCGTGAACGACGACGAGGACCTCGTCGTGCCGGTGAACGGCGTCGTCTATCCCGAATGGGCCGTCGGCTTCGCCCGCCCCTTCGAGGAGCGGATCGGCGTGGAGTTCAAGGATGACCGCATCGTCGCCGTGCATGGCGATACGGAACTCGGGAAGATCCTGCGCGACATGCTGGTGGGTGGCCGGCTCATCGAGCTCGGCTGCGGCTTCAACCCGAAGGCGCCGCGGCGCGGCATCTATCCCGCCGGCTCCAACAGCCCCGGCGCGCTGCACTACGGCATCGACCTGGCGAAGCCCTGCGACTACATCCGCCGCGTCATGCCGGAATGGGAGGAGCCGCCGGTCCACATGGACCTCGTCTCCTTCGACAGCACGGTGCGCGCCGGCAACACGCCGCTGATCACCGACGGCTTCCTCGAATCGCTCCGCGACGACAGCGTCCGCGAGATGGCGTCGCGCTACGGCGACCCCGTGGACCTCCTGGAAGCCTGGCCGGACTGAGCCGCGCGACAACGACAGGGAGGAACGACAATGCAGACCATCACCCGCCGCGGCGCGCTTGCGCTCGGCCTCGGCACGCTCGCTGCGCCGGCACTGGCGCAGCCGCGCAACGTGCGCTTCGTCGTGCCCTATCCGCCGGGCGGCACCACCGACCTCACCGGTCGTCTCATCGCGCCGAAGGCCGCGGATATCCTCGGCCAGACCTGGGTGATCGAGAACCGCTCCGGCGCCAACGGCGCGGTCGGCGCCGAGGCCGTGGCGCGCAGCGCGCCGGACGGCAACACGCTGCTCTATTCGAACGAGGTGCTGACGGTGCTGCCCTTCGTGCAGCGCAACGTGCCCTTCGACCTGCAGGCCGACTTCACCCCGGTCGCGCGCACCGTGTCCATTCCCTATGTGATGATCGGCAACCCGAACCTGCCCGCCCGGGACCTCGCGCAGCTGCTGGAGGCGATCCGGCGCACGCCGCAGCAATTCTCCTTCGCCGGCTCCTCGCTGGGCTCGGTCGGGCAGCTCGCCACGGCGGCGCTGTGGCAGAAGCTCGGCGTGGAGACCACCTTCGTGTCCTATCGCGGCACCGGGCCCGCGATGAACGACCTTGTCGCCGGCTCCGTCAGCCTGTTCATCGCGCCGATGGGACCCGCCATCCCACTGGTGCGCGACGGCCGCGCCCGCGCCTATGCGGTGACCAGCGCGCAGCGCGAGGCCGTGCTGCCGGACGTGCCGACGCTGGCCGAAGCCGGCTTTCCGGACCTCGTCTATGAAGGCTGGTGCGGCATGTGGGCGCCGAAGGGCGCGCCGGCCGACATCGTCGCGCGGATCAACGCCGCGGTGAACCAGTCGGCCAACGATCCCGCCGTGAAGCAGCGGATGGCCGGCCTCGGCCTGACGGCGCTGAACGAGACGCCGCAGAGCTTCGCCGAGCGGATCGCCGCCGAGATCCCGCGCAACCGCGCGCTGGTCGCCGCGGCGCGAATCCAGCCGGAGTGACCGCCATGACCGCACGCAGGAGCCTCATGCTCGCGACGCTGGCGCTGCCGGGCCTGGCGCGCGCCCAGGGATCGCAGGCCGCGTGGTCGCCGGATCGGCCGATCCGCGTCGTC
>CAYNRF010000268.1:1406-3662 GCA_964399525.1 uncultured Phycisphaeraceae bacterium | reverse complement strand
TGAAACGAAGCGCCGCGCCGGGCGGGCGGTCCGACGCAGCGGGATGGGCCGTGTCAGTGCGCCGCGGCGCCGACTTCCACACGCGGGAAGTCGTTGACCGTCTGGAACAGGTGGTTGGCGTAGTTGGTGAACAGGTTGGTCACCGTGATGGCCAGGATCTCAATCAGCTCGGCGTCGGTGAGCCCGGCGTTCTTGGCCGCGGCGTACTGGGCCTCGTTCACCCAGCCGCGCTCGGCGACGATGGCCAGCGCGAAGTCGATCGCCGCCTGCACCTTGGGATTACTGGCCTTGCCCTCGAGGTTCTTGGCCAGCTCGGCCCCGTCGACGCCGTGCATCTTGCCGATCGCGGTGTGGGCGCTGGCGCAGTACTCGCAGCCGGACTCCTTGGCGATCGCCACCGCCAGCTGCTCGCGGACCTTGGCGTCCAGCGATGCGTGCCCGAGGGCCTCGCCGAGCTTCAGATAGGTGGCCAAACCGGCCGGCGCCACCGCCAGCGTGCCGAGCAGGTTGGGCACGCGGCCCAGCTTCTTCTCGATGCCCTCCAGCATGGGCTGCGACGCCTGGGGAGCCTTGTCCTTGGTGACGGGGGTAATCCGGGGCATGGTTCGTTCCTTTCGTTGGGCTCCCGGGCCGTGTGGGCCCGGGTTGGTGTTCCGGCCGATGATGTGGTACGCTGCATCGGCCGAGAAGGAATAGAACGGTCTGTCTATTTGTTCCCGATCGGAAGGAACTTCACACAAAATCTGCCCCATGCCCGAAACGACCCCCCAAACCCCGCCCCCCACCACCTCCAGCAAGCGAGACCTCCTCATGGAGTGCGCCCGCGAGTTGTTCGCCAGGGAGGGTTTTCACGCCACGGGTGTTGACCGGATCCTCGATCAGGCCGGGGTCGCCAAGATGACCCTCTACAACAACTTCGGCAGCAAAGAGCAGCTCATCGTCGAGGTCCTCGATCAGGCCAGCCTGTCGCTGGTCGACCTGATGCGATCCTGGACCGCCGGCTCTGCCGACCCGTTCGAGCAGATCCTGCTTCTGTTTGAAGGCCTGGGCTCGCGGTTTGAGACCCCCGCCCGCTGCGGCTGCCTCATCCAGGCCGCCTCGGCCGAGTTCTCGGACCCGGACACCCTCGTCGGCCAGGCCATCCTCCGGCACCAGCACCGGGTCCAGCGCTTCTTGGCCGACCTGACCCGCGCCACCGAGTGCCCCGATGCCGATGGCCTGGCCGCCCGCATCGGGCTGCTGCTCGCCGGGGCGATGTCCGCCTCTCGCATCTGCCGCTGCAGGGCTCCGGCCGACGAAGCGCGGAAGGCCGCCGCCATCCTGCTTGAAGACGCCTGCCGCCGCGCCGAGCTCCGCTTGGAATAGACTGACCTGTCTATCTGTTCACCCCTGCTGTCCAATCCAGAACGATCGCCCGGGGACGGGCGGAAAGGAATCCCATGAGCCACGCCGTCGCCGAACTGAACACCAACGCCTTTGACGCCTTCATCAACCAGGATCAGCCCGTGCTGGTGGACTTCTGGGCCCCCTGGTGCGGCCCGTGCCGCGCGCTGGCGCCGACGCTGGAGAAGGTGGCCGCCACCTACCCGGGCCGTGTCGCCAAGGTGAACGTCGACGACGCCCCGGAGGTCGCCGCCCGCTACGGCATCGCATCGATCCCCACCGTCATCCTCTTCGACAAGGGCCAGGCGTCCGAGGTCATGGTCGGACTGCGCCCGCAGGCGGCCTACGAGCAGGCCTTGGCGGACTGACGACTTCATCTGTCTCGAGCCAAAGCCCGGGGATCCCGATCCCCGGGCTTTCTTCTTTGGCAGGACCGACCAATCCCCTATCCTTGGGTCCGATGGCCAAAGACCCCTACGCGACCCCCGCCATGCAGCAGTGGACCCGCTGCAAGCAGCAGTTCCCCGACTGCATCCTCTTTTTCCGCATGGGCGACTTCTACGAACTCTTCGGCCCGGACGCCGAGTCGATGGGCCGGGCCCTCGGGCTGGCCGTGGTCGACCGCGGCAACGGCATCCCCGTCGCCGGGGTCCCCCACCACCAGAAGACGACCTATCTCCAGCGGGCCCTCGAGCACGGCTTCCGCGTGGCGGTGGTCGATCAGCTGCAGGACCCCAAGGACGCCAAGGGCGTGGTCGACCGCGGCGTCACGCAGGTCATCACGCCGGGCACGCTGGTCGACGAGTCCTTGCTCCGCGACGAGCAGTCGGTCACGCTGGCCGCGGTGGCGTTCCTGGACGACCACGCCGTCGG
>CAYNRF010000268.1:0-1306 GCA_964399525.1 uncultured Phycisphaeraceae bacterium | reverse complement strand
GCGTTGGAGATCGAACAGACCATCCGCGACGGCCAGCTCGCCGGATCGCTGGCGGGCGTGTTCCTGGCCAGCCCGGTGGGCACCCGCTGCGTGGTGCGCACGCCGATGGGCAAGCGCCTGCTGCGTCAATGGCTGGCCAACCCGTCGCGGGACGCCAACGCCATCCGCGCCCGCCACGACGCCGTGCAGGCCCTGGTCAACGGGCGCACGCTCGCCGAGGCGCTGGGCGAGACGCTCAAGGGCGTATCCGATGTCGCCCGGATCGCCGGGCGCGTCGCGCTCGGGCGCGCCAACCCACGCGATCTGGTGTGCCTGGCCGATTCGGTGCTGGCCGCCGAACGACTGGTCCAGACCCTCCAGCAGGCCGAGACCCTCGGCGGGCTGCGTAAACGACTCGAAATCCACGCCAAGGCCCTGACCGCGCTGGGCCGGCGGATCAGGGACACGCTCGTCGACGACGCCCCGGGCCACCTCCGCGAGGGCGGCGCGGTCCGCGACGGCGTCGACGCCGAACTCGACGAGGCCCGCGGCCTGGAGAAGGACGCCGGCGCCTGGCTGGCCGACTACCAGACCCGCCTGATCGCCGAGCACGACCTGCCGTCGCTCAAGGTCGGCTACAACTCGGTCTTCGGCTACTACATCGAACTGCCCGCGGCCCAGGCCCGCCGCGCCCCGGATGCCTTCACCCGCAAGCAGACGCTCAAGAACGCCGAGCGCTACATCACGCCCGAACTGAAAACCTTCGAGGACAAGGTCACCACAGCCTCGGCCCGGGCGCTGGAACGCGAGCGGATCATCTTCGACGGCCTGTGCGAGCGGGCCCGCCAGCGCGTGCCCGACCTGGTGGAATACGCCGAGACCGTCTCCGAACTGGATGTCCTGCTCGGCTTCGCCGACAAGGCCCACCAGCGCGGCTGGAAACGCCCCGAGATCACCACCAAGCGCGAACTGTCCATCCACGCCGGACGCCACCCGGTGCTCGACGAAACCCTCGGCCAGGCCTTCGTGCCCAACGACTGCGAGCTGGGCATCCCCGACGCGCCGGCCAACCTCGCCCTGATCACCGGCCCCAACATGGCCGGCAAGAGCACCTACATCCGCCAGACCGCGCTGCTGGTGGTCCTGGCCCAGGCCGGCAGCTTCGTGCCCGCCGACCGGGCGATCGTGGGCGTGTGCGACCGCATCTTCACCCGCGTCGGCGCCGACGACGCGCTGCACCGCGGCCAGTCCACCTTCATGGTCGAGATGACCGAGACCGCCAACATCCTCAACAACGCCACCACCGACTCGCTGGTGATCCTCGACG
>CAYNRF010000267.1:0-3706 GCA_964399525.1 uncultured Phycisphaeraceae bacterium | reverse complement strand
CAAAAATCCCCCCCTCACTTCGTCGCGAAGATCTGCAGCCGGTGCCCCTCCGCCCGCAGCCCGCGGGCCTTGCAGATCTTGTCCCGCAGCGCGACCAGTTCCGGCAGTTCCAGCACCTCGACCTCGCCCGTGTCCATCCGCACCAGCAGCGTGTTGCCCTTGCGTCCGTAGGCGAGCTGGTAGTGCGACTGCTCCCGGTCGAACAGCACCCGCTGGATGATCCCCGAGTCCTCCAGCAGTTTCAGCGTCCGGTACACCGTCGCCTTCGACACCCGGAACCCCTTGCCCTTGACCTCCTCGAGCAGTTGGTCGGCCTCGAACAGCCCGTCCAGCTCGATGATCGTGTCGAGGATCTGCGCCCGCTCCGGCGTGTACTTGAGCCCCACGTCCTTCAGCGACCGCCGGAACACCGCGCAAAGCGGCTCGATGATGTCGTCGGTCAGTCCCGGATCCGTCGGTTGCAGCGCCATGCCCCATTCTACGGCCGCGCCGGACCCACGTTAGAATCCACCCGTGCCCGAATCCGCCGGCCAATCCCGATCCACGCCCGCCCCGCGCACGCCGCCCGCCATCGGCTGGATCATCCCCGCGGTCTTCGTGGTCGCCATCCTGATCGCGATCACACTGGGCCCGCCCGAATCGCTGGCGGCTCGCCTCATCGTCCTCGTCACCACCACCCTCGGCGCCGGCTGGATGCCCGCCGTCTACCTGCTCGGCGCCATCGGCTGGGGCACGCTCGCCCGCCCCTGGACTCGCGACCTCCCCCACGCCCACGCCCTCAACGCCGGCGTCGGCCTCGCGCTGACGCTGTCCGTCACCCACGCCCTGGGCGCGCTCGCCGTGCTCAACACCGTCACCGCGTGGGGGGTCACCGCCGGCGGCCTGGCGCTGCTCGTCTTCGCCAACCGCCGCTGGAAACCCGCGCTGCCCCGCCTCACCCCGACCAATCGCGCCGTCGCGGCCATCGGCTCCGTCGGCATCGCCATCACGCTCGTCGCCGCCGTGTCGCCGCCCGGCGCCCTGTGGGACTCCGAGTTCGGCGGCTACGACAGCCTCAGCTACCACCTCCAGCTCCCCGCCGAATGGCTCGAAACCGGCCGCATCGCCCCGTCCGAGCACAATGTCTATTCGTTCCTCCCCGGCTACTACGAGGCCGCCATCCTCCACCAGGCCCACCTCGCCGACGCCCCCGCGCTGACCACCCGCGGCCTGTCGGGCCTGCTGACAGGGCACGCCGAGCCACTCATGGCCGCCCACCTTCTCGCGCTGGGCATGACGCTCCTCGCCGCCTGGTGGACCGGCGCCTTCGCGAGCACCCTGGCGATCCGCGCCGGTCTTGAAGCCCATTCGACCACCTCCGCCGCGTTCATCGCCGGCGCGATTGTCCTGCTCACGCCCTGGACGCAGGTGGTCGGCTCGCTCGCCTACAACGAGCCCGGCGTCCTCGCGCTCGGAGCCGCCGCCCTGCTCGCCGCCGCATCACCCGGTCTGACGCCGGGCCGCCGCGGAGTCCTCGTCGCCCTGCTCATCGGCGCGGCCACCGGCTGCAAACCCACCGCCATCCTCTTCCTCGCCCCCGCCGCCGCCGTCTTCATGGCGATGACGACGCCGCCCCGCGCGTGGCCGCTGATGTTCTCCATCGGCGCCGTCGTGGGCCTGGCCACGCTCGCGCCCTGGCTGATCCGCAACGCCGCGTTCTCCGGCAACCCCGTCTTCCCCCACGCCAACACGCTGTTCACCCACGCCCACTGGACGCCCGACCAGTCCGCCCGCTACGCCGCCGGCCACACCTTCGACGGCACACTGACCCAGCGCCTCGCCACCCTGATCCTCACCGCCGCCGATCCCGGCCAACCCCCCCCACCCGCCGTTGTCCGCTGGCGCGGCCTGACCAACCCGCAATGGGCCCTCACCCCCCTGCTGACCGTGATCGCCCTCGCGATGCTCTTCGCACGCCGCCCCGCCCGTCCGATCGCCGCCGCGCTGACGATGTCCCTCGCCGCCGCGATCATCGCCTGGTATGCCTTCACCCACCTGCAGAGCCGCTTTCTGATCCCCCTGCTCCCGCTGATGGCGGCGTCCATCGCCCTCGTGGGACCGAACTCCGGTCGGCCTCTTTTCCGACCCTTCAACGTCGCCCTCCTCCTTGTCCTCGCCACCTCCGCAGTCTGGTCCCTGACCAACCTCGCCGCCCAGCGCAACGCCGACCCCCACGCCCTGCTCACCTTCGGCCCGGCCGTGTTCACCGGCGATCTGCCGATCGAGAATCTCGGCGAATCCGTCGTCTCGGCCGGCGTCAACGAAACCGTCCCCGCGCCGGAAACCCTCCTGCTCGTCGGCGACGCCACCCCGATCTACCTTCGACGTCCCGTGATGTACGCCACCGTCTGGGACACCCACCCGCTGGCCGAGGTCATGCGGGCCCATCCCGGCGACCCGAACGCCTGGACGGCCGCGCTGCACGAACGCGGCGTCCGCTGGGTGCTCATCTCGTTCCCCGAACTCGACCGGCTGACCGCGTCCGGCTGGAACGACCCCGACCTGACCCCCGACGCCGTCGCCGCGTGGACGGATACCCTCGGACATCCCCATCGCGTCTGGCCCGGGCAGGGACGCGCCCTGTTCCGACTCCGGAGTCTCCCCTGAACGACCCCGCCGCCGACAACCGACCGGACCTCCCTCCCGCCCCGGACGCCCGCGTGCCGGATCCCGACGGACCTTTCCCCGCCCGCGGAGCCCGGCGGCCACGGGGCGGCATCCGCGTGGCCGTCCAGCTTTTCGGCTTCGGCATCGGCATCGCGCTGCTCATCTGGTGCGTCCGTGTCGTGATGTCGGACGAGAACAGGGCCGCCCTCGAACGCGTCCAGCAGGCCAGAGCCGAGCAGATCCTGGCGCTCCTTGGGATCGCCGCCGCCAGCATGTTCCTCAACGGCTTCATCTTCTGGGCCACCATCCGCCCGCTGCACAAGCTCCGGCTCTCCGACCTCGTCGCCGTCAACGCCCTGGCCACCTTCTTCAGCTACCTGCCCTTCAAGATCAGCGTCATCACCCGATGGGTGATCCACAACCGGCGCGACGGTGTGCCCAGCCTGACGATCGGGACCTGGTTCATCGTCGTCGCGGTGCTGACCATCGTGACGGTCGCGCCGATGTGGCTCGCCTTCGCCCGTCCGGACGGCGCCGGTCACTGGTGGTGGCTCATCGTCGCCGCCGCCATCGCTCTGGCCCACACGATCGGCTGGCAGTGCGCCCGGCTCGTCCGCGGGCCGCGCGGTCTCGCACGCATGCAGCGGTTCGGCCTGCCCCGGTCGATCGCCGAACGCGAGTGGTTCCAGCGGCTCCACGGCGGCGCTTCGATGGGCGGCGACGGCCACGCCGTCTGGTCCACCACGGTCGCGCGCGTGCTCGACATCCTGAGCTTCGGGCTGCGCTTCTGGATCGCCGCCGGCATCCTCGGCGTCCCGCTCTCGGGCGAAGAGGCCGTCATGATCGGCATGGCCTTCTTCGTCGTCGGCGTGGTCAGCCCCTTCGGCACCGTGGGCACCCGCGAGGCCGGCGCCCTCGCCATGGCCATCGGCGCGGGCGTGGTCTCCGCCGACGCCGAGCAGGACGCCCTGCTGACCGCCATCCTGCTCGTGTCGGTCACCGAGGCCGCCGTGGGCCTCGTGGGCGCCGGCATCGCCCTCGCCTGGCTGCGCGTCGACAA
>CAYNRF010000266.1:0-3715 GCA_964399525.1 uncultured Phycisphaeraceae bacterium | reverse complement strand
GACACCCCCGCGTACAACCCCGCCACCCGCTCCCGCTCGACCACGCGCTCGGCGTACCGCGTGTTCAGCGCCACGATCCGGATCATCTCCGCCCCCGCTTCCCCCTCGAAGAACACCCGCTTGAACGTGCTCTCGTGGTCCGGCTCGAGCCGCACGAAGCAGTCCATCCCGCTGCGCACCTCCACCGACGGCGAGAACACCACGATGTCCCCCGCGCGGTAGTCCGGCTCCATCGAGTCCCCCACCACCCGCGCCGCGAACGCGTCCGGGTCCGACACGTCCGGCGCCCGCACATACTCGTCCGCCACCCGCGCCGGATACCCCAGATCCGTGAACCCCGCCGGATACCCGGCGGCCACCTTGTTGATGAGCGGGATCTCCAACGGCAACACCGCCCGCACACTCTCCATCTCCAACTTCGCCGGCGACAACTTCTCGATCAACGCCCCCAGCGCCCCCGACTTGTACAGCGCGTCCAGCGACACCCCCGCCCGCGCCTCCTCGCCCAGCAGCCGCGCCAGCCGCTCGCCCGACCGCCCCCGCTCGCGCAGCTCGAACAGGTCCCGACGCACCGCCCCCGGCGTGCGCTCCCACCGCGCCGCCGCCGCCAACCCCCCCCCACCCCCGCCGCCAGCCTCACCTTCCAACCCCATCGCCGCCTCCAACCGCTTCACCATCGCCTCCGACGGCGGCCCCTTCACCCCCCGCTCCAACCCCCACAGATACGACTTGGCACACCCCACCCGGGCCGCCAGCCCATCCAACGACAACCCCGCCCCCCGCCGAGCCCGCGCCAACGCCTCGCCAAACCCGTTCCCCACACCGCCAACCGCGTCGCTCGACTCCGCCACACCACACCTCCGCCTCGTTCAGGCCACCGGAAACACCCCGATGACCGCTCCTGTGCGCCGTTTTGCGGACATACCAAACAGAACCCTTGCATCATCCCACACACACGGGTACAAATCAACCCTGTTCACCAAACAGAGAACGAAAAAGGGGGACACCCGTGCCGAGCCAGACCCACCAGCCCGATCCCACCCAAGCCCACGCCTCCCCCTCCCGCCGCGGCTGCACACCCGCCGCCTGGCTCGACCGCCTCACCCCCCTCGACCTCCGCCGCGCCCGCGACGCCCAGCCCGTCGACCGCGTCCTGGCCCGCGCCGACTGGCTCGCCCCGGCCGAGCGTGACCTCGTCCTGGCCGTCCTGGCCGACGCCCGCCCCATCGCCCGGATCGCCCGCGACACCGGCGCCAACCCCCGCGTGCTCCGCCGCTCGTTCGCCGGAGCCGTCGCCCGCCTGCTCGACGAACGCACCGTCTTCGTCGCCAGCACCCTGCCGCGCCTGCGCGGCCTGCGCGCCCGCGTCGCCCGCGCCCACTACCTCCAGGGCCGGACCCTCCGCGCCATCGCCGATGCGGAAGGCTCCAGCCTCCACGCCGTCCGCGCCCACCGCGTCGCCATCGAGTCGCTCTACGACGCCTACCGCAGCCGACGCCAACCCCGCCCAACCACCCCCACCACCCCCTCCGGCTCCACCCTCCCCGATCGGAGCTGGCGATGACCAACCGCCCCATCCATCGCCCTCCACGCCCTCCCCACGCTACCCGCCTTCGCGATCTTCGCGTTCAAAGCCTCCTCTCCTCCTCCCCCTCTGCGCCCTCTGCGTGATCTCTGCGTGCTCTGCGTACCTCTTCTCCTCTTCTCCTCTTCTCCTCTCTCCCACTCCGTCTCTTCGTCTCTCCGTCTCGCCATCTCTTCCTGGAGAACCCATGCAAATCTTCCCCGGCCCCACCCCCACCACCGACGACGAACTCGCCCTCTGGCTCAAACACCACCTCGACCTCGACACCCCCCGCGCCGCCCTGCTCGAAGGCCACCGCCCGCCCTTCGACTACCTCGCCCACGCCTTTTTCGAAGACCGCTCGCCCCGCGACTGCGTCGTCTGGGCCAACCGCGGCGGCGGCAAGACCTTCCTCGGCGCCGTCGCCACCGCCCTCGACCTCGTCTTCAAGCCCGGCATCGAGATCCGCGTCCTCGCCGGCTCGCTCGAACAGGCCGGACGCATGCAGAGCCACCTCCGCGACCTCTTCGAACGACCCGGCTTCGCATCCATGGTCGAAGGCCGCATCACCGAACGGCGCATCCGCCTGACCAACGGATCATCGGTCGAGACCCTCGCCCAGTCGCAGACCTCCGTGCGCGGCACGCGCGTGCAGAAACTCCGCTGCGACGAGGTCGAACTCTTCGACCCCGGCGTGTGGGACGCCGCCCAGCTCACCACCCGCTCCAAACTTTGCGGCGACATCCAGGTCCGCGGCTCCATCGAGTGCCTCTCCACCATGCACATCCCCCACGGCCTCATGCACCACCTCGTCGCCGGCGCGATCAAGGACCACGCCCGACGCCTCTTCCGCTGGGGCGTCGTCGACACCCTGGGCCCCTGCCCCGACGACCAGCACCAGTGCCTGACCGACGACGACCACTGCCCCCTCGCCCCCGAGTGCGCCGGCCTGGCCAAGGCCCGCGACCGCCGGGGCCAGCCGCCCGGCCACATCTCCGTCACCGACGCCATCGCCATGAAGACGCGGGTCTCTCTGGACACCTGGAACACCGAGATGCTCTGCCTGCGCCCCACCCGCTCCGACGCCGTGCTGCCCGAGTTCGACCCGCGCCTCCATGTCATCGACCGCCTGCCCGACGACGCGCCGAGCTGGCCCGTCTACGCCGGCATGGACTTCGGCATCCGCAGCCCCACCGTGGTGCTGTGGGCGCGGCTCTCCCCCGGCGGCGTGCTCTTCGTCTATCGCGAGTACCTCGAACCCAACCGCACGCTCGAAGAGCACACCAAGGCGATCCTGCAAGCCCCCGAGCGCCCCGTGTGGATCGGCGCGGATCCCGCCGGCCGCCAACGCAACACGCACTCGGGCAAGACCGATGTCCATGTCCTCACCGAGCGCGGCCTGCGCATCGAAACCGCCATCCACACCGTCGTCGCCGGCCTCGACATGCTGCGCGCCCGCCTCCGCCCCGCCCACGGCACGCCCCGCCTGTTCATCACACGCGACTGCCCCCGGCTCATCGAATCACTCGAACGCTACCACTACCCCGCCGACCCCGAGAACCAATCCCCCGCCAAGGACGGCCACGACCACGCCCCCGACGCCCTCCGCTATCTGATCCAGAACCTCGACGCCGGCTACACCACCACCAAATCCAACTACACCTGGTC
Organism: uncultured Phycisphaeraceae bacterium; assembly: GCA_964399525.1. GTDB lineage: Bacteria > Planctomycetota > Phycisphaerae > Phycisphaerales > UBA1924 > UBA6054. Next base: position 483 of record CAYNRF010000266.1, on the reverse strand, counting down.
CGGCCATCCCAACCCCCCTCCGTGACGCCGCCGATGCCATCGGCGGATTCCTCCCCCGCACCCCGGAGGGGTGCACGAATGTTGCCACGGGTGAAGCGACGCAACGCGTCGCGCAACCCGTGGAAAAGCCGCCCAAACATCATCGCCCCGGAGGGGCGAAGGAAACCCCAAACATCCTTCAACGATCAGTTCTCTTCGTCTCTTCGTCTCTCCGTCTGTGCGTCGCTCCGTCGCTTCGTCGCTTCGTCCCTCCGTCTCTTCCCTAATCCCAGCTCCGCGCCCTCTGCGTGATCTCCGTGTCCCCTGCGTTCAAAAACTCCGCCAAAGGGCCCCCCCCATGCACCCCAACCCCCTCACCCACTTCACCCCCAAAGAACTCGCCCACAAGGTCCACGCCCTGCTGGAGGACTGGGCCAGCACCACGCTCACCCCCAACGGCCAGTGCCCCGCGCACGACCAGACGCTCGTGCAAAACAGCGCGAT
>CAYNRF010000265.1:0-3754 GCA_964399525.1 uncultured Phycisphaeraceae bacterium | reverse complement strand
GGGGGGGGGGGGGGGGGGGGGGGGGGGGGGGGGGGGGGGGGGGGGGGGGGGCAGGCGGCTCCGCAAGCGCGGTCTCGGTGGGCGGGATGGCGGCCGGCACGGCGGGATCGTCCGCCGAGGGCTCGACCGGGGCGGTCCGGGGAGCGCGGGCACCTTTCAAGAACACGGGAACAAAGGTCAACGCCCGCAACGGCCAGAGTCCTCCCCAGACCGAGGCTCCCGTGCCCACGATCGGCTCGCCGCGGTACAACGACGACGAGGCCACGGGCGGACAGAACGTCACGTTCTTCGACGCCGGGATCTCGGCGATGGTGCTCGGCCGGACGGTGTACATCTGGGGGGCCGAGATCGTCCAGTCGACCCAGGACTTTGCGCTGATCGAGGGGGAACGGTTCGCCTTCGACGGGGCCGTGGCCCGGAACGGACGCCCCCCTTCGGTCAACCAGCCCATCACGTCGGCCGATCAGCTCCATGCGCCGCTCAAGCTGGAGTTTGAGCCCGGGTCCACCACGACGCTGACGATGTTCTCGGCCGCGGATAATCCCGAGCTGCCGGACCGGAGCATCCGGAGCTGGACGGTCCGCGTCCGCTGATGCGGTGGAGAGTCACCATGGTCACCGAACTGCCGTTTCTTGACCGGACCAATCCGATCCAGATTCCCCCCGCCGGAGGCGTGCGAGTCTGGCTGTTCCGCGCTTCGGAGCACGCCGAAGCCCGGGCCAGGTCGGTGCTGACCGCCGAGGAACGGGAGGACATCGACCGCCTGGCCATGGAGCGGGACCGGCGTGCGGGAGCTGTCTCGCGGGCGGTGTGGCGGGAGGCCGCCTCGGGGTTTCTGGGGGTGGGACCGGGTGAGGTTCTGGTGGAACGAACCCCGTTCGGGCGGCCCTATCCGGAAGGGTTGGAACGCACCGTCGGCGACCTGAGCACCAGCCACAGCGGGGATCTGGTGGCACTGGCCGTCGGCAACGGCGTCCGTGTGGGTGTGGACGTGGAGTGCCTTTCGGGAGCTCAGATCGACGACCATGTCGCCCGGGCCGTGGAGTCCGTGACCGGTCCTGCGGTCGAGCTGATCCCGGATCGGGCCGAGCGGACGCTGTTTGCCTGGTGTGTGATGGAGGCCCTGCTCAAGGCGGACGGGCGGGGCATGCACCTGAACCCGACGATGCTCACGACCGAGATCCGTACGCTCTGGGGCTGGAATGCGGCCCGGGTGGGCGGAACGGCCTGGTGGGTCCGGCGGTTTGAGACCCCCGCCGGCTACATCGGTGCGGTCGCGTCCGCGGGGCCGGTGATCGACATCGACTTCGTCCCGGCGGCCTGAGAAGCGGGCCGGACCCCCCGATTCCCGAACGAACGGCCGGAAGCGGCTGTGCGGGGATGGGGTGGCACACCTCCCTATAGTTTTCCCAGAGTGGTGCAGCCGGCTTCGCAACGAGCCGAAACTGGGGTGAATCCGGACCGGGTTTTCCGCTGCTTTCCGGGCTGGTCGCGGTCTGGTCTTTGTGGAAGGGAAGGGCGTGTCAGGATTGGATCACGCCAGCGAGCGGGTCAGCGTGACGGCTGGGATCGGTCTGGCGGATCGGGCGCGGTCGGTCCGATCGTGCATCATCCTCTGCGGCGCGGTGCGTCGCACGCCGCTCGCAAGGTCGGCCCAGCGTTCGATCGTCGACCTGCCGCTGCCCGACGGATCCACCCTCATGGGCCGGCATCTCACTTCGCTGCAGGACTTTGCGCGCCGTTGGCAGCTGGACGGGATGCGGGTGCGCCTGCTGGTGGATGCCGAATCCGAACCTCCGGCGACCCCGGCGGAGCGTCCCGGCCTGCACTGCGTCGTGGAGCGGGACGCCAATCCTCTGCGTGGGGTGGCCGGTGTGCTCGCCGACGCGACCCGGGACTGCCCGCCGGACGACTTCGTCGTGGTCGTGAACGGGGCCCAGGTCTTCCGGCAGCCGCTCGACGAACTGATCGGGGCGATGCTCCGTAAGCAGACCGATGTTTCGATGGTCGGGTCCCTGGACGGGACGCCGGTCGGGTTATGGTTGGTTCGGTGCGCCGTGCTCCGGTCGGTTCGCCCGGTCGGCTACGTCGACCTGAAGGAGCAGGCGCTGCCCGAGTGGCTGGAGCGGTGGGGGGTCAGTGTGGTCGAACATCGGCGGGCGTACGCGTTGCGGACGAGGAACATCACGGAGTATCTCGGGGCCGTGCGTCTGCTGGCGACGCGGGGGCTGGATTCCGGCTCGGTCGATGAGGATCCGTACCGGGAGGAATGGGAACGCTCCTTCGCGCTGGTCGAGCCCGGAGCCGAAGTGGCGCCGTCCGCGATCATCCACGACTCCGTGGTGCTCGCGGGCGCGACGGTCGGGAAGGACGCGGTGGTGGTCCGATCCGTGGTGTGCCCGGGTGCCGTGGTTCAAGCGGGCACGCGGTGCGTCGGGCAGGTGGTCGCGGCCGGCGCAACCGGGTCGGGGGGGAGGTCCTGATGTTCGGTCTGTCGAGGTACGGCTGGACGGGCTACCACATCGGGGCGATCGTCACGCTGGTGTTGCTGGCGATCTGGGCCGGCTGGTCGCAGTGGGCCGACATCTTCACGATGGCCTGGCGCGACGAAGAGGCCAGCCACATCCTGCTGGTGCCCCCGATTCTCCTGTGGCTGATCTGGATCCGCCGGATCCGCTTCCGCCGGTGCCCGCCGACGTTCAGTTGGGTCGGCCCGGTGCTGATCGCCCTGGGCTGGCTGATGTCCTGGTTCAGCTTCCGCAACGCGTTCCAGGCAGGGTGGCATGCCGGGGCGGTGCTCATGGTTTTGGGGGCGGTCACGTCCGTCGTGGGTGTCCGCGTGCTGGCCAACTTCGTGCCCGCGGTCGCGATCCTGGCGATGCTCGTGCCCGTCCCGGGCAAGCTGCGGCTCATGATCGCCGGGCCGCTGCAGACGGCCACGGCGGAAGTGACGAAGGTCGTGCTCGAGGCCCTGGGCTACTGGGTGGAACGCTCGGGGAATCTGCTGCTGATCAACGATCGTCCCGTCGCGGTGCACGAAGCGTGCAACGGCATGCGGATGGTGTTCGCGCTGCTCCTCGTGTCGTACGCATTCGCGTTCACCGTGCCGCTGCGCAACTCCGTGCGTCTGGTGATCCTGCTGCTCAGCCCGGTCGCGGCGATCGTGTGCAACGTCATCCGGCTGACCCCGACGGTGCTTTTCTACGGCTATTCGGACGAAAAGACAGCGGACATGTTCCACTCCGCCGCGGGCTGGGCGATGCTGCCGATCGCGTTCCTCCTGCTAATGGGCATCACCAAGGCGCTGCGGTGGGCGCTGGTGCCCACCTACCGCTTCACCCTGGCGCACCAGATGTCGGAGCAGCGGTCATGACCCATCGCCACGTCATCACGATCATCGCCGCCGCGATGCTGGTCGCGGTCGCGTTCTCGCAGCGGGTCTCCATCGATCAGGAGGCTGTGGCGTCCTACCACGCGGGCATGAAGAAGGCGATCGAGTCGATGCCGGTTGATTACGGCGGCTGGACATCCAGCGAGGTGCCGATCCCGCCGTCCGCCACGAAACTGCTGCGGCCCAACGCGATCGTGGCCCGGGAGTACCGCACGACCGATCGCGGCGGCCTGTCCGCCACGCTGCTCGTCGTTCAGTGCGCGGACATCCGCGATATGCAGGGCCATTATCCGCCGAACTGCTATCCGGCGCACGGCTGGAGCCAGGGCGAGCAGGCCGTCGACGCCCGCTTCGGCGCGCTGG
>CAYNRF010000264.1:0-3792 GCA_964399525.1 uncultured Phycisphaeraceae bacterium | reverse complement strand
TCGCAGGGCGGGTGGTCGTGCAGCGGTCCCTGCGGCGTGCCGTCCCGGGTCAGGGTCTCGAGGCACCGCAGGCCGTTGTCAAAGGTGGTGACCTCGGCACCGGCCTTGCGCAGGTGGAAACCGATCAGGCGTTGGTTGTCCGGACCGTCTTCGACGAAGAACACCCGCAGGCCGGCCAGCGGCCGCGCGGCGGCCTGGGCGGCCCCGGCGCCGGTGTCGTCGCGGACGACCCTGCCGTGCCGGCTCGGCTCGGCGATCTCGACGTCGTCAAGACTCCCGGTGGGGATCAGGGCGGTGAAGACGCTGCCGGTGCCGGGCGTGCTGGCGACCTCGATCCGGCCGCCCAGCAGCTCGCAGAGCTGCCGGGAGATCCGCAGGCCCAGACCGGTGCCGCCGAACCGCCGCGTCGTGCTGGCGTCGGCCTGCACGAAGGCCTCGAAGAGCCGGCCGGTCTGGTCGGGCGTCATGCCGATGCCGGTATCCTCGACCGCGATGCGCAGCAGGGGCGTCTGCGGGGCCGAGGTGTCGAGTCCGACGCGGATCGAGACCCCGCCGATCTCGGTGAACTTGATGGCGTTGCCGACCAAGTTGACCAGAATCTGGCGCAGGCGTGTCGGGTCCGTCTCGATGGATCTGGGAAGCGGCGTCTCCCGGATGATCTCGAGGTTGATGCCCTTGGCCCTGGAACGCACGCGCATCAGCGACTCGACCTCGAACAGCACCTGCTCGGGGTCGGTCCGGACGAGCTCGATGTCCATCCGGCCGGCTTCGATCTTGGAGATGTCGAGGATGTCGTTGATGATCGAGATCAGGTGCTCGCCGTTGCGGCGGATGGTCTCGGCGTACTCGAGGCCGCTCCGCGGGTCGAAGCCTTCCTGGACCAGCTCCTTGAGCAGATCGGCGTAGCCGATGATCGCCGTCATCGGCGTGCGGATCTCGTGGCTCATGTTCGCCAGGAACTGGCTCTTGGCGGCGTTGGCGGCATGGGCCTTGGCTTCCGCCTCGCGCGTCTGCAGCTCGAAGTGCTTGGCCTGCGTGATGTCGAGGTGGATGCCGGAAGCGTGGACCGGCCGGCCTTCGGCGTCGCGCTCGCTGACGCGTCCGGAGTCGAGCACCCACGCCCACGAACCGTCCTTGCGCAGCAGCCTGTGCTCGCACGCGTAGACGGGCGAGCGTCCTTCCAGGTGCTCGGTCAGCGTGGACATCACCGCCGGCATGTCGTCCGGATGGACCAGCCGCTCCCAGCTCCGCACGTGCGGCTCGATCTCGCCGATCTCGTACCCCAGCATGCGGGCCCATCGCTCGTTGAAGCGGACCATGCCCGACGGGATGTCCCAGTCCCAGGTTCCCAGGTTGGCGCCCTCGATGATCATCTCGAGCCGGCGGGCGTGCTCCCGCTGCGCGGTCACATCGGCCACGCTGGCGATCACGCCCGTGATCCTCAGCCCCGCGTCGCGGACGGCCGTGGTGCTCACCGAGATCCAGCGGCGTTCGCCGTCGGCGTGGCAGACGCCGTGGACGAACGACCGGATCGACTGCCCCGTCCGCAGCGTGATCGACGCGGGGTGCTCGTCGCCGGGGAAATCGCTGCCGTCCTCGCGGACGGCCTTCCAGCGCGGGTCGTGCGGCGTGCGGCCGGCCATCTGCTCGCTGCTCAGGCCGAAGATCTGCTCGGCGGCCGGGTTGCACCGGACGATCGCGCCCTCGGCGTCGAGTTCGATGATCCCGTCGGCCGCGGCCTCGATGATGCTCTCGGTGTGACGGCGGGCGAGCACAAGGTCGGTGATGTCGCTCTCGATGGCCATGAAGCCGATCAGTTGACCGGACTCGTCCCGGCGGGGCTGGATGTCGATGTCGACCCAGTAGTCGCGTCCCTCCCGGCTGCGGTTGAGCAGCTCGACCCGGATCGGGCGCCCGGCGCGGACCGCGTCGCGGACCTGCGCGATCTTGTCGCGATCCGACAGCTCGCATTGGAGCAGCGAGCCGGGCGTCCGCCCGACCGCTTCCTCGCGGCTGAAGCCGGAGATCCGCGTGAAGCCGTCGTTGACCCAGGTGATCAGGCCGCTCGCGTCCGTCAGGACGACGGCGTTCGTGGTCCGCTCGACGATCTCGCCGAGGCGGCGGAGTTCATCCGTCCGGCTGGTGAGCATGTCCTGGTGACGACGGTCGCGGCGCAGGGCCGGCTCGAAGAGCAGCAAAGCCTCGGCGAGCAGGACGAGGATGATCAGGGCGGAGAGCACCAGCTCGGTCTGCCGAAGAAGGGCCACACGCTGGCCGGACTCGGCCGCGTAGCGCCCCACGATCTCGTGCATGACGGGCAGGAAGCGATCGGTCGAGGCGATGACGTCCCCGACGGCGGCCCGGGCCGAATCGACCGATGGCTCGGGGGCGGCGGCGATCTCCAGCAGCGATCCGGCGGCGAGCACGGCGGCGTCGAAGTCCGGGCGGAGCGACTCGTAGCCCGCCCGGACGGCCGGCGAGTTGTCGGGCCAGGGCGTGGCGGCGTTCTGGTGAACATCCAGGCGCTGGTGCGACTCGGTCCACAGCCGCAGCGTCGCGGCCAGGTCGGCCCGGAGCCGGGCCGCGGCGTCGGCGTCGTCGCGGGCCAGCGCGTCGGCCAGCTGCTGGGATTCGCTGGCCAGCCGCTGGCTGAGCATCCGCTGGCGACCCGCCAGATCGATGATCCCCGCATCCGCGGCGAGGCTGCGGATCATGTGGGAAAGGACGAGCTGGGAACCCAGACTCAGGACGGCGACCAACGCCAGTGCGGAGATGTAGACCACCCGCGGACGGCGGGGCAGATTGGCGGATCGGAAGGCCATGGGTGTTGGGACGGATCGGGGAAACGCTTTCAGGATGTGCCATCGGATCCCGGCGGGTCCCTGTTCACCCGATTCCACGCCCGCCTTTGGTGAAGGGTCCTTTTCCCCTGCGCCGACACCCCATGGGCAGAACGTCATACCCGCACTGAGCGGCCCGGTCCCGATGCGGCGCGGCGGTCGCACCCGGTCCGTGTCTCTGGGCTGAGCCCCATCCGGGCATCACCCCACCCGTTCCCCCTTCGGCTCACGGCTCATCAGAAGGCCGATGGCCTCGACCGGGTCGAGGCCCTCGAACAGCACCGCGTGGACGGCTCGCGTGATGGGCATGTCCACCCGGTACTTCTCGGCGAGTTTCACCACCGCCCGCGTGGTCTCGACGCCTTCGACGACGAACATGGATCCCGCGAGATAGTCCTTGAGCGAAGCGCCCTTGCCGAGGGCCTCGCCGCAGGAGCGGTTGCGGCCCTCCGGGCTGAAGCAGGTGGTCGCAAGGTCGCCCGCGCCGGCGACACCAAAGAAGGTTTCGGTGCGGGCGCCCATCGCGGTGCCGAGGCGGGCGATCTCGGCCAGGCCCCGGGCGAGCAGGGCGGACTTGGCGTTGTGGCCGGCGCCCAGGCCGTCGATGATGCCGGCGGCGATGGCGATGACGTTCTTGGTCGCCCCGGCCAGTTCGACGCCGAGCAGGTCGGGGTTGGTGTATACCCGCAGCCAGCTGGTGGTGAAGAGGCGCTGGATCTGGTCGGCGAAGCCCGGGTGGTCGGACGCGGCCACCATGGTCGCGGGCAGGCAGCGGGCCAGTTCGGTGGCGATGGTCGGGCCGGAGAGGCAGCCCAGCGGGCGGGGCCGGGCGTCGGGGTCGTCGCGCAGGACATCGGCGACAATCTGGGTCGGGCGCAGAACGGTTGTTGTTTCGATTCCCTTCGCAACCGACAGGACCCCCGCGTGGGCCGGGGTGTGGGGCTTGAGCCGG
>CAYNRF010000263.1:0-3802 GCA_964399525.1 uncultured Phycisphaeraceae bacterium | reverse complement strand
GAATTCGAGGTGGTCACGAGACCAGTCCGGCCCAGCCTGCACCACCCAGCATTCGTGCTCCGGATTGCGTCCGGGCTTGGAACTGTCGCGCGCTGCCCAGGCGATCGGGCCGCCCACCATCCGCATCGTGTCCGGCAGGGGCAGCCGCTCGGCAAACGCGGCCATCAGCGTCCAGCACGGTGCCATTGTCACAGGCATCAGGACCGCTCCGAGATGCGGCGCCGGGCCGGATAGCAGCTTTGCTGCCTGGGGCGCCGGAATCGCCAGGACCACGGCGTCGAAAGGCCCTGCCTCGGCCGGCACCGCTCCGGGTCGGAGCCCGCGTTGCGCCGCCGCCGCCGCAACATGCCGCAGCCGCCAGTCGCCGGGCTCACCGATGATCTCCACGACCTCGCGCGCCAGCATGACCTCGAGACCCTGCGCCAGCGCTCGCGGAATGGCGGACATCCGGGGAACCCCTACATGGCGGGCTTCGTCGGGCCAAGGCTTGGCGTGGGCGGCTTCGAGCGCGGCGCGGAACAGGCCGCCACGCGCGGTGAGGAACTGCGCGCCATGGTCGAAGTCGAAGCTCTGCCCCTCCAGCTCGACACGGCGCGTCGCCATGCGCCCGCCAGCAGCGCGGCCCTTGTCGAACAGGCGCGCCGCCAGGCCGTGCGCCGCGAGCGTCTTCGCACAGGCGAGGCCGGCCAGACCGGCCCCGACGATTGCTACCGAACGGATAAGCATCGCCGCTATATGGCGCCTCGGCAGGCCGACGGGAAGCGCCTACCGCTGCCCGTCCCAGGCACTGATTTCCTCCTGCCGCAGACCGCCCACCCGCGCATGCGGCCGCGATCCGGTGGTCATCGCGAGCGCGAAGAGGATTTCGTCCGGCCGCGGCGCGTCTGGCAGGATGCAGGTGATGCCATCGAAATGGCTGCGCACATACGCGGCATTGCGGTGATGTATCGGGATGTCGAGCATCGCGCCCATAGGGCCGACCTTGGTCATCGAAGGGACGATGGCAAGCGCCTTTCCGAGCAGCCCGCGCATCGCGTAGCCGCCCGCGACGTGCCAAAGCGCGCCGTGCTCGAGCTCCCCGCCAGTGCCGACGAGGCCGCCCTTGCCGTAGGCCTCGACCGCATCGGGGTTGCCGCCGAGTGCGGCAAGCAGCTTCTCGGCGACCAGCAGGCCGAGGGGCTTCATGGCGTCCATCATCCACAACAGATCCGGCTCGTAGCGGCCGGCGAAGGGGTTGCGGAGCACGATGGCGCACCAGCCCTTCAGGATCGGTCGGTCTAGCGCCGGGCCGCCATCGTGCCGGGTGTCCTCGACATGTGTTGCGAGCTTTCTGATGACGATGTCCTGGATCATGCGGCGTGGTCCTGCAGCATTGGAGTGCCGGTCACAAGCACTTGGCCGGCAAGGCGCAGCGCGGCGGCGCGGATCAGGCCGGCGCATGTCAGGGCCTCGGCGCGGACGAGCCCGGCATTCAGGGCGGTCGCGATTTCGTCTTCGGCCAGGTCACCGACGCCGACCGTGACGAGGCGGTCACCGAGGTCGCTGTCGGGGTCGAGCGCCGACGCCGGTGCGCGGGCGACGGCGGGGCTGTCGAGGTCCACGGCATTGGCGATCAGTGTGGCTGCAGCATCTGCCGCGGCGGCGTCATCGGCGAGCACTGTCACCGCATCCGCGATGCCGAGCGAGAAGGAGCGGCCGTGCCGGCCCGAGGTGGCGACGCCCCCTACGGCGTCCCACGCGGAGATGTGGAGCGTGCCGTCGATCGTAACGCGATCCGCGACTCCCAGGGTAACTGCCTCGCCCGGCGCCACCCAGACCGCGATGTCGCCGCCATCGTTCACGAAAGCCTTGCGCATTCCGGGCGCTGCGGCGCGCATCGCCGCCATCAACTCATCCGCCACCGCACCGGCGACGGCTGCCATCGGCGTCACGAAAAAGCCCCGCTCGGCGAATGGTGTGCATGCCGCCAGCATCCGTCGCGCGACCGGGCCGCGCAGTGACATCTCAGCGCTCACTTGGCGCCGCAGCGTCGGCAGTTCCGCGACGAGTTCGTGCAGGATCGTTGCGAACCGGGTGGTTGCCGCGCGCTCGGCCGCCGCGACGTCGCGCGGATCTCCCCACGCGCGGAGCACCACGTCGATCGGTCCGTGGTGCAGATGGAGCCGCTCACCTTCCAGCCGCTGGGCGGTCATGGCTTTGCGAAGGGCCACGGATTGCCGGCGATCCAGCCCTCGATGCGAAGCTGTTCGCCCAGGCCCGCAAGAAGGTCCTTCACCTGCACGATCTCATCCATGTGCCCGCCAAGCTGCGCGTACAGCGCGCGCGGCAGGGTGAATTCTATCGGCGCAACGAGGGCCGGCGTCGGCACGTAGCCGAAGGCGCGGCCGGGGAAGCGAAGCACGTCGGCCATGATGGTGATGCCACCTCCTGGCCAGAGATAACAGGGCGCGCCTCCCATGGTGACGCGTACCTCGCCGGAGGCGACCGCGCGCGTCAGCAGCACCGGGTTCTCAGTGACACCTGCTCGCAGCGATCCCCCTGCTCCGGCCATGAACAGAACGGAGCAGAGCGAGGGCTCGCAATTCTCCCCGATGCGGTCCACGACGAGCCGCACCGCCTCCGGCATCTCCGCGGGCGCCGGGCGCAGCGCCTCGTCCAGTACGCACCACAGTGCATGATCGCCGGTCGTCGAGGTCATCAGCAGGCGAAGGCCGGGCCAGGCGACCTTGGGGTCGATGCTCTCGATGATGGAGAGAGGATCGGCAATGTCCGTCCCGCCCCAGCCGAGCCCGGGACTGGCGACCTGGAAATACCGCCCCGGCGTGGAGCGCCGGCCGCGCACGCGGATGCCTGTCGCGCGCATCCCGAGCACCTTGCCGGCCTGGTGTTCGGACAGCACGCCGGTGATATGGTCGTCCACCACGATCACCTCGTCGGCGTGTCCCAGCCATTGCTGCGCGAAGATGCCGACGGTCGCGCTGCCGCAGCCGACGCGCATGCGCGTCTCCGGCGTGCCGCCCACGATCGGTGCGCGCCCCGCCTGCACCACCACCTCGTGACCAGCATCGATTGTCAGCGTCACCGGCTCCGCCGCGCAGAGCGCGAGCAACGTCTCACAGGTGACGTTGCCTTCGCGCTTGCTGCCGCCGGTCAGGTGGCGCACGCCGCCAAGGCTCAGCATCTGGCTGCCGTACTCGGCCGTGGTGACGTGGCCGACCTGTTCACCTTTGGCTCGCACCGGCGCAGCCTCGGGGCCGAGGTGCCTGTCGGTGTCGATCTTCACCTTCACGCCGCAGTAGCTGAAGATCCCCTCGGTGACCACCGTGACGGTGTCCACGCCGGCATGCTGGCTGCCGACGATGAAGGGCGCCGGCTTGTAGTCAGGATAGGTGGTGCCAGCGCCGACGCCGGTGACGAAGGCGCGGGCGGGATCGAGGAGCTTGCCGTCCCAGGTTCCCTCGGCGAAGGCCACGAGCGGCGCACCGGACTCGACAGCCTGGGAAAGCGCCAATGCCGGATCGGTGCGGATCAGTCGTCCGTTCTCGTTGGCATAACGCGCACAGGCGCCTGCGCGGCCCGGACGTATGCGGCAGAGCACCGGGCAGGCATCGCAGCGGATTATCCCATCGCCTTCGGGCTGGCCGAACTTGTCGGACCGCGCCTGTGCGCTGACCCTATCGGACACGCAGCGCCTCCCACAGGCGATGCGGGAGAACGGGTATGCGGCGCATCGTGACGCCGGTCGCGTGCCGGATGGCCCCCAGGATGGCGGGTGCGGTCGGCACCAGCGCTGGTTCGCCCA
>CAYNRF010000262.1:0-3810 GCA_964399525.1 uncultured Phycisphaeraceae bacterium | reverse complement strand
ATCACCCGCTCGAAACTGATGGCCCGCTACAACGCCGCGCTGGACGAGGAATGAACTTGCAGACGCCCACAAACTCTTGTAGCCGCGCACGAAGTAAGCGGATTCTTCCCCGGTCATGAAGCTTGACGCCACCGCGATCCGCTTAATTCGTGCGCGGCTAAAAAGTTCCCTACCTCCCCCGCACCTTCCCGCCCGTGAACACCCGCCCCGCCTTCAACTCCTCGTACCACACGAACACGTTCGATGGCTCGAGCCCCAGGCACCCCGCCACCGTCCGCCCCACCCCCTCGACCGTCCGCGCGATGACCTCGGCGCTCCGCCCCTCGTAGGCCATGATCCGCACGATCGGGTCGTGCGATTCCTGCGGCTGCGTCAGCGGCGCATGCCCCCTGACCACATAGCCCCCCGCGTCCACCCCGCGCCACACCGCCCACACCACCGCGGGATCGCACTCCATCCCGCTGGCCAGCGCCAGCCCCACCCGCTCCAGCACCGTGGGGACATGAACGGACGCGGGCTGCGGCAACGCCGAGATCTCGACAATGGGCATGCCCCAAGCGTAGTGACCCACCCCCCGTGGGGCCGACTTGCAGCCGGCCATCTTCTCCCGCTTCGTCTCTCCGTCTCTTCGTCTCTTCGTCTCTTCCCACCCCTAAACTCGCCCATGCCCAGCCAAAGCCCCCACGACACCTACACCAGCCCCCTGGCCAGCCGCAACGCCAGCCCCGAGATGCTGCGCATCTGGTCCCCCCGCCACAAGTTCAACACCTGGCGCCGCATCTGGCTGGCCGTGGCCGAGGCCCAGCAGGCCTGCGGGCTCCCGATCACGGACGAGCAGATCGCCGAACTGCGGGCGGTGGTCGAACGCGGCATCACCGACCAGGAACTGGCCCGCGCCGCCGAACTCGAACGCGACCTCCGCCACGATGTCATGGCCCATGTCCACTGCCTGGGCGAGCAGTGCCCCAAGGCCAAGCCAATCATCCACCTCGGGTGCACGAGCCAGGATGTGGTGTGCAACGCGGATCTGATCACGCTGCGTATTGCCCTCAAAGTCATCTGGTTGAAGTCGAGGCGGGCGGTGAACGCTCTTGCAACAACGAGCTTGCTTCACAAGGACACGCCGTGCCTCGCCTTTACGCACTATCAAGCTGCGCAGCCGACGACAGTCGGTCGGCGAGTCGCTGGGTGGACTCATGATCTCGATCTGTGCGCTCATCGTGTGGAGTGGACTCGTTGCACAGTTGAGCCGCGAGGACTGCGTGGGGCGACGGGTACCCAAGCGTCATTCCTTGCTTTGTTTGGAGGGCAAGCGAACAAGGTGAAAGAGCTTGAAGAAAAATTTGTGTATGCCATGTGCTCTCAGCATGAAGCGTTTGATGACGTGTACATTGAACCGAAGCACCAAAGCAGACAACTGACCGGCCAGACCTATCCGCGCGTCTACGACACCTTCATCCTCGCCGACCTCGCCTCCACCGCCTCCGTCCTCCACAAGATTGCCACCGACATCCGCCTGCTCTCCAACCGCAAGGAACTCGACGAACCCTTCGGCAAGAGCCAGATCGGCTCGTCCGCCATGCCCTACAAGCGCAACCCGATGAAGTGCGAGCGCATCTGCGGCCTGGCCCGCTTCGTCATGAACATGGTCGGCAACGCCTACGACACCGCCGCCACCCAGTGGCTCGAGCGCACCCTCGACGACTCGTCCAACCGCCGCCTGTCCCTGCCCGAGTCCTTCCTCGCCCTCGACGGCTGCCTGGACCTCATGCACGAGGTCGCATCAGGCCTGGTCGTCAACGAGGCCATGGTCCGCAAGAACCTGATGGAAGAACTGCCCTTCCTGGCCACCGAGAACATCCTGATGGAGGCCGTCAAGGCCGGCGGCGACCGCCAGGACCTGCACGAGGCCATCCGCGTCCACGCCCAGGCCGCCGGCCACCGCGTCAAGCAGGAGGGGCTGGACAACGACCTGCTCGAACGCGTCAAGGCCGACCCCATGTTCCAGAGCAAGGCCCGCGGCGGCAAGCTCGACCGCGATCTGAACTGGGACAACCTCATGGACCCCATGCAGTATGTGGGGCGCAGCGTCGAGCAGACCGAACGCTTCGTCCGCGAGGTCGTCGACCCCCTCCGCGAACGCTACAAGCACGAACTGGCCGCCCTCGGCTCGTCCGACCGCGGCGTGTGAGAATCACCGCGGCCGCAGCGCGGTGGAGCGATCCTTCCGCTCCGCCTCGCGCATCCGCATCTCGCCGTCGATCAGCGCGGCCCACTCCTCGTGGCTGAAGCCGCACACGCCCGCCTCGATGGCCAGGAACATCAGCTGGCTGCGTGACCGGGTGCCCAGCTTGGTGTGGATGCTGCGCAGGTGCTGGGACACGGTGCGTTCCGAGCGTTGCAGGGCCTCGCCGATCTCCGCGCTCGTCAGGCCCAGCGAGATCGGATGCAGGATCTCCAGCTCGCGCCGGCTCAGCGAAGCCAGCCTGGCCTCCGAGAAGATCCGCGGCGTCTGCAGGACCCGGGCCCCCGGCACCGAACCGGACGGGTCGAACCGCATCAGCGCCACCACGCCCGCGTGCCCGAAGTCCGCCGCGTCCAGCGGGAGGAGGGTGCACAGGACCCGCTGGCCCGTGAACGCCGCCTGGTACACGTGCAGGACCACGCCGGTCTCCATCACCTCGCGGATCGCCCGTTCCCGCTCCTCCGCGCCCGGCGCCGGCATTTTGCCGCGGAGCGGCGCGCCGATGAGCGCCTCGCGCGGCAGCCGCGACATGCCTTCCTGCGTCCGGCTGATCCAGAACACGCGCAGATCCTCGTCCCGGCCCACCGCCCACATCCCCGGCAGCTGATCGATCAACCCGAGATCATCGCGACGCACCCGCGTCCACGCCGTGGCGGCCTCCATCGGTCAGTCCTCCTCGCCGCCGGCCTGGCCCGAGGCCAGGTGCGCCGTCATCGCTTCCCATTCGTCCCAGGAGAACAGGTGCAGGCCCCGCTCGACACAGAACCGCACCAGCTCGCCCCGCTGCTGGAACCCGAGCTTCGCGTGGATCGACTGGATGTGGTGCTCGATCGTCTTGCTCGCGCGGAACAGCCTCCGCCCGATGTCCGGGGCGGACATCCCGCAGCCGCAGAGGAACAGCACCTCCAGCTCGCGGCGCGACAGCCGCGTCAGCCGATCGGGCAGCGCCGGCGTCAGCAGGGTGGGGATGGACGGGTCGGCCGGCAGGCTCGACGAGGTCGCGGCGCCCACCAGCGCCGCGATGCCGCGATGCCCGAACGACGCCGCGTCGATCGGGCACACCACACTGAGCACCCGTCGATCCCCGCTGAGCTGGTAGTGCGCACGGGCGCGGCCCGTGTCGAGCACATCCCGCTGGATCTGCTCCCGCTCCGCCGCCGCCGCGGGGGGCAGCAGGTCGCCCAAGGTCCGGCCGCGGGCGTGTCCGGGCAGGCTGTCCGTGCCGAGCACCTGCCGCGCGTACCCCCGGTTGCACCAGGCCAGCCCCAGTTGCTCGTCGCGGACACACGCGATCAGGCCCGGGACGGCGTCGAGCAGGCCCAGCTGATCCGCCCGCAGGGGGCAGGGAGCGGGCTGATCGGGCGTCCGACGGATCATGGGAGCGGCCAGCATATTCCCGGGCGCTTCGCCGGATGTTCCATGGGCCGATGACTGCAATGATTCCCCATTTCTGCGTACGGAGGACTCCGCAGACAGGGGTCCGCCGTGGTCCGATACGGGGCAAGCGCAGGACCGTCGCCGCGATCACGCGTTCTGACGGGGATCTTCGTGCGGGGTGCCGGCGG
>CAYNRF010000261.1:0-3878 GCA_964399525.1 uncultured Phycisphaeraceae bacterium | reverse complement strand
GAACCTGGTCTTCTCCGCCGCCGGCGGCCTGATCGGCGTGGCGGTGCTGATCGCGCTCGCCGCGGCGCTGGCCGAGGTCGCGATCAACTTCTCCTCCTTCGAGTATTTCTGGCTCGCCTGCCTGGGCCTCACCTGTGCGGTGTTCCTCACCAATGCCGACCCGGTGAAGGGTTTTCTTTCGTTGTTCTTCGGGCTGCTGCTGGCCACTGTCGGCATCGATCCCTCCGCCGGCTTCCCGCGCTTCACCTTCAACGAGGTGGAGCTGATGCAGGGCATCAACTTCATCCCCACGCTGATCGGCATGTTCGCGGTAAGCGAGCTGCTGCGCGGATCGGTGAGCGTGCGCGATGCCGGCACGGCCGTGGTGCAGCAGGTCGGGAACATCTTCCGCGGCGTCGGCGGCGTCTTCCGCCGCTACTGGGTGAACTTCCTGCGCGGCAGCATGATCGGAACGGTGATCGGGGCTCTGCCCGGCGCGGGCGCCGACATCGCGGCATGGATCAGCTACGCCGTCTCCAAGCGCTTCTCGAAGGAGCCCGAGAAGTTCGGCACCGGCCATGTCGAGGGCATCGTGGATGCCACATCGGCGAACAACTCGGCCGTCGGCAGCGCCTGGATCCCCGCGCTGGTCTTCGGCATTCCGGGCGATTCGATCACCGCCATCGTGATCGGCGTGCTCTACATGAAGGGGATGAACCCGGGCCCGACCGTGTTCGCCGAGAACCCGCAGCTGATCTACGCGGTGTTCCTGATCTTCATCCTGGCCAACCTGATCATGCTCCCCCTCGGCTGGGCGGCGATCAAGAGTGCACGGCAGATGCTGCGCACGCCGCGCAACATCCTGCTGCCGGTCATCCTGCTGTTCTGCGTCGTCGGCAGCTTCGCCATCACCAACAGCCTCTACGGCGTGGTGCTGATGCTCGTGATGGGCCTGTTCGGCTGGTTCCTGGAGGAGCACGGCATCCCGGTGGCGCCGCTGATCCTGGGCCTCGTGCTCGGCGAGATGCTGGAGCAGACCTTCGTGCAGTCCATGATCAAGGCGGACGGGGATTACCTGGAGTTCTTCGCCCGGCCGATCGCCGGCGGGCTGGGCGTCGCGACGCTGGGGATCTGGCTCTTCATGCTCGGCCGGGGGACCATGCGCGGCATACGGCGGTGACCGACGGCCTGGTGATCCGGGAGGCGCTTCCTGCGGATGCAGCGGCGGTCGATCGCCTCTATGCCGCCGCCTTCCCGGAGGAGGACCTGCGGCCGCTGGTGCGGGATCTGCCGGGGCTCGGAGACGACGCGCTGCTCCTCGTCGCGATGCGGGACGGCGCGCTGGCCGGGCATGTCGCCTTCACGCGTTGCGCCATCGCCGGGCAGGCGGAAGCGGCCATCGCGCTGCTTGCCCCGGTTGCGGTCTCGCCCGCGCTGCAGCGGCAGGGGATCGGCGGCGCGCTCATCCGCGCCGGTCTGGAGCGCCTGGCACGGCGCGGTCTGCGCCAGGTCAATGTGCTGGGCGACCCGGCCTATTACGGCCGCTTCGGATTCAAGCCCGATGACGCCGTCCTGCCGCCCTACCCCCTGCCGCCGGAATGGCGGACGGCGTGGCAGGCGCTACGGCTGCACCAAGGCAGCGCGCCGCTGCGCGGCAAGCTGCAGGTGCCGCCGCCCTTCCGGCGTCCTGCGCTCTGGGGCCCCTGACGCAGGACGCGCGCCGATCAATCCACCTTCGCGCCGCTGATCCGCACCGCCTCGCCCCACTTCTCCGCCTCGCTCCGCAGGAATGTGGCGAACTGCTCGGGTCCCATGCCCACCGCGATGCTGCCATCCGCCGTGGTCCGCGCGCGGAAGGCCGGATCGGCCAGCGCCGCCTGGATCGCGGCGTTCACGCGCACGACGACCTCCTGCGGCATGCCGGCGATCCCCAACACGGCGAACCAGGAGAGGAGCTCGAAGCCGGGCAGCGTCTCGCTCATCGTCGGCACGTCGGGCAGAGCATGGTTGCGCTGGGCGGAGGTCACGCCGAGACCACGCAGCCGCCCGGTCTTGATCAGCTCGGTCACGGTGGTGAGCGTCGGGAAGCCGAACTGGACATTGCCGGCAAGCACGTTGTTGACGATCTCGGGCGCGCCGCGGAAGGGCACATGCACCGCCTCCACCTTGGCCGCCGCCTTGAACAGCTCGGCCGAGAGGTGCGCGCCCGAGCCGTTGCCGCCGCTGGCATAGTGCTGGCCGGGGCGCGCCTTGAGGTCGGCGATGAGCGCCGCGGTGGTCGCCGGGCCCTGCGGCGGCACCACCAGGCAGTGCGGCATCGCGAAGGCGACCGTGATCGGGACGAAGTCGCGGAAGGCGTCGAAGCCAAGCCGGCGGCTGGTCAGCGCCGGGTTGACCACCAGCGAATTGGTCCCGAGCAGGATCGTGTAGCCGTCGTTCGCGCTGCGCGCCGCGGCCTCGAACCCGATGTTGCCGCCCGCGCCGCCGCGGTTCTCCACCACCACCGATTGGCCGATGGCGGCGCCGATCCGCTCCGCCAGATTGCGTGCGATGACGTCGGGCGCGGAGCCGGGGATGAAAGGCACCACGAAGCGCACCGGCCGCGCCGGCCATGCGCCCTGCGCCTGGACCGCGGGGGCCGCCAGCAGCCCTGCCCCGAAAACCATCATGTCACGACGCCGCATGGCCGCCTTCCCCCCCGTTGCGCTGGCACAACCCTATCGGTGCACGGCCCCTGGCGGCAAGCCGGGCCGTCCCTTAGCGTCCGCCGCATGACGCCCATCCGATCCGCCGACGAGCTTGCACCCGGGCAGAGCTTCGACCTCGGCAGCTTCGTGCTGACGCGGGAGGAGGTGCTGGACTTCGCCCGCCGCTTCGATCCGCAGCCCTTCCACCTGGACGAGGAGGCGGCGCGACAATCGATGTTCGGCCGCCTCGTGGCGAGCGGGGTGCACACCTTCTCGGCTGCCGTCGGCCATCTGCTGCGCAGCGGCCTGATCTCGGCCGTGAACCAGGGTGCCGGCGGGGCGGAGCTGAAATGGCCTGCGGCGCTCGAGCCCGACACGCCGGTGAGCATGCGCGTCATCGTGGAGGAGGTGCGCCCGATGCGCAGCCGCCCCGAACTCGCCGTGGTGAAGCTGCGCTACCTGGTGGCCAAGGAGGCGGACGGGACGCTGGTGCTGGAGGTGCTCGCGCCGCACTTCATGCGGCGCTGAGGGTCACCGGGTGGCCTTCGACCCGCACCTTGCCGACCTGATGCGGAGCGCGCTGGGCCGGCGCGCCGGCCTTCGCGAGAGGCGGATGTTCGGCGGCGTCTGCTGGATGCTGCACGGGAACATGCTGTGCGGCGTGGTGCGGGACGGCTTCTTCTTCCGCGTCGGACCGGACCTTCAGGCGGAGGCGCTGCAGCGCCCGGGTGCACGCATCATGGACTTCACCGGACGGCCGATGCGCGGCTTCGTCTGGCTGGATGCGGATGCCGCCGACGATGCGGGGCTCGAGGATTGGATCGCCTTCGCGGGCCGCCATGTCGGGGCGCTGCCGCCGAAGGCGCCAAGGGCGCTGGGGCGCGCTGGGCGCTGAAACGACGACGGCGCGGAGGTTGCCCTCCGCGCCGCCTTGTCGACCGCCTGGCCGGAAGGCTCAGGCGCTCTTCTTCATGATCTCGTCGGCCACGTTGCGCGGCACCGGATCGTAGTGGTGGAACTGCATGGTGAAGCTGGCGCGGCCCTTGGTCATGCTGCGCAGGTCGGAGATGTAGCCGAACATCTCCTTCAGCGGCACATGCGCCCGCACGATGACCGAAGTGCCCGCCATGTCCTGGCTCTGGATCACGCCGCGGCGGCGGTTCAGGTCGCCCACGACGTCGCCGACATGGTCGGACGGCGTGGTGACCTCCA
>CAYNRF010000260.1:0-3891 GCA_964399525.1 uncultured Phycisphaeraceae bacterium | reverse complement strand
TCCTTCGACGTGGCTGCGCTCGGCTTCGGCACGGCCGATGGCGCGCATCTCGTCGCGGAAGTGCTGAAGATGGCCTTCGCCGACCGCGCGGTCGCCACCGCCGACCCCGACTTCGTGCGCGTGCCGGTGGCGATGCTGACCAGCAAGGAGTACGCGGCGCGCCGCCGTGCGATGCTGGACATGGGCGCGGCGGGGGCCTGGGAGGCGGACCCGACGCTCGGCGAAGCCAACTGCACCACGCATGTCACGGTGGCGGATGCGGCGGGCAACATCGTGGCGACGACCCAGACCATCAATGCGCTGTTCGGCGCGCGCATCGCCGTGCCGGGCACCGGGCTGATCTGCAACAACTACATGCACAATTTCGATCCGCGGCCGGGCCTGGCGCTGTCGGTCGCGCCGGGCAAGCGGGTCTATACCTCGATGGCGCCGACCATTGTGCTGAAGGATGGCGCGCCGCGCTACGCGCTGGGACTGCCGGGCGGCTTGCGCATCTTCCCCTCGGCCTTCCAGGCGCTGCTGAACCTGATCGACCACGCGATGCCTCTGCAGGCCGCGCTGGAAGCGCCGCGGATCTGGACGATGGGCAATGCGCTGGAACTGGAGCCCGCCATCTCCGATGAGGTCGGCCAAGACCTGACCGCGCGCGGCCACGCCGTCAAACGCGTGAAGACAATCGGCGGCGGCATCAACGGCATCGCCTTTGAACCGGACGGCAGCATGATCGGCGCGGCCTGCTGGCGCGCGGATGGCAGCGTTGCCGCGCTCGGCGGCGGGCTGGCGCGGGCCGGCGTGCGCTTTTCCACCGAACCCAACACGAAGGCCCCGGCATGACGAAGATCATGATGCTCCAGCCCATCGGCGCAGAGCAGGAAGCGATCATCAAGGAGCAACTGCCGGCGGGCTTCACGCTCGGCTCCGTCAAGGGTCGTACGCCGGAGGACCTGAAGGCGGGCGTGTCGCAGGCAGACTACTGCGTGTGGTGGGACCTGCCCGTCACAGCAGATGTCGTCGCGGCCGGGCCGGGTGTGAAGCTCTATCACAAATGGGGCGTCGGCATCGACAACATCGACATCGAAGCCTGCCGCGCCGCCGGCATCCGCATCGCCCGCACCACGGGTTCGAACGCGGTGCCGGTGGCGGAGGCGACGATCGGGCTGATGATCGCGATCGCGCGACGCATCGTGCAGGCGCATATCGCGACGGTCGCCGGCGGCTGGCCGAAGACCGAGGTGTCGCAGCGTTCCATCCTGGTCTCCGGCAAGACGGTCGGCATCCTCGGCCTGGGCGCGATCGGCAAGGGCGTGGCGAAGCGGCTGCGCGGCTTCGACTGCACCATCCTCTACAACAACCGCAACCGCCTGCCGGAAGCCGAGGAGCGCGAGCTTGGCGTGCAGTACCGCCCGCTGGAAGCGCTGCTGGCCGAAAGCGACATCGTCTCCCTGAACTGCCCGCTCACGCCGGAAACGGCGGGCATGCTGGATGCGCGGCGGCTTTCCATGATGAAGAAGGGTGCGCTGCTGGTGAATGTCGCGCGCGGCGGCATCGTGGTGGAGGCCGACCTGGTGGCGGCGCTGAAGTCCGGGCATCTCGCCGGCGCCGCGGTGGACGTGTTCGACCAGGAACCGCCGCCGAAGGACCACCCGCTGCTGCACATGGAGAACGTGATCTGCACGCCGCACACGGCGAGCACGGCGTATGAGAATTCCCGCCGCAGCGTGGCACATTGGCTGGGGAACATCCTGCACGTGCATCGCGGCGAGGAGATCCCGGAGAAGGACCGGGTGCTGTAGCGATCCGGGCGCCCTCCCCCGCCACGCGGGGGAGGGCGAGCAGGCCTATTGCTTCGCGAAGTGGTGGCAGAAGCCGGCGCCGATCTCGGTCAGCCGATCGGCGATCAGCTTGCCGCTTTCGGCGCTGCACAGTCGCGGATCGCCGGTGCCGAGGCCGTTCGGGCTGACCTTGTCGTATTCATGCGGCGTGGTGACCTCCGCGCCGTTGAAGCTCAGCGATCCCCAGCCCTGGAAGGGCAGGCCGAGTGCCGTGGCGCCGCCCTTGCGCGGCTCCGGCACCAGGTCGGCGCGGATGCGCTCGGGGAACAGGTGCATGCACAGGCTGGTCAGCGGATCGGCGCCGTGGCTGCTGACCGCCTTCGCCTTCTCCGCGCCCAGCAGCTTCGGCATCTCCGCATAGGCGATGCGCCAGAGGTAGAGCGAGGGGATGATCGGCCCGCCGGCATGCATCACCGCGCGCGTCGCCTCGTTGATCGCGTTCACGTTGCCGCCATGGCCGTTGATGATCACCAGCTTCGTCAGCTTGTGGCGCAGCAACTCCGCAAAAAGCTCGTCCAGCACGGCGCGGAAGGTGGCGGCGGAGAGCGCGATGCCGCCGATCATCGGGCCGAAGAAATCGCCCTTGCCGAAGGGCAGCACCGGCGCGACGACGGTGCGCGTGCCCTCCGCCGTCGCCTTCAGCGCGATGAGTTCGGCCATCTTCTCGGCCAGGAAGTAGTCGCCCATCGGCGCGTGCGGGCCCTGGTCCTCATGGCTGCCCATCGGCAGCAGGATCACCGGGTTCTTCGGATAGAGCGCGCGGGCCTCGTCACCCGTGATCTCGCCCATGCGGACTTTCGTCGGGGAAACATCGGTCATCTCTGGGCTTCCTCTTGCGGGTCTCAGTTGATCGCTTCGGCACGGATGCAGGCAACGCGCTGGCCGGGCCCGCCGAAGTCGCGCAGCGCCGGGACGCTTTCGGCGCAGTCCGGGCGCGCATGCGCGCAGCGCGTGCGGAAGACGCAGCCGCTCGGCGGCTCCGAGGGGCTCGGCGGGTCGCCGGGCAGGAGGATGCGCAGCGCGCGCTTCGCGGGATCGAGCATCGGCGTCGCCGACAGCAGCGCGCGCGTATAGGGATGCAGCGGCCGCGCGAAGACCTCGCGCACCGGCCCTTCCTCCATCACGCGGCCCAGATACATCACCGCCACGCGGTCGCAGAGGTGCCGCACCACCGGCAGGTCGTGGCTGATGAACAGCATCGCCAGGCCAAGGTCGCGCCGCAGGTCGGCCAGCAGCTTCACGACCTGCGCCTGGATCGAGACATCGAGCGCACTGACCGGCTCGTCCGCCATCAGGAAGTCCGGGCCGGTCGCCAGCGCGCGCGCGATGCCGAGGCGCTGGCGCTGGCCGCCGCTGAATTCGTGCGGGAAGGCATCCATGCGCTGCGGATCGAGCCCCACGCGCGCCGGATCGGCGCCCGCGCCATGGATGGCGAGCCCGTCGCCCACCTGCGCACCGACGCTGCGTCGCGGATCGAGGCTGCCGAAGGGATCCTGGAACACGATGCCCATGCGCGCGCGCAGTTTTCTCCACGCTGCGCTGCCGGGCTTGGGCAGGTCCGCGCCGTCGAAGCGCACGCGGCCGCCGGTGACCTCCAGAAGGCCGAGCAGCAGACGCCCGAGCGTGGACTTGCCGCTGCCGCTCTCCCCCACCACGCCCAGCGCCTCGCCCTGCGCGACCTGCGCATCCACGCCGGCAACGGCACGCACGGGATTGCCGCGCGCGAAGATGCCGCGCGGCGCGAAGCTTTTCTCCACCCCCTCGGCCACCACCAGCGCCATCACGCCAGTTCCTTCCAGCGCACGCAGCGCACCAGGCGCTCACCCGCCTGCTCCAGCACCGGCGGGCGCTCGCAGGCGGCGGTGGCGAAGGTGCAGCGCGGCGCAAAGCGGCAGCCGGGCGGCCAGGCGTCGGGACGCGGCACCACGCCCGGGATGCCCTCCGGCTCCGCATCGGCTTCCGGCACCGCGGCCAGCAGCGCGCGCGTGTAGGGATGCAGCGGCCGCGCGAAGACTTCGGCGACGCTGCCGCGCTCGACCACCTGCGCGGCATACATCAC
>CAYNRF010000259.1:0-3914 GCA_964399525.1 uncultured Phycisphaeraceae bacterium | reverse complement strand
GATGGCGTCCCAGAGGCGGCGGCGATCGGTGGGGCGGCCTTGGTTGCGGGGCGTGACGAGGGGTTCGAGGCGGGACCATTCGGCGTCGGTCAGCGGGGACCAGGCGTGGGGGGCGGCGCGGCGGTACGGGAAGCGGGGGCGGAGGGAGGACATGGTGGGGAGGGTGGGGCGAAGGGCGAGAGGGAGTCAAGGAATATCTTCCTTGATTAACCTGCGCTTTACGGGTAGCACCGGAACGACCCTGACCGCTCCTGTGTGCCCGACGCTCGCAGCGCAGTCCCCCGCTGCTGCGAGCGGTTCCGGCTCCGCTAGCGGATCGCTCGCCCGCCTATTGCGGTGCGGCTCGTCGCCACACCGTGTGGAGCGTCATGCCGTTCGGCGTCCTCGGATTGCTGAAGGCGAGGTCCGTCGGCGTCAGCGTGGTGATGATCCGCCGCTGCGGACCGCCGCCGAGCAGGTTGGCATAGGTGCTGCCCTGCAGCGTCAGGGAGAGTTCCCGGGCGCTCTCGTTCACGGTGTAGGTGCCGTAGTAGGCGATCGAGTTGCGGATCACCGTCATCGCCTCCTCCGGCGTGGCCCGGGCCCGGTCGTTGGCGGCGAGGCGGGGGATCTCGGCCGCGGACTGGAACAGGGAAAAGTGACCGTCGGGGGTGAAGACGATGATGCCCTTCGGGCTCGCGCCGAAGGGCTCGCCGCGCCGCCCATCGTCGGTCTGGCTGACCACGGAGACGAAGCTCCAGGCGCCGACGATGCCCTCCCTGACCGATGTCGCCTGCGCCCAGCCGGCGGAGGGCGCGAAGAGGGCGACGAGGAGGAGGATCGCAAGACGGAAGCGGCCCCTGGCGGCGTATTCCATCGGTTCGGGGAAGCCCAGACGAGCCTGGGCCGGCGTTGCGGCGTCCGGGCAGGCGTTCCGGCTTTGGGCGGTCCTAGCCCCGGTGAGGCGGAATGCGGCGTGACGGATGACATCTCGCATGACGGCGTCTCCTGTTCGGCAGAGCCGATCCCTGCCGCGCTGGACAGGCTGCCCGGCGGGCCCGGCCGGCGCTGTGCGAAAGGGCACGTCGCAAAGCATGTGCGGAACCGCACATTCTGCTGCGGCCGCTCGCCTGCATAGTCTGGGGGTTGTCGCCTATGCTGCCGGCGCGTCGGCGCCCGGCGGAAGCCCGTGCCGCGCATGCGGCCGGTCACGTGGGATGAGGTGATCGCATGATCCTACGACGCAGCCTGCTGGCGAGCCTGGCGCTGCCCGGCATCGCTCGCGCGCAGCCACGGGCCGCAAGGATCGGCATCCTGTCGCCTGGTCAGCTCACCGTTGACCTGAACAAGGGGGCTCTCCTTGCGGAGCTCGGACGCGCGGGCTTCGTCGAGGGGCGCAACCTCGAGATCGTCGGGCGAAGCTCGAATGGTGATCTGGCGCGCATCCCGCAGCTCGCGGCGGAGCTCGTGGCGCAGCAGCCCGACGTGATCGTCGCCGTCTCGAACCCGGTCGCCCTGGCGATCCGGGCGGTCAGCCGGAGTGTTCCGATCGTCATGAGCTTCGCCGGCAGCGACCCGGTAGCCGATGGGCTGGCGGCGAGCCTCGCGCGCCCGGGCGGCAGCGTCACCGGCGTCGTCATGCTGTCGGAGGAGCTGGACGTGAAGCGCGTGGAAGTGGCTCTCGAAGCGTTTCCTGGCGCGACGCGGATCGGCTTCCTGGCGGGCTCCAGCTATCCGGAGGACCGCATCGCGCGGCTGGCGATGGCGGCACGGATGCTCGGAACCGAGCTTGTCACGGTGCGCGCGACGGGGCCGGAGAGCTTCGCCGCGGCCTTCCAGAGCTTCCGGGAAGGTGGCGTGCAGGCGATCGTCATCAGTTCCTCGCCCGGCTTCCACTCCGAGGCCGCCGCGCTGGCGCAGCGCGCGCAACAGGCGCGGCTGCCGACCGTGTGCGAGTTGCGATCGATGGCCGAGGCCGGCTGCGTCCTGAGCCTGGGGCCGCTCGATGGCGAGCTTCGGCGGCGTGTGGCGCGGTATGTGCTGCGTATCCTGCGGGGCGAGGCGCCGGGCAGCATCCCGATGGAGCGAGCGGATCGGTTCGAGCTGTTGGTCAATCTGCTGGCGGCGCAGGCACTCGGGCTTGAGATGCCGGTCACGGTGCTGGCGCGAGCCGATTCGGTACTGGATTGATTGGGCGACGTGAGGGTGACCTCAAGGGCGGCGGTGCTCATCGAGCCCCGGTCCATCATGCCGGCGCTTTCCCTGCGGGCACCGTGCTCCCAAACCAGCAATGTGTCGGAGCGCCTGCCTCACGCTCGGACGAAGAACGGCCGCATGTCGGCGCCGCGGCCGAGGGTCCCGAGGGGCCGCTGCCCCTGGGCGGGTGGGTCCGGCGCGGTTCCTGGCTTCACGAGCGCCAGGGCCCGCTGCGACCCTGCCGCGGCTGCGGGCAGGTGGACGCGAGAACCAGGCGTGGCGCGCACGGCACAGCCCCATGTCGCAGGATGGCGACACGCCGAGGCACGAGGCGAGCGCCTTCGGCCAGGCATCCCGGCGGAGCTGCGACCGCACGCCGATGCTCGATCACCCCATATACGACAGCGCCCTCGCGACAGGGCGGGAGGCCACAGGACGTCAGGCCACGAGTTGCCGCAGAACCATGTTCAGATCCTGCGCATGTCCGGGCATGCCCATGCCGGACGGCATTGCGCTGTTGGCGCGGAGTGCCTCCAGACGGAACTCCGTCGGGCTCATGCCGAACTCCTTCCGGAATGCGCGACTGAAGCTCGAAGCCTCGGGCAGGCCCAGAGCTTCCGCGATATCCATGATCTTGCGCCGCTCCGTGGGGTCGGCGAGGGCGCGGCGGACGGCGCGTAGCCGCTCACGCTGGATCGCTCGCGCGACGCCAGAATCCCGTTCGAAAATGCGGTACAGCCGGGAGCGGGACATCCCGACCATCTGGCTGAGGCGATCCGGATGCAGCCGGACGGAGCCAAGATTGGCACGGATCGTCGCAAGCACATGGTTGCGCTGCACGGCCTCGAGTTGCGGCCGAGCCGCCTCGCGGTGTTCGGCAGAGCCGGTGACGGCGGCCCGGATCAAGGCCAGTGTCGCCTCGGCCGCCTGCGGAGCCTCGGTGACCGTCAACTCGGGCAATTGCCGCACAAGTTCCAGGAGGTGGCCGCGCAGCAGGCCGCCGAGCGCGGTGTCGAGCGTCCGTCCAATCAGGGCGTCGAAGCTGGGCGCGACCGTCGGCAGCGCGTCGCGCGCCACGAAGGCCAGGATCCACTCGGCCTCGCTCCGTCGGGTGACGGACGACACGTGCAGGCCACACATGAGCAGGCTGCGGTCCTCGACTTGCACCCTGTTCCTGCCGTCGTCGTATTGGAGCATGCCTCGCCGCGGGAGGACGATGAGCCAGTGGTCAAGCTGGTCGCGCCGGATCCGGACATGGTCGCGGAGATTGATGAGGCCATCGCCCGAACTGGCGGTGATGGCGAGAGGACCGAGTTGCCAAGTTCGTTGCTCGGCTCGGAAGCCGCCCGATTGTTCGTCGGGGCGGGAAACGTCCATCCACGCGGAAAGCCTTTCCCGCCAAGCATCGAACTGATCGCGTTGCGGTATCTCGCTCGTCGAGAACCGAAGCTCGCGGACACGGCCTCCCGACGCTGCGGTGCCGGCCAGACCCGGCCGGCCAGAAGCAGCCAATTCCTTGCACTGTCTGATGCTCGCTTGCGCCATGGGCTCAAGCCTACATGCAACAGTCAGCACCCGTCATTGGCTGACCGTTCCAGTTTTGCGCGCTCGATCCCGCGGTTGCTCCAGCGCAGCTTGACAGACCGCGGTATTCCAATCGCGGAGGCGCCGGGTCTGGACGATTGAGTTCATGGACCGAGAAAAATTCGACTACGATTTTTGTCACTGAATCTGTTACA
>CAYNRF010000258.1:0-3919 GCA_964399525.1 uncultured Phycisphaeraceae bacterium | reverse complement strand
GCTTGAGCCGGGTCAGGGCGAGGTCGTCCTGCTTGAGCCGGGCGACGACGCGGTCGACCAGCCGGGCGATGTCCCCCGGGGTCGCGTCGGTGCGTCCGAAGCGGGCGATGTCGTCGGCGGTCAGGTGGCGGAAGAGCAGCCGCATCGCGTGCGCGTCGCTGCGCGCGGCCAGGCGGGTCAGGCTGATCATGGCCCGCTTGCGCAGGGTGGGTTCGTCGGCCTCGCCCATGCAGAAGCGCATGGCCGCGGTGTAGAGGTCCATGCAGAACGTGTTCGGGGTGAGGTGGTTGAGGTGGTGCGAGCGGAAGCACGAGATGTCCGCGGCGATCTTGAAGCCCGCGTCGCACAGGTGCTTGTAGAGCGCGTGGTCGTGGGCCTGGCCGGTCCACTTGAAGATGCGGTCGGTGCCCTCGCGGATGAGGGCGTCGGCGTCGTCGCTGGTCAGACCGCCCTGGGCTTCGGACTTCTCGATCAGCGTCTTGGCGCGGTCGGAGAAGACGGTGCGGGTGGCCAGGAGGGCCTCGATGCGGGCCTTGGTCGCGTCGTCGAAGTAGTCGGTCAGCAGCAGCGAGGTGAAGACGCGGTGCTCGGGGTGGAGCGTGGAGCGGAAGGCGGTGGCGATGATCGGCTGGCTCTTGGCGCCCACATTGGCCATGTCGTAGTAGTTGTGCGGCTCCATGGCGAAGCAGGCGAAGAACCGCCCGATCCAGCGGTACTCGTCCGGCCGTCCGATGCGGATCGCCCCGTGACGCTCGCCGCTGGTCTTTTCGATCAGTCCGTCGGAGATGGCAAAGCCCGGGTGGACGAGCGTGAGAAGATCGCACACGGCGCGATTGCAGATCTGGTTGACCAGCAGCGACTTGTCGTACAGCTGAACCTCCCGCCCGAACATGCGGGAAAGCTCGGCGAACAGGCGGTTCTGCATGTCGATCTTGTCAGCGAACGGAGCGGTCATGGTCGTCACCCGGATTCTGGATCCCGTGTGACGCCCGCGCGGGGATGAAGGAGGCGGGGTGTGGGGCCGAACAGGCCCCGCTCGGGCGCGACGGGATGATGTTCCTAAACGATAGGAACCCGGCACGGAACCGGTTCCACCGGGCCCGAAGATCGCAGGTTCTCGGGCCGTCGGAGGGGTCCGATGCTTCCCGGACCGGCACGATCGCCCCGTCCGGCGGGTCCGCGGGCGGTTCCGTTTCCAACGGGGTGGACCGGGTTCCGGGGGGGGCCGATGCCCGGACAACGATCCTGTCTCAGCGGAGAGCGACCGATGCGCCCAAGACATCGCCATGCCTTCAGCCTTATCGAGATCCTCGTGGTGGTCATCGTGATCGGCATCCTCGCGGCGATCGTCGTCCCCAACTCGATCCGGGCGGGCGACATGGCCCGGGTCACCGCCACCGGCGAGGATCTCAAGGCCATCGTCCGGGCCGTCGAGGCCTACCGCAACGACTCGGGCCGCTGGCCGCGCGATGTCAGCCGCGCCGTCATGCCGCCCGAGCTGGCCGAGTTCTTCACCAAGGCGGACCCCTTCCAGAAGACCGTCCCCATCGGCGGGGTGTACGACTATGACGGCCCGTCCAGCTCCCGCGGCCCGCGGATCTCCATCCGCGCCGGCACCGGCAACCCCATCGCCGACGACGCGACGATCACCGAACTCGATGAACTGATCGACGACGGCGACCCGGGCGCCGGCCGCCTCCGCAAGGAGGGCGCCGCCATCACCTTCGCCGTCACCAGCAACTGATCCGGAACCTCATTTGCCCAGCGGCCCGTCCAACCAGAAGCCCGTCAACGGCCTCGAGGCGTTCGAGCTGGCGTCGCTGCGCAACAGCCCGCTGTCGGTCATCACGCCCGGAGAGCTCGGACGCGCCCCGATGGCCCGCGGCCGCTTCCTGCTGCCCGAGTCCGGCACGGTGCTCGTCGAGAACCTGCAGATCCCCGGCCGCCGCGTCGACCTGCGGACCGGCCAGGCCATCGAGTGCTACTTCCAGCACGAGGGGCTCGTGTACCAGTTCCGCTCGCGGGTGATCGAGATGGACACGCCGGTGCGCCTCAACGACACGCTGGTCGTTCGCGGCATGCGCATCGTCGCGCCCGCGTCGATCGAGCGCGGCAACCGTCGCAGCATCTACCGCCAGTCCTTCGCCATCGTGCAGCCGCCCGTCGACGTCGACGTCTGGGCGGTGCCGCTCGGACTGCTGACCCCCGACCAGCTCGCCGCGTGCGCCGCCGAGGACGCGCCCGAATCGCCGCCGCTCGATGCCACCGCGACCACGGCTCCCGTTCGCCCGGGCTCGACGCCCGCGGCGGGGATCGCCGACGAGATCGACGGATTCCGCATCGAACGCGGCGAACGGATCGCCGTGGGCATCCCTCCCGCCCAGACCCTCTACTCCGCCGTCCGCGGTCTGACGCTCGACCAGGTCCGCCCCGTCATGAAGACCGCGCCCCACTGGAAGGGTGAAGTCGCCGACGCTTCCGAGTTCGGCATCGGACTGGTGCTGCACCGGCTGGTCTATTCGCGCCTGAAAGTCTTCCAGCCGCTGGTCGTGCGCTTCACGCTGCCCGGCCAGCCGGGGAAGCCTGCGGGCGTGACCGCCCGCGAGGGGGCGGATTGCGCCAGCGAGTTCCTGCTCGAGATCCGGCGCGTCCAGGGGGCGGGGGATTTCAACGCCCGTGTCGGCGGCACGCTGCTCATCAACGCGCTCAGCGCCGCCGAGGTGCGAGCCAGCCGCGAGCTGGCCAGGTTCACGCTGGACCTGCAGCGCGAACGCGCCAGGCGCCTCCGCGAAGCGGGCTGACACGCCCCCGGGCCAGCCCGATGTCGCATCCGCCACCTCCCTAGGCTCTCGCCCACGGGAGGTTCGCATGGGTCTGATCCGTTCCGCCGCCGTTCTGCTGCTCGGCATCTTCGCCGCGTCCCCCGCCGCCGCCCGGTCCCCTGCGGACGGCCCGCCGCTGCGCATCGTCGTCATCGGCCTCGTCCACGGCCATGTCGAGGGCGTCCTCTGGGCCGCCCGCGAACGGGCCGACCTGCAGATCGTCGGCGTCTACGACCCCAACCGCTCCCTGTTCGACAAGCACAAAGCCAAGTACCGCCTCGCCGACGAACTCTACTTCGACGACCTCGGGCGCATGCTCGACGAGACGAAGCCCGAGGCCGCCAGCGTCATGACGGCCATCGCCGACCACCTCGCGGTGGTGCAGGCCTGCGCCCCCCGCGGCGTGCCCGTCCTGCTGGAGAAGCCCCTGGCTTTCTCCGCGCACGATGCCGAAGCCATCGCCGCCCTCGCCCGCGAGTACGACACGCTCGTCCTGACCAACTACGAGACCTCGTGGTACGCGTCCGTCCGCACCGCCGCCCGCCTCGCGAAGGAAACCGGCCCGATCAATCGCGCGGTATTCCGCCACGGCCACCGCGGCCCGCGCGAGATCGGCTGCTCCGAAGAGTTCCTCGCCTGGCTGACCGATCCCGTGCAGAACGGCGGCGGCGCGATCGTCGATTTCGGCTGCTACGGCGCCAACATCATGACCTGGCTGATGGACAATCGCCTGCCCGACTCGGTCATGGCGACCACCAACCAGCTCAAGCCGGACCTCTACCCCAACGTCGACGACGACGCCACCATCGTGCTGACCTACGAGCCCGACGCGGCGGCCGGCCTGCCCGGAGCGGTGGGGGTGCTGCAGGCCTCCTGGGCCTGGACCCACGACAACAAGGACATGGACCTCTTCACCCCCGCCGCCTCCTACCACGCCGCCAAGTGGGACAACCTGACCATGCGCAAACCCGACCAGTCCGCCGACAAGCACGCCGTCGACGAGCGCTCGGACTGGCTCCGCGACGAATGGACCTACCTCCGCCAAGTCGTCCGCGGACAATGCCCGGTCGACCCGCTCTCAAGCCTGGAAAACAACG
>CAYNRF010000257.1:0-3926 GCA_964399525.1 uncultured Phycisphaeraceae bacterium | reverse complement strand
CCGCAAAGGCGCAAAGAGCGCAAAGAAAAACAAAGAAAAGAAAAACAAAGAAAATACAGGTGATCTTTTCTGCCTTTGCGTTTCTTTGCGCCTTTGCGGTTGGTTTCTGCTTTTTGCAGTGAACTCAAAGATTAGAAGGATTTAGAGAAGGAACCGTCGGTTCTCCTCTGAATCCTGAAAATCTGTGTAATCCGTGGATCATCTTTTCTCTGTTTTCTCCTTAATCACCGCCTGTTTGTTGCGCGTAGTCCACGGCAGCGGAGAGCGTTAAGGCGCGCCCCTGCTGCCAGGACGTGTCCGCCTCCGCCGCGCTGAGCATCTGGCGCGCCGGTTCCAGGCGGCGTTCCAGCCGGGTGGATTCGGCGGGGGAGAGGGGCGCGCCGATGGTTTCGCGCAACGCCGCGGCCGCGCCTGCCAGTTTGAGGGCGCGCTCCGGCTGTTGTTGAGCGGCGGCGATCCCGGCGAACCCCTCAAAAAGGAAAGCCATGGTGCGGCGGTCGCCCAACGTCTGGTTGAGTTGCAGGCTTTCCAGCAGGCAGCGGCGCGCAGCGGTGTAGTCCTTGAGATCGAGGGCAATTTCGCCCAAACTGTGCAGTGTGTTGGCCAGATCCCAGCGCGCGCCCACCTGCCGGAAGAGCGACACGCTCTCTTCGATGAAGGTGCGAGCCTCGTTGTAGTTGTTTTGGTAGCGCGCCACCAGCCCCAGGTTGTTGAGTGAACTGGCAATGGCCCAGCGATCCTGTAGACGGCGGCGGATGGCCAGCCCTTCTTCGTAAAGCGCCCGTGCGGTGATGTAGTCGCCGTCGAAACGCGCCAGGATGCCCAGGTTGCTGAGCAGACTGGCGATCTTGGGTTCGTCGTTGAGTTGGCGGCGAATCGCCAGGCTCTGCTCGTAGCGCAAGCGCGCGGTGACGTAATCTCCCTGGCGCGCCGCCAGCGTGCCGGCGTAGTGGAGCAGATGTCCCAAGCCGCGGCGGTCGTCCTGGGCGCGGAAACTGCTTTCGGCGCGGTCCAGCCAGGCGGCGGCTTCGGCGTAGGCCCCGCGGATGCTGAAGATTTCCCCTGTGGCGGTTTCGCACCAGGCCACGGACTGTCGATCCCCGTGCTGCTGCGCCAGTTGGATGGCCTGCCCAAAGAGCGTCACCGCTTCGTCCCAGCGCCCCACCAGTTGTTCCACTTCGGCCAGCTTCATAATGATCTCCACCTGTTCGGTGGGGGGGAGCAGCGGCAACAAGCGCCGGTAGTAGTCGACGGCGACTTCGTTGGCGTAGGACGCCTGCGCCGCTTGGCCCGCCTGGCGCAGGTAATGACGGCGCTTCTCGTCGTTTTCCGACCGGTCGTAGTGGAAGGCCAACAGATCGAGGAATTGGTGCAGCCGCTCTGCCTGGGTGCGCTCAATGAACTGCCCCACCTGCTCGTGAAGCGACGTGCGCAGCATGTGCAGCAGGCTCTCGTAGATCACCGAATGGGTGATGGCGTGTTTGAAGAAGTAGGCAGCGTCCGGTTCATCGGGATCGGGGACGGTGAGTTCCTGTTCGGTGAGGTGGATCAGGTCGTCGTGCAGACTGTCCGCGTCGCCCAGCTCGGCATAGATCCCCGGCAGCCAGGACAGGCGAAAGCTGCGCCCGACGACGCTGGCTACCTTGAGCGTGGTCTTGTGCCGTTCGCTGAGCTGATCCAGGCGGCTGAGGACCAGGCTTTGCAGGCTTTCAGGCAGCTGGATCTGGTGGAAGGCATAGGCATCGTAGGGGTCGATGTTGTTGTAACGGATGAAATTGACCAGTTCTTCCAGGTAGAAGGGATTGCCTTCGGCCTGTTGCACAATCCGCTCCAGCAGCGTGCCCGGCAGCGGCGTCTCTGGCCGTGCGCCGGGGATCTGGGCAAGGCGAATGCGCGCCAGCTCTTCGAGTTCGTCTCCGCGCAGCTCTTGGAGCTGGATTTCGCTATAGTAGGGCAGCGTGCTGATGCGTTGCACCTTTAGCCGTTCCAGATCCACGGGGCGATAGGCAAAGAGGATCAGCACAGGCAGCGCTTCCACCGCGCGCGCCAGCACTTCAAAGAGATCGTGCGACAGTGGATCGAGCCAATGACATTCTTCCAGCACTAGCAGCGTCGGTTTCTGACGGGTGAAGTGGCGCAGACATTCCGCCAGCAGCCCTTCCAGCGATTCCTTGCGCAGCTTGGGATCGAGGTTGCGGGTGAGATCGTTGTCGGGGATGGCTGCGCCCAGCAGCGTATTGAGCAGCGGCAGCCGGTCGACCAGTGCCGGGTTGACGGCGGTCACTTGTTGTCGTAGCCATGCGCTCTGTTTCTCTGGAGGCCAAGATGCGTCAAGGTGGAAGAGGCCGCGCCAGATCGGCTGCCAGACTAGATAGCTGGTGTTGATGCCGTAGACGTCGCATTCGCCGCCGAAGACGGTGAAATCGTCCTGGTAGGCAAGGTGGAC
Organism: uncultured Phycisphaeraceae bacterium; assembly: GCA_964399525.1. Taxonomy (GTDB): domain Bacteria; phylum Planctomycetota; class Phycisphaerae; order Phycisphaerales; family UBA1924; genus UBA6054. The sequence continues at coordinate 1,480 of CAYNRF010000257.1, read as the reverse complement.
GACTTCGGCCACGAAGCGCGACTTGCCGATACCTGGCCCCCCTTCAACGCCGATGACGCGTCCCTGGCCGGCGCGGACGGCGCGCAGCGCGTCCACGATCTGGCCAATCTCCTGGCGACGGCCAATCATGGGCGGCAGGTTGGCAGGGCTGGGCATGTGCAGCGCTTCGCGTTCACGCACGCCCAGCAGCGCGTAGGTGACGACAGGATTGCTCTTGCCTCTCACCTGCCGGGGTGGCTGTTTTTCCCAATCGAAATTGTCTTGGATGCGGCGTTGGGCGGCCTCGCTCACCAGGATCTGGCCGGGGCTGCACGCCATCATCAAACGGGCGGCCAAATTGACTTCATCGCCCAAGACGCCGTAGGTGCGGTGTGCGTTGCCGCCATAAGCGCCGGCGCGCATGCGTCCCTGGCTGATGCCGATCTGCACCGGGGTGATGAAGGCGAACTGTGATGGTGGTTGCTGCAACGTCAGCGCCGTGGACGCGGCGCGGGCGGCGTTGTCCTCGTGGGTGATGGGCGCGCCGAAGTTGATGTAGATGTAGCTGCCTTTATCGCCGATGTTGAGGTCGATCAGCGTGCCCTGGTAGCGTTCCACCACCGACTGCACCCAACGCACGTAGCCGTCGAGTTTTTCGCCAGCGGCGGGATCGTCGTCGTAGTCGATGCCGCCGAAGCGCAGGAAGAGGGCGACGGTGGGGCGCAGTTCGGCCAGAAAGTTGCCCAATCCCTGGCGCAGCCGCGCGTAGACAGGCGCCAGCAGCCAACTGCGCAAGATCGCTTCGTCCATGCCTTCGGCGGAGACGGCGGGCCAGGGCTGCGCCGCAGGGACGTGGTGCAGCGTCTCGACGACGGCGAAGGAGCGGCCATCGGCGGCGGTGCGCACTGCGGCGATTTTAACGGCGTCGCCCAGACGTGTCCACGCGCACGGGGCGACGACGACTTCGCCCCGATCGGCCTCGTGCTCTGCTGCCGTCAATCGCTCCAGTGTGGCGCCTGCCAGCGCGTCGATGACGCGGATCGCCGGATCGCCCACGAGCCAGCGCCGCACAGGACCGGTGGCCACGGCAGCCTTCAACGACAGGGCAATGGTGCTGCCGAAGGGGGTCTGCACGGCGTAGAATTGTTGCATGGCCTGTTGCATGGCCAGCGCGCAGGCGACGGCGTGGCGTCCGTCGTCGCCGTCGAACCAGCAGGTGACGGCGTCTCCGGCAAAGGCGACGGCGCTGCCGCGCCAGTGGTGTAGCTGTTCGATCAGGGCGTCGTAGACCTGGTTGAGGTAGACGGTCAATTCCTCTGCTCCGCGTAGGGGGCCTAATTCGCGCACCAGCGCTTCGGTCAACGGCGTAAAGCCGGAGACGTCGGCGAAGAGGGCGGCGCCCTGGGTGTGCGCCGGCAGTGTGCGTCCTTGGCGCAGGGCATGGCGTCGATCCATGGGGATGTACGAGAGGAGGCTTTCGGTCATGGGGCTGTCATCATGG
>CAYNRF010000256.1:0-3936 GCA_964399525.1 uncultured Phycisphaeraceae bacterium | reverse complement strand
CTTCGACGAGATCGCGCAGCGCTAGTCCCGGCTCGTGCGTGACATCGCCCCCACCGAGACGGACAGGGAGCTGACGCTCCAGGCGGTGCAGCTCATGCACGACCCGCCGGGCGTCGCCGCGCGGGACGCGCGCGAGTGCCTTCTGATCCAGATCGACGCGCTCGTCGAGCGGGCCGCGGAGGACCCCGACGCCCCGCTGGTCGATCTGGAAGGGCTCAGCGCCGCGCGCCGGCTCATCGCCGAGTTCTTCGACGATCTCATGAAGAACCGGCTGCCGAAGATCGCGGCCCGCTCGGGCCTTTCGCTCGACGAGATCAACAGCGGGATCGAGCAGCTCCGCCGGCTCAGCCTCGCGCCGGCCCGGGGCCTGACCGAAGCGGCGCCCGAGGCGATCATGCCCGACGCCACCGTGGAGTACGACGAGGAGAACGACCGCTACGTCGCCTACCTCAACGACGGCCGCCTGCCGCGCGTCCGCATCAGCACGGAGTACGAGTCGCTCGCCCGCGACCGCTCGACCGACAAGCGCGACCGCGAGTTCCTGCGCAAGAACCTGTCCAACGCCACCTGGCTGATCGACGCCGTCGAGCAGCGCAAGCGCACGCTGCTCCGCGTGATCAACGCCGTGATCGACGAGCAGCGCGAGTTCTTCGACTACGGGCCCGAGGCCCTCAAGCCGCTGCCCATGAAGACGATCGCCGATCGGCTGGGGATCCACGTGGCCACCGTGTCGCGGGCGGTCAGCGAGAAGTACCTGATGACCCCCCGCGGCATCGTCGCGCTGCGGAGTTTCTTCTCCGGCGGCCTGGCCACCGACTCGGGCGAGGACGTCAGCGCCAACGCCGTCCGCGCCAGCATCGAGGAACTGATCAACAACGAGGACAAGGCCAGCCCCCTCAGCGACGAGGCCATGGTCAAGATCCTCAACGACAAGGGCATCGACATCGCCCGGCGCACGGTGGCGAAGTATCGCGATCAGCTCGGCATCCCGACGGCGCGGATGCGTCGGCAGTTCTGAGGATTTCTTCAACGCGAAGGTCGCGAAGAGCGCGAAGCGTGATCTCGGAGAACGAGCAACACTCGGGAACCAGAGTCCGGGGGCATGCGTCTGCGAGGTGGTTGCTCGGCGTGACGACCATGGACGTCGCTCGGCCGCTCCCTTGCAGTCGCGGCTTGTCGTTCAGGCCAACCTTCAATCACATTGGATCTGCATTTCTTCGCGCACTTCGCGATCTTCGCGTTAGAATCCTCTCCCATCCGCCCCTCACGCGTGGGCGTCGCACTCGATCTCCACCACAAAGTCGGGCGTGATCAGTTTCGAGACCTCCACCTGCGTCAGGCACGGTGTGTGCGTCCCGAAAAACGACTTGTGCGCCAGCCCGACCGCGTCCGCCTGGGTGATGTCGGTCACAAAGACGCGGCTGCGCATGATGGCGGTGCGGTCCAGGCCTTCGCGGCGCAGGGCCGATTCGATGATCTCGAAGCAGCGGGTGGTCTGGGCGCCGGCGTCGCCGGGGGCGTGGGCCGAGCCGTCGGGGCTGACGGCCACGGTGCCGCCCACCAGCACGAGGTCGCCCGCCCGCGCCAGGCGGGCGTAGCCGTAGCGGTGCTCCCACTGGTTGCCGGTTGAGAGGAACGAGATCGCGGCCATGGGGGGCTCCTTCAGGTGGGGGGGGTGTCCGAGCCGGGGCCGTGCGCGCCGTGGCGGTCCTGCCTGTGCAGCGCGCTGGCCCGCTGCACGGCCCGCTTGCCGAACTTCGAGGCGATCGCATCCGTCGCCTTGTCCACGGCCCGCCGGCGCTCGGCCTCGCCCGCGTCGAACAGGCCGATCTGGCCCGGCGCGTCGGTCAGGTTGGACACGCCCGCGCCGATCAGGCGGACGGGACGGAATGTTCGGGCCCACGCGTCGAACAGCGAGCGTGCGGCGGCCGCGATCTCGTCCGTGCGGTCGGTCGCGTGGTCCAGCGTGGCCGAGCGGGTGACAGTCTCGAAGTCGCCGTAGCGGATCTTGACGGTCACGGTGCGCGCGAACCGCGCGTGCCGGCGCAGCCGCCGGGCCACCTGCTCGGCCTCGTCGGCCAGCACCGCGCGCACGGCGTCCGGGTCCTCCAGATCCTGCGCAAACGTATGCTCGTGCGAGATGGACTTGGCTTCGCGGTCGGTGTGCACCGGGCGGTCGTCCAGCCCCCGCGCCAGGTTCCAGAGGTGCTCGCCGAAGTCGTCAAATCGGGAGCGCAGCACTTCCAGCGGCAGGGCGTGCAGGTCGGCGATGGTGCGGATGCCCAGTTTGTGCAGGGATTTTTCTGCGGCCGGGCCCACGCCCCACAGACGCGAGACCGGCAGCGGGTCCAGAATCTGCCGCACGGTTTCGGGCGTGATTACGGCCATGCCGTCGGGCTTGTTCAGGTCCGACGCGAGCTTGGCCAGAAACTTGTTCGGCGCCACGCCGACAGAGCAGGTCAGCGCCAGTTCCTGCTTGACACGCGCGCGGATCTCGGCCGCGATGGCCTCGCCCGAGCCGAACAGCCCGTAGGAGCCGGTGACATCCAGAAACGCCTCGTCGATCGACACCGGCTGCACCAGCGGCGTGAACGATTCGAGGATGTCCATGATCCGTTCAGAATCCTTTTTATACACCGCGAACGAACCCTTGACGAACACCGCGTGCGGGCACAGCCGCTTGGCCACCGCCGAGGGCATCGCGCTGCGGCAGCCGAACTTGCGCGCCTCGTACGACGCGGCGGCCACCACCCCCCGGGGGCCCGTGCCGCCGACGAGGACGGGCTTGCCCCGCAGTTCCGGGTGGTCGCGCTGCTCCACGGACGCGAAGAAGGCGTCCATGTCGACATGCAGGATGGTGCGGTCGTTCGGCATCGCGCTCGTCCTGACGCCGGGCGAGTAGGGCGGGGGCGGGCTTAGGGCAGGTCCGGCGGGTTCTCGGCGGCGGCCTGGGCCGCGTTCTCCACGATCCGCGCGATGGTGGGCCAGTCGCCGCCCGCTTCGCCGAGGCGCCCACGCAGGTGCTCCAGCACGCGCGGGTGCTGGGCGGCGTTGGACGAGAGCGACCATGCGGCAGCCCGGGTGACCTCCATGCGCGCCGGATCCGACAGCCCGGATTCCTCGAACGACACGCCGGGGGCGGGGATCACCGCCAGCACCAGATCCACCCACGCCGTGTCACCCGTGGCCAGGAAGCCCGCCCACCAGTAGTCCAGCACCAGCGGCTCGCTCGGCGTGAGCTGCCGCAGATCGGGCGGAGTCTGCTCGATCAGTTCGACCAGGTCCGCGGCCTCCTGCCCGTCGAGCATGCCCGCGATCCGGCGCAGGCGCGGGGCCGCGTTGGCCGGGTCGGCGTCCCACAGCGCATACCCGAAGACGAAGGCCTTCTCCGGCGCCACGCCCTCCGCGCTGGCGGCCTCGGTCCAGGCGTCCAGCACGCCGGGGCGGGCCGCGCCGAGGCGGCCGAGGAACACCGTCAGCACGCCGAGCGCGTTCGCGTCCGGGTTGACGGTGTGCCAGCCGGCATCGAGCAGGCCACCGACCATGGCGGGCGCCTGTTCGGGCGTGTTGAGCAGATACTGATAGGTCATCCACCGCTTAGCGGTTTCGAGGGCGATGGCGGGCTGCGGGGCCGGTTGCGGGGCGGTCTCGGCAGCAGGTGAAGCCGCCCCGGGCCCGGTCGTTGGAGCCTCCTTCCCGCACGAAGCCAGCAGCAGCGCGGGTACCAGAGACAAGGCCACCGGGAACAGGGCTTTGGCGGGATTCATGCCGGATCCTACGGCATGGACGCCCGCGAGGGGCCGGCCCCCATGGGACGTTGGATCTGCACCCGCTATCCCCGCAACTGCAGATCCCCGAACAGCCCGCGGCAGAAGGCCAGATCCTCGGCGGTGAAGGCCGGGTCGGCCGCGGCTCGCACATTGCAGCGGGCCTGGC
>CAYNRF010000255.1:0-3941 GCA_964399525.1 uncultured Phycisphaeraceae bacterium | reverse complement strand
GCGGACAGTTGAAGCGAGGTGGGAGGGCTAGGTCAGGGCCATGGCGACGGCCAGGACGGCGAGCAGGGAGATGGCGACGGCGTTGATCCGGCGGACCTTGCGGCTGCGGAGGGCGTTATGGGGGTCGGGGAGGTGTCGGTAAGCATAAAGGGTGCGCGTTGGACTTGAGTGCGGAGTTGAGGGTAAAATTGCACTTCTGTCAATCTCTGGTATACTTGGATTGATCGGTTACACAGTGCGTCCCCTTTGATCGACGAAATGAGAGGTGTCAAATGGAACAGCGACTGACTACAACTCCTACCACATTTACCATTGCCGAGTACTGCGATCAAGTCGCGAATGGTTCTATTATTGTCAATGAAAAGTATCAGAGGTCCAACAAGGTTTGGCCAAGTTCGGCGAGATCATACCTTATAGACACTATACTGAGTGGATATCCAATTCCGAAAATTTCGCTCTATCAGAAGCTTGATCTCCCAACTAGGAAAACGATTAAAGAAATTGTCGATGGCCAACAGCGAACCAACGCGATTATGGCTTTTTACAAGGATGAGCTAAAGATCAGCGGAAGAAGTGACTATGAGGGCATGACCTACTCGGCATTAGAGCCGGCAGAACAGAGAGTGTTCCTTAGTTATCCGCTAACTACCGACATCTTTAGTGCTGCAAGTCCGGACGACATCCGCGAGGTCTTTCGAAGAATTAACTCATATACTATACCGCTTAACAAGCAAGAGCATCGCCATGCCACCTACCAAGGCGAATTCAAGTGGTTTATAGGCTCTCTCCTCAAGGACTATACACAATCTCTAATCGATTGCGGCGCAATGACCGAGCGATCAGTATCTAGGATGGCAGATGCTGCCTTCTTTACTGAGTTTGTCGCTGCTCTCGAACTAGGCATTTTTAGCGCTCGAGAATCAATTCTCGATAGCATGTATAAAAAGTACGACAAGAGCTATTCAGAAATGGTATATCACGAATCCAGAATTGCTGCAGCATTCGTTGTGCTGTACGATCTGCGGGATTTTTACTCTACCAAACTTATGAAGCAGTACTCGCTCTTTACTCTGCTCTTGGCAATCTCACACAACCAGCTTGCCTGTGATCAAAAGAAACTTGCAAGTATTACTTGAGAATTTAGACGCTGATAGTGCGCAGGTTCAGAGTAAGTTCCTCGACTTTGTGAAGGCTAATGCTGCTGCCACCAATCGGTTGAAGCCGCGAGAAGATCGTTTTAAGTATTTCTGCAGGGCTATCTCGGATCGACTCTGATGCAACCGTGCAGCGATCTCGCGACATTGCAGCAGAAAGCGACGCGCAAGCTCTATCGGCTGCGACACTGTATAGTGCAAGCAGTAGAGGACGAACAAAGGCGATTTCAACTGCTCTCCTTCGCCATCACAAACATCCAGTCAGTTTGGACAGAGTATTGCCGAGCGATATATCTCAGTTCCGTAGGAGGCGCTAGGACAGCGAGCGGAAGCCGTGCGTTTAGTCCAACTGTCGCCTATTCAGATGCTATCGACGTGGCCGTGCGTAATGTATCTAACCCAAAGACGCAAAAGCCTCTAGGATACAAGTGGGATCGACGAGAAGAACCACCATGGCACGATCCGATTGTCTTTGCAAAATGTTTAGAGGCGGCAAAGTGCACGAATTACAAAAGTGTTCTCGCGGGAATTTCAGTGGGCACCGACTCCTTGAGGCATCTTCCCATCTCTCGCAATTATTTCTGTCATGTCGGCGAAAACACACATAACAAGGTTGTAAAACTTGCCCGAAACTATTCGGTGAATGCAATAAGCCCTGTCGATCTGCTGGTTTCGAGAGCTCCGAAAAGGCCTACTGCGATAGCGTTTGATTGGGCTTCAGATTTTATAACTGCTGTCGAACAGGTGGCGATCTAAGTATTACCCCACCGCCTTGACCACCTTCCGCGCCGCGTCGCCCAGGTCGTTGGCGGCCTGGAGGGTCGGCAGGTCGGCGGAGGCCTTCTTCAGCAGGTCGCGTCCGGCCTGGACATTCGTTCCCTCGAGGCGGACGACCAGGGGGATGGTGAAGCCGATTTCCTTGGCGGCGTTGACGATGCCCTGCGCAATCACATCGCAGCGCATGATGCCGCCGAAGATGTTGACCAGGATGCCCTTGACCGCCTGGTCGGAAAGGATGATGCGGAAGGCCTCGGTGACGGCTTCCTCGGAGGCCGAGCCGCCGACGTCGAGGAAGTTGGCGGGGTCGCCGCCTTCGAGTTTGATGGTGTCCATGGTGGCCATGGCGAGGCCGGCGCCGTTGACGAGGCAGCCGATGTTGCCGTCGAGGGCGATGTACGACAGGCCCATCTTGGCGGCGCGGGTCTCGGCGGGGTTGTCCTCGCTGGGGTCGTGGAGGGCCTGGACGTCCTTGTGGCGGAAGGTGGCGTTGTCGTCGAAGTTGAACTTGGCGTCGATGGCGAGGACCTGGCCGTCGGAGAAGGGTGAGGAAGCCCCCTCCGTCACGCTGCGCGTGCCACCTCCCCCGCCGGGGGCGGGGGAGGAGGGCGTCACGATCAGCGGGTTGATCTCGGCCAGCGAGCAGTCCTTCTCGTGGTAGAGCTTGGAGAGGGCCATCATGATCTTGACGGCCTGGTTGATCTGCTTGCCCTTGAAGCCCAGCGCGTAGGCGACCTCGCGGGCCTGGTACGGCTGGAGGCCGATCAGGGGATGGATGGGGGTCTTGATGATCGCGTCGGGGTTCTCCTCGGCGACCTTCTCGATCTCGACTCCGCCCTCGGCGGAAGCGATCAGGATGTTGCGCCGGGTGTTGCGGTCGGTGGTGATCGCCAGGTAGTACTCCTTGGCGATGTCCACGCCCGCGGCGATCAGGAGCTTGTTGACCTCCAGACCCTCGGGGCCGGTCTGCGGGGAGACCATGCGGTTGGAGAGCATGAACTTGGCGGCTTCGGTCGCGTCGTCCGGGGTGCGGACGAGCTTGACGAATCCGGCCTTGCCGCGGCCGCCGGCGAAGACCTGGGCCTTGACGACGGCCAGGTCGGTGCCGGCGTCCTGCGTGACCGCCTTGTAGGCCTGCGCGGCGTCTTCCTTGGAGGTGATGACCCGGCCGGAGGGGACGGGGATGCCGTAGGAGGCGAGGAGGTCGCGGGCCTGGTATTCGTGGATCTTCATGGGTGCGTGCTCCGGCCGGAAAAGGAAGAGTGGGGGACGGGCGATGGTAGGTGGATCGGCAGCGGCCGGGGAAGCCCAGCCAGCCGCGACCAAAGGGAGCGGGCTCTTCCTCCGATCCGGCAGCGGCACCGCGGGTGAGGCCGGCCGCACGCCGACCCGTCGGGCCTGACGGGTTCGGTCGGGTGCGGCATCTCGTGGGGGCCGGGCGGGTGTCCGGCTGAACGTACAGGAGATGGACATGGACGGCAAACTGGTGGCCGCCGCGGGGTTCGCGGGGCTCGGCGTGATCTGGGGGGCGTGGGGCCTGCTCGGCGGCGGGGAGGCGGCGCACGTGTCCGGGGCGGCGCGGAGCGCGCCGGCGGAGGTCGTGCCGGTCGACAGCGCGGGCAACGCGGTGGTGCCGGAATACGAATCGACCCGCCGAAACGCGGACGGCGTCATCGCGCGGATCGCCGCGGCGGCCTTCGAGGGCGCCAGGGAGATCGCCGGCTTCGGCACCCAGGGCGAGGGCGCGGCCGGCGAGTTCGGCGTGGCGGTCGAGTCCGTGGTGGGCTCGCTGGTGCGCGGGGATCACGACGGATTTCTCGCGGCGATGCGGGCCGCGGGCGCGGTGATCGGAGAGATCGAGGGCGAGCACCCGCTGTTCAAGGCGGTCGCGGGCAAGCTCAAGGGGGCGGAGGTGGACGTGTCGCGGGTGGAGACGCGGGCCTACGAAGCGCGCCAGATGGGCGGGGTGGGGCCGCTGGCCGAGCGGCGCGAGCGGGGCGGACCCGCCGG
>CAYNRF010000254.1:0-3988 GCA_964399525.1 uncultured Phycisphaeraceae bacterium | reverse complement strand
ATCATCGGCACCGCCCTGGCCGCCGGCGGCGCCAACGCGCTCAACCAGTGGTACGAGTCCGACCGCGACGCCCGCATGAAGCGGACCGTCACCCGTCCCATCCCCTCGGCCCGCCTCTCCTCGCGTTCCGTGTTCTGGCTGGGCACCGGCCTGGTCGTGTCCGGGACCGCCGTGCTCTATGTCCTCTGCGGTGCGATGCCGGCCCTCGTGGCGCTGGCCTCGGCGGGCTCATACATCATTCTGTACACGCCCCTCAAGCCGGTCACCATCTGGAACACGCTGGTGGGCGCCGTTCCCGGCGCCCTGCCCACCATGATCGGCACCGCCGCCGTCGCCCCCGGCGCGGGCTTCGAGCCGTTGTCCGAGCCCATCGGGCTGGCCCTGTTCTTCCTGATGATGGTCTGGCAGATCCCGCACTTTCTGGCCATCGCCTGGATGTGCCGGCGCGACTACGAGCAAGGCGGTTTCCGCATGCTGCCCGCCATCGATCCCACCGGCAAACTGACCGCCTGGATCATCGTCGCCTCCTCGCTGCTGCTCATCCCGGTCAGCGCGGGCGTCGTCTTCACGGCGCCCGACCTGCTCGGCTGGCCCACCATCGCCGCCTGCGTCCTGCTCGGCCTGCCCATGGTCGCGCTGGGCATGAAGGTCGCGTTGCAGCCCAGCGAGAAGGCCGCCCGCGCCGTGTTCCTCGCCTCCATCATCCACCTCCCCGTCGTGCTCATGGTCATGGTCGCCGAGGCCCTCATCCGAACGATCTTCTGATGCCCGTCCTCGACCTGCGAAACATCACCGCCACCTACCCGTCCTCCACCCGCCCGGCCCTGAGCGATGTCAGCCTCGACGCCGACCGCCAGCTCGTCGCCCTGCTCGGACCGAATGGTTCCGGCAAGTCCACCCTGATGCGCGTCCTGGTCGGCCTGCACCAACCCGCCTCCGGACAGGTCATCGCCCCCGCTGACCGCCGCGGGCTCGGCGTCGTCTTCCAGACCCCCGCGATCGACGACCTGCTGACCGTGCGCGAAAACCTGATGCTCGCCGCGGCCCTGTGCGCTCAATCCCGTGCTGCCTCCGCTGAACGCCTTGACCAACTCACCCAGCGCATCGGCCTGTCCGACATCCTGAGCACCCGCTGCGCCCGCCTCTCCGGCGGCCAGCGCCGCCGCGCCGACCTCGCCCGCGCGTTGATGGGACGCCCCACCCTGCTCATCCTCGACGAGCCGACCTCCGGGCTCGACATCGACGCCCGCGCCCGCTTCTGGTCCACCCTCGATGCCATCCGGCGTGCCGAGCACCTGACGATCCTTGCCGCCACGCACCTGGGCGACGAAGCCGAGCGCGCCGACCGCGTCGTGCTGCTCCGCGAGGGGCGCCTGATCGCCGACGCGTCGCCGGAGGAACTCCGCCAGCCCATCGGGCGCCGCGTCGCCCGCGTGGATCTGCTCCCCGGCGCCGACCCCGCTCCCGTCCGCGCCTGGCTGGACAACCCAGCGCCCCGGGCCCGTTGGTGGTCCGGCGGAGCCATCATCCCCAACGCCGATTCGTCCCTGCTCGATACCTGCCCGACCGGGTACGTGTCTGTGCGCATCGCCGCACCCACGCTCGAAGACGCCTATCTCTGGCACACCGCCGAACCAGCCGCCGTCGGGGCCGCGCCATGAACGCTTTCGCCGCGCTCTTCAAACGGGAGATGCTCCGCCAGATCCGCCAGCCCACACGGATCGTCGCCGCCGTCGCCACGCCCGCGATGATCTGGATCTTCCTGGCCGCGGGCTTCGCCGGCTCGGCCAACCTCGGCGTCGACGCCGGGCTCCGCGCCTTCCTCGTGCCCGGCATCGCCAGCATGACCGTGCTGTTCGCCTCCATCTTCGGCGCGATCTCACTTATCCAGGACCGCGCCGACGGCTTTCTCCGTGCCGCCCTGGTCTCACCCGCCCCGCGCTCGTCCATCGCCCTGTCGAAGGTCGCCGCCGGCACGCTGGCCGCCACCCTCCAAGGAGCCATCGTCCTGCTCACCCTGCCCGCGATCGGCCATCCAGTCACGATCTTCGGTCTGCTGGCCGCACTGGGAGCGTTGGCCTGCGTGGGCGCCGCCCTGATCGGCTTCGGCCTCATGCTCGCCTGGCGTGTCGATTCCACCCAGGGCTACCACGGCGTGATGAACGCCCTGCTCATGCCCATGTGGCTGCTCAGCGGAGCGGTGTTCCCGATCGAGACCGCCTCGCCCTGGCTCGGCGCCATCGCGCGACTCAACCCGCTGACCTGGTGCCACGAGGCCATGCGGCATGCGCTCGGAATGGAGCCTTCGTCCAGTGCGGCCCTCGCCTGGACCGTGACGCTCGCCTTCGCCGCGGCCGGCCTCTCTGCCGGCTGCGCCACCATCGGCCGGCACGCCCGCACCGGCCACAGCCCGCCCGCGCGCCGGAACAGAATCCATCCAGCCCCGGTTTCGAACTGACGAACGTGCCTTTCCGGAGACACCCATGCGCCCCCACATGCTGGTTCTCACCCTGGTGCTCGCGCTGCTCGCCGTCGGCATCACCATGTTCCTGCTGGTCTCCGCCACCCCGCCCGCCGGCACCCTGCCCGAACGCGGCGTGGTCACCCTGCCCGACAACCCGTACGCCGAGTTCTACGTTCCCGAGTTCGACCTCATCGATCGAAACGGCGAGCCGATCACCCACGCCGCCCTCGACGGCTGCCACACCGTCCTCGACTTCTTCTTCACCTCCTGCCCGCTCTGGTGCCCCGGCATGACCAGCGCCATGGTCCGCGTGCAGAACGAAACCGCCGGCACCAACGCCCGCTTCATGTCCATCTCCATCGACGGCGAGAACGACACCCCCGCCATCATCAACCGATACGCCAACGACTACGGCGTCGACCCCGAGCGCTGGAAGTTCGCCACGGGCGACCCCGCCGTCGTGGCCTCCATCGTCCGCGACGGACTCAAGTTCGAGATCGGAGACGAATCCCTGACCCCCGACGGAGTCCGCAACATCGACCACCCCACCCGCCTGATCCTCGTCGGCCCCGACCGACGCGTGGTCGGCCTCTATCGCTACGACGACCCCGACGACATCGACGCCCTGATCGCCAAACTCAGGGAACTGGCCCCCTGACGGACGCCCCCGCCGCCGCTCCGTCCCGGTACACCATCTCCATCGCCAAGCCACACCCATCGCGCTCGGGCGACTCCGGCAGCGTGCGGAGTGTCCCGTCCCACACTCCCGCCGCGGTGACGGCGCACACCAGCGCATCGACGACATCATCCGCCTGCGCCGCCCCCTTGGGCAACGCCCGCAGCGCATCGCCGACACGATCGGCCGTCCCGGGCACGAACCGCTCCAGCACCGCCAACCGCGCCGCGAAACCCTCCGGCGTCTTCTTGTTCGCGCCGATCACCTCGCCGCCCAAACCCCAGAAACAGATCTCCGGGTGGCACTCCCGCACCACGCCGCGCAGCCGCGGCTCGTCCCGCAGCGCGTCATCCACCTCGCGGATCTTGGGCATGATGTGCCACATCTGCTTCGACAACCCCTTGCCCGTCCGTTCACGGGACAGGGCGTTGGCCGCCGGATAGTCCACGCACGCGAACACGCCCCGCGCCGGCGTCAGAAACACCCGCGCGTTCCACCGCCCCAGCACCCGCTTGGCCGCCACATCCGCCGCCCGCACCCCCCGCTCCGCCAGCCCGATGGGCATGTCCACACAGCACAGCCCGCAGCCCGCATCGATCGCACCCAAGCGCTCCACCAACGAGAACACAACCTCTCCATCTTCACCCATGACACAACACGCCCATCCCCCGCGGCAGCCATCCATCCCCGCAACCATCCGCATCCCTCCTCCACCTCGCCCCAATCCACAACCCCTGATCCCCGACGCGCTCCAAAAAAAACACCCGGGGCATCTTACCCCGGGCGTCCAAAGTCCCTGATCCGTCAAGGATTACTTGTTGTCGTCCTTGACCTCGTACTCGGCGTCG
>CAYNRF010000253.1:0-3999 GCA_964399525.1 uncultured Phycisphaeraceae bacterium | reverse complement strand
ACCGAGCCGTCGGCGGCGATCGCGTAGATGTTGCCGTCCTCCGGGCGGTCGGCCCGCAGGCCGGACATGCCCGGCAGCGCGGCCCGGCTGATCACGTCGCCCCGGGCGGCGTCAACGCGGAGCAGCTCGCGCCCCGTCCAGACCATCAGGTCGCCCCGGCTGGTGGTCACCACCCAGCCGCCGAAGTCGCGGTTGGTCCACAGCGTCTCGCCGGACACGCCGTCGATGGCGACCATGCCGGTGTCGGCGGTCGCGGTGTACACCACGCCGTCGAGGAGCACCGGCTGGACGGTGACGGGGGCCGAAGACCGCAGGCGCCACAGGCGGGTGCCGTCGTCGGTGTCGTAGCCGTAGACGGACTGATCGAGGGACGCCACGAACAGGTAGAAACCGTCCGTGACCATCAGTTCGCTCGAGTCGCCCGAGATGCGCATCGTGGCCAGGCCCCGTGCGCTGCTGGGGCCGACCTCGAGGATGCGCAGGTCTCCGAGCGTGCTGATGCCCGCCACACGGTCGTCATCGACGGCAAGCGGGTCGGTCTCGATCTGCCCGTCGAGCTGGTATTCCCAGGCACGGATGTCGTAGCGGGTGTCGATCGCCACCAGGCGCCCTTCGGCGGTGCCGATGATGGCCAGCGGGCCGAAGAACACCGGACGGGTGGTCGCGATGCCGTTGACGGGCGTGCGGTCCAGCGTGTTGCCGGTGGTCAGGTCGAACTCGAACAGTTCGGTCTCGTTGGTGACCACGATCGCGCCGTCGCGCCGGGTCAGGCCGTGGAAGCGGGTGTTGGTCTCGGCGACCTGCTTGTTCCAGCGGACCCGTCCCGTGGCCGATTCGAGCACGCTGACCATGGCGCCGGTGTCCTGAACAATGATCAGGTCCTCGAAGGCCTCGGCGAACTCGATCTGACCCCGGGCCGTCAGGGGTGGGCTGCTGGTCCATTCCCAGCGGTAGCCCACGCCCGTCCACGCGTCGAAGTCGACCTGCTGCGGCTCGGCCAGGCGGGTGCCGCCGCGCGGCGCGGGCGATCCGGACGAGCAGGCGGTCAGGCCGGCGGCCGCGGCCAGCAGGGCCAGGGCGGACAGGGCTCGCATCGCGCGGGCGGAACGGGGCGGGAGGGTCGGCATCGGGCGGATCTCCGGGCGGAGGGGCGGATGGCGGTTCGGAAAAGGGGGAAGGGGGGAGAGGGGGGCGGGTGGGCAGTATAGACGATGGCCCGGGCGGCCTGCCCGCCCGACCGCCGAGGTTCGCGCCGCGCACGCCCCCGGTTCCCGGGCCCCGGCCCCGGCCCGGCGGCCCGCCCGCGCCAACCATCCGGCATGTTCACCGGCATCATCCGAGCCATCGGCACCGTGGTCGCCACCGACCCCACCCCCGCGGGCCGTCGCATCGTCATCGAACCGGGCCCGTGGGACGTCCGCCCCGGCCCGGGCGATTCCATCGCCTGCTCGGGCTGCTGCCTGACCCTGACCACCCCGCCGGAGCAGGCCGGGGGTCGGTACTGCTTCGACGCCATCCCCGAGACGCTGTCGAGGACCACGCTGGGGTCATGGACACCGGGCCGGCGGGTGAACCTGGAGGCCGCCGCCCGCATCGGCGACCGGCTCGACGGCCACATCGTCCAGGGCCATGTCGACACCGTGGGGACGGTCGACCGCGTGGACACCGCCGACGGCTGGCGCACCCGCGTCCGCGTGCCCGCCGAGTTCGGCCGCTACCTCATCCCCAAAGGCTCGATCACGGTCGACGGCGTGAGCCTGACCCTGGCGGCGGTGGGGGGGATGGGCGAGGGCCAGCCGTGGTTCGAGGTGGCTCTGATCCCCGAGACGCTGGAGCGGACGACGCTGCGGGATCTCGAGCCGGGTGACGGGGTGAACATCGAGTGCGACATCACGGCCAAGACGGTCGTGCATGTGATGGAGCACTATCTGTTCCAGCATGGTCATCAGTGATGCGCGACCAGGAATATGCGGCTATCTTGGCGTTGAACGCTCCGGAGCGATACTCATACTTCGTCAAACGAGTTGCTGACTGGAATCGGGTGTATGTGCTTCAGAACAATGGATGGATGCTCGTTGGTGATGACCATGGATCGGTGTGTTTGCCCGTCTGGAGTCACGCAAGGTTTGCACAAGGATGCATTGACCATCTGTGGCCTGATGAAGGCTTTGAGATCGAAGAAGTCGGGCTTGAGCGATTCATGGAACACGATCTCCCGATCCTCGCAGATCAAGCAAAGTCGGTCGCAGTGATGATGATTCCTTCCGGTCAGGGGATCGTGGTGGATCCGATTTTTCTGCTCAATGATCTCAAGCAGGAATGCAGCCAATATGAATGAGAACCTCCCGGTCTTCGAGCATGTCTGATACACTCCCCCCATGCCCGTCCTCGGCTTCGATCCCGGCCTGCGCATCACCGGCTACGGCTGCGTCACCGGCGACGAGATCCGCCCCGCCATCCTCGAAGCGGGCGCCATCCGCCTGGTCACCGGCTCCGGCCCCGTCCCCCCCGTCGCCGACCGTCTGGTCGAACTCGACCGCGATGTCCGCGACCTGATCGAGCGGCTCAAGCCGCACGCCATCGCCATCGAGGGCCTCTTCGCCCACTACGCCCACCCCGAGACCGCCATCAAGATGGCCCACGCCCGCGGCGTGATCCTGCTGGCCGCCCGCCAGGCCGGCGTGCAGATCCTCGAACTCAAGCCCGCCGAGGTGAAGAAGTCGCTGACCGGCTCCGGCCGGGCCGACAAGGCCCAGGTCCAGGAGTCCGTCCGCCAGCTCTTCAACCTGGAAGCCACCCCCAAACCCGCCGACGTGGCCGATGCCCTGGCGATCGCCGTGGCCGCCATGCGCCGGGCGGCGGTGGGGCTGGGGGCCGGGTCACGCGGATACGCTTGAGCCGCCCATGTCCAAGCCCCCGGCCCAAGTCACCGCCCAGGTCCTGATCGTCGAGGACGAGCCCGAGCACGCCGACGTGATGGCCGAGGCCCTGCGCCGGCCGGGCCACGTGTGCACCATCGTCGGGTCCGTCGCCGAAGCCGCCGAGGAGCTCCGCGGGGGGGCGTTCGACGTGATCGTCACCGACCTGCGGATGCCCGCCAGCGCGGGCCAGGAGGGGACCGATGCCGAGGGGGCCGACGCCGGCATGCGGGTGCTGGACCTGGCCGCCCGGCTCCAGCCCGACGCCGAGACCATCATGGTCACCGCCCACGGCGACGTGCCCACCGCCCGCAACGCGTTCAAGCACGGCGCCTTCGACTTCGTGGAAAAGCCGCTGGATCTGGCGGTGTTCCGCTCGGTCGTCAACCGGGCGGCCGAGGCCGCGGTGGTGCGGGCCGAATCGGGCGAACTCAAGGACCTGGTCCAGCACGACGGGTTCGAGGGCATCGTGGCCGGGTCCGAGGCCATGCGCCGCATCCTCAACACCGTCAGGACCGTGGCCAACTCGACCATCCCGGTGCTGATCACCGGCGAGTCCGGCACGGGCAAGGAACTCATCGCCCGGGCCGTCCACGCCAACTCGCCCCGGCGGGACAAGCGGTACGTGACCATGAACTGCGCCGGCCAGGCGGAGAGCCTGCTGGAAGACCAGCTCTTCGGCCATGTCCGCGGCGCGTTCACCGGGGCCGAGAAGGACCGCGAGGGCGTCTTCGAGTACGCCAACCACGGCACGCTGTTCCTCGACGAGATCGGCGACATGCCCCTGACCATGCAGGCCAAGCTCCTGCGCGTGCTCGAATCCGGCGAGGTGGTCCGCGTGGGGTCCAACGAGGTCCGCCGCACGGATGTCCGCTTCGTCAGCGCGACCAACCGGGACCTGAAGAAAATGGTGGACGAGGGCTCCTTCCGCCAGGACCTCTACTTTCGGATCAACGGCAGCCACATCCACCTGCCCCCGCTGCGGGAGCGCCGCGAGGACGTCCCGCGGATCGTCCGCCACGCCGCGGCCCGACTGTCGGCGAGCCTGACCCCCGGCCGCGGCGGGCCGGAGTTCTCGGAC
>CAYNRF010000252.1:0-4038 GCA_964399525.1 uncultured Phycisphaeraceae bacterium | reverse complement strand
GTTCGGCGCGGTCGGCGGCGGCGTCGAGTTCGGTCAGGCGGCGGGCGTGGCGGTCGCGGTGCTGGCGGAGGAAGGACTGCAGCTCGGCGAAGGCCGGGGCGGGGTCTTTGCCCTCTTCCTTCAAGGCGCGGATGAGGTCCACGATGTCGGATTTGGTGCGGGCGGCCTGCGTGTCGCCGAGCAGGGCGGGGTTGTGGCGGGCGTGGTGGGCCAGCCAACTGGCGTGGATCGGGTCGGGCAGGTCGGCGATATCGAGGCCCAGGTCGGGGCGGGCGTCGGCGCTGGCGGCGGCCGTGGGGGCCAGCGTCCAGTGCGGCGCGTGGGCCCAGTCGGACAGCCACTGGTCGGTGACGCGGTCGTAGCGCTCGCCGCCGAGGCCGTGGATGAAGAGGTCGGCCAGCGCGGCGCGCACGAGGGCCGTCATGGCGAGGGCGCGGGGGCGCAGTTGCTCCGGCGGGATCGAGGCGAGCTGGTCGCTGAACACGGCCATGCGGGGCAGGTCGGGGCGGACGCGCCAGAGCGGCAGTTCGACGCGGGACTTTTCGACGCCCAGCTCGCGGACTTCGGCCTCCGGGTGCGCGCGGGCGGCGGCGTTGTAGGCCTCCACGCAGCCACGGGGATCGTCGGCCATCGCGCGGAGCAGTTCGGACCAGGCGCCGGTGCGGCGCAGGTCGGAGGCGCTGATTACGGTCGGCTCGGGCAGGCCGAAGCGTTCGCAGGCGGTGCGCACCACCGCGCGGCCGACCTGCATGGCCATGCTTGGTGCATCGCGGAAGGCGCGGAGGGCGTCGGCGAAGCCGGGCATATCCGGGTCGGCGGGAGTCGGATCACGCGGCGCAAGCGCTCCGGCGGGGACGCCCGGGCCGGGCGGGTCGCCGGTGAGGATGCGGACGAAGCGCTGGCGGACCTGGTCGCCCCGGCCCTGCGGCACGCGGGTGGTGGTGGGGTCCACCTCGTCCATGTCGGGGACGATCCACGCGGCGTGCGCGCCGGTGGCGCGGGCGAGTTCGGCGGCGGCGAGCAGTTTGGCGAGGATGCCGGCGTGCCACATCGTGGGCTGGTGGCCGGACATCACGATCGGGCGGTCGGTGGGCAGCGCGAGGGCGCGGCGGTCGTCGGCGTTCGGAGCGGGGATCACGGCCTGGCGGATCGCGCCCCGCCACTGGACGGGGTCCGGGCGGAGCGTGATGGTCGGTCGATCAGGCGTCACACCGGGATCCGCGGCAGCAGGCGGGCTGGCAGTTGCGGGCGATGGCGGCGTTGAGCACCTCGCGGTAGTGATGCAGGCGGGCGGTGGGGATGTCCAGGCCGTTGCCGAAGGTGCGGTTGAGGTCCTTGTAGATCAGGCGCACGGGGAT
The DNA here is from genome assembly GCA_964399525.1 of uncultured Phycisphaeraceae bacterium. Lineage (GTDB taxonomy): Bacteria > Planctomycetota > Phycisphaerae > Phycisphaerales > UBA1924 > UBA6054. Next base: position 2,680 of record CAYNRF010000252.1, on the reverse strand, counting down.
CTCGCCGATGCGCAGGCCCTTGCCGGCGGCCTCGGCCCAGAGCTGCATGGGGAAGGCGTAGCCGTCGTCGGTCAGATGCAGGCGGCGCATGGCGGAGACGCGGTGGGCCTTGAAGCCGCAGAAGGAATCGGTCAGCGACAGGCCCAGGCGCTCGTTGATCTCCTTGGTCAGGGTGGCGTTGATGGCGCGGCGGTCTTCCGGCGGGCGGTCGGCGGCGAAGCGGGCGTCCATATAACGCGAGCCGGAGACGATGTCGAGGTCGTCCCTGGCGGCGGCCTCAAGGAAGGCCGGGATGGAGGCGGGCTCGTGCTGCTCGTCGCAGTCCATGGTGATGACCCAGTCGTAGCCGTCGCGGTGGGCGCGGGCGAAGGCTTCGCGCATGGCGCGGCCGTAGCCGGCGTTGGCCTCGTGGCGGATCAGGTCGAAGCGCAGCTCGGGGCGGAGGCGGTCGAGGATGTCCGGGGTGGCGTCGGAGGAGCCGTCGTCGATGACGAGGATGTGGGGGTGGTAGGAGTGGACGGTGCGGAGCACCTGCTCGACGGTGGGGGCCTCGTTGAAGACGGGGATGGCGATGAGCGTGCGCATATGGCCCTTTCTGGGGGGCGGCATGGGGGAAAACACGGCGACGCGTCGGATCGCGGGAAGCCGGTATGTATAGACGGTCGGGGGGGCGGTTGTATTCCGCCGCCCCACAGGGGAGGGATTCGGGGACGGGGAGGGGGAGGATTCGGTTGGGCAGTTCTGCCTAGATGGGATCGATGCTGGTTAGATCAGGTGAGGAATCTGCCCTCTCTCGGCGACAAACTCCCATCGTGGTGGTACCTTTGTCCCGCAGCTCGATGCTGACGCGACGCGAGGGTTTGGCCGATGAGTCCGCGAGATACAACTTCAAAAGGCTTGTCGCGTCGTTCCAGATGGCTCCTTGTCATCGCCATCGCTGTTGTAGCCGTTGGTCTTCTTTTCCCCGCATGGACTATGGAAGCCAAGAGCACGACATCGCGTCCGTTCAATGCCATTTTGGATGCCGGTCGATCTTTTATCGGGACGCCTCCAGTCAAGCCAACTTTAAACGCAGAACTGCAGCTTCCGGAGTATTGGAGTCTTGACAGACTTGCGATTAGTGCGCCCCGCATTGATTGGGCTAGAACGACAGTACCGCTGCTGATTGGTCTAGCAGTTATTGGAATCATTGCGATTTTCCCCGGGAGATCTTCGTCAGGATCCCGTCAGAGTGCGAGTGGTAATGCAATGGTTTCAGAGATCGTAGAGACTCCCGTTGAGCCACCCATATCGACGGAGGATGGCCAAGACAGAAACTCTGTCGTGCAAGGCGAAGAATCTGTACCTAGGCTTATATTTTTTTATACACTAAGAGTGTTGGCATTTCTTTTTCTGGCTTCTAACTCGTGTGGACTTTTTATAATTGTAATGCCTGGGTACAGCGATTTTTACGATCAGTTTGTTGGTGTCCGGCCTTGGTCTTTTCGTGAATCGTTGGCCGCAGCGGCGGTAGGATCAGCTGGATTCTGCGTGCCTTTCTTGTTGTCCGCAGCGTCGATGAAGGTAGCAAAATCGCCTATTAGGAGGCTGACGGCAAGAATTTGGACTTTGCGATTTGCTGTGATATGGATACTGGCATTCATCTTGATTGCTTTTAACAGCCCAAATTGATACTTCAATTAATGGGTGATCGTCGCGATCAAAGCAGTCAATCCATGCGTTGTGGCGGGTAAGTTCCGGAGTTCACCCTCTGTGCAATAATCGAGTATGTCCACACCTCCCACAAAAGGGTATCGCACGGTCGGCATCGAAACACAGATTGCTTGGCCCGCCAAAGAGCAAGTGGTGATCTTTCGCGGTAGAGAGTTCCATCTTCTGCCCGGATCGGACACGCTCGCGTGCATGATCCGGGTAAAGACAGAGCCGGGGTTCACGCAAGTCGACGCTGACAAGCTGATCCTTGAACTTCTCAGTGCACTCGCTTGGGAGCAGCAGGCTGGGGCGGTAACGACTTTCGGGAACTGGTGTACCGCTCCGCTCAATATTGGCAAGGGGCCATTGGGAACGGTCAGAGCAGGACAATATCGCGACTTGCCAGACCCGGCGAATCCAAGTGCGAAGCTGGCCCTCGCACTCTATCGCGAAGGGCTATCGGTTAATCTTACTCCATACCAGTTTCTCGGTTTCTTTAAAGTCATAAACATCATCAAAAATGGTGGAAATGATCAGATGCAATGGATCAGAGACAACCTTCGATATGTCACCGAGACACAGGCAGCAGCACGGATAGTAGCGATTCAACAAATCGAACCGGATGTTGCTAGATATCTTTATGTCTCTGGTCGTTGCGCTGTTGCTCATGCGTTTGATCGAGAAAATGTCGTAAATCCCGATGAGCCGACCGACTTGATTCGCCTATCCGAGGACCTGCCGGTGATTCGCGAACTCGCGCGAGTAGCCATTGAAAGAGAGTTTGGAATCAAGTCCAAGCACGCTTTCATCACCTACCGCTGAGAACCTGCTTCAAACATGATAAATCCGAAAGATCATCGAGGGCAAAGTGAAACTCTAAATTCGTCTAATAGTCCGGAAGAATTCTTGCGGGTGTTTGTGGGTCAGCGGCTTTTGGGTTTGGGGCGGGACTTGTAGCCGCGGGGGGATTTGGGTTTGTGGGGGTTGG
>CAYNRF010000251.1:0-4093 GCA_964399525.1 uncultured Phycisphaeraceae bacterium | reverse complement strand
CGCCCGCGATGCGCCTCGCCGCCAAGGCCGATCGACGCGAGGAGGTCGATCAGCTCGCCGAGCCGCTGCTTGTCGATCGCAGGCCGCGCGTAGTCCTTCGGCAGCACACCCTTCAGCCGCGGGTTGTCCTTCTCGATCGCGACCATGGCGTCGTCGATCAGCCTGCCGATCGTCGGCTGCTTCGCCTTCGCCTGCAGGGCCGACCAGCGCGCAGACGCGGGCACCCAGAAGACGCCACCCGCCACATACTGGTCCCGATCCTCGGGGTCATCATCGCTCTCGACAAGCTTCTGATGGAGTTCGTCAAACGCATCCGAGATGTACTTGAGGAAGAGGAGCCCAAGCACGACATGCTTGTACTCAGCGGCATCCATGGTGCCGCGGAGCTTGTCAGCCGCCAACCACAGCTTTGCCTCAAAGCCAATGTTCGCCGTGCTCGATTCGCGTGCCGACTTGTTGATCTTCTTCGCCATTCGCATTCGCCTTGTGTGGCCCGCCGAAACCTGCCAACGCAGGCCCGTCAGCCACGCGCGGCGGCCTCGGTAAGCCACTAGGTTACTTCCTTGCGGCCGCGGCCGCAGCGCGATGAATCGGCGCGCCCCGAGCGGTGACGACGCGAGCGCCTCGGAGGGATTCGCCCTCATCCCAGCCAGCGGGGTCGTTCGGCATGGCGGTGGGCGCGCCTACCGGCCTCGAGCGACCGGCGAGTTGGGGATCGCGTGAAGTTTGACATAGGCGGTTCGCCGAAGGCAGATCCGCTCGATGGGATGGTCGGGCGTCACTTTTTCGCCGCGTTCGCTTCGACGAAGAAGAGGACAGTTGTGGCGGTTAGATTGAGCGCGTAGCGTGCCAAGTACTCAGGGACCACAACTGGCTCAGCGCCCTGGCCGTGCCCGCCGTTCTTGTTTCGTACGGCCGGAACTCCACTCTCAAGAAGAGACCTGAGTGAGGAAAACTGCGTCTCAAAGTACTGTGGAAGAAGTCCGTTGCCCAAGCAGGTGGCGATCAGCGTCTTCGCGGTGTCTCCAGGTTGATTTGGCCAGCCACGTAGCTTGCAGATTGCTTTCATGGTGCTCTCGAACGCTTTCAGTGCATCAACAATGCACTCCTTGTACCGACCGTGGCGGTAATGTTCGTGAGCATGCAAGAACTCTTCATTGGCACCCTCGAACCCTGCTTGACGCAGGACAGCAAGAGCTGGTTTGACAGCCTCGGAATGCAGGAACTCTGAGTCGACGCGAATGATACTGTTCGACTCAAACTGGTAACCGACGCCATGCTCCTTAAATCGCGCGTTGAGCTCTGCAACCGCGTGATCTGGCTCGAGCTTCCGGTCGGTGTGGCTCGTATACTCGTATTCGTTTCGTATGTTCACGTTGATGAACTGGAAGCAAAGCTCCACAACGTCGAGAGCGCGCTCAGCAGATTCCTCTTGCAAGAAGAAGTTGAAGACCGAATGCTCATCCGATTTCGGATACTCGATCAGCTCGAAGCGGCCGTATTCCCGGCAGAGAGACTGCTTCACGAACTCGTAGGCCTTCGCAGCATAGTCCGAGCTGTAGCGATCTTGACCAAAGGCGTCCTTGACGATGTGTACGATCTGGACGCGCAGTTTCTCCGGTAGCTTGTCGTACACGTAGACATCGGGCACTTCCCCGCGTGCTCTACGCTCGCGTTTTGAAAATAGGTCAAGTATTCCCATTGCGCTCCTCCTGTAACGTTCGAGCTAAGCTGCCCGCGGAGGCAGGCTTACAAAGCCTGCTGTATCGGGTTAGCTTGAGCGAGGGGTTAGGCGTCACTCTTCGGCGGCGTGAGCATCAGGAGCGAATGCCTTTCCTTGAGTAATGTTCAGCCCGTCGCGATAGAGCATCGGGATCTTGAATGACTCGCCGATTTCCTCGAGGAAGCCCATCTCGATCAATGGCTTCGCCGTGGTACGTACATCTGCAACAGGAACGCGGAGTAGGGCAGCAAGAGTTGCTGCGTTGTGCTCTGCCTTGCCATCCCGGAATCGCTCGACCAGCGGCGCAAGTTCAGCCGCCTCCGCGAGGAGCGTGTCGTTCACCCGGTCTTCGCTGAGGCGCTGCAACGCTTTGCGAATGGCATCTGAATCAATGAGTGTCGTCCCCGGGGAGAACTCGCGCGGTGAACGTTCCTCCGCGCGCTGCTGAGACTCCTGCGCCTTCTTGGCGAGATCTACTAGGTTTCTCGGCGGATGCGTTCCATTGCCATCACGAATGCGAGACATCATCCAAGCCCACGTGGTCGGCTTTCTCGGTCCTGCGTCCACCTGGGGAGGAAAAAGCAATGCGAAGATCTCGTCGTCTGTCCTGTACTGAGTGCCAAACGCCGACATAAAGTCTTCGTCGCGCCGAACGCGACTACAGAGGAGGGCCTTTAAGTCCTCCTCGTCCCAAACGATGTCGAGGCGCTTCGCATTGACATGAGTGAGATTCACAAAGCCGCCGTGAACCACCTTGCGAAACAGATCCTTGCGCACGAAGAGCTTGAGCTTAATGTAGTCAAACTCCAGCATGTCAAGGTAGGTTCTGAGCAGGGCGCGCAGAGCTGGTCGTTCAACTGCAGGGAATCCCTGGAATGCCTCATCGAGGCGATCGAGAACGACCCAAACGCTTAGGCCAAGTTCAGCCAAGCACGAGTTCAATACGGCGAGAGCTTCTTCGTGCTGAATGACCTCCACTAGCACATCGGACGGCTTGGCGGGTTCGTCCCCAAAATCGATCTTCGGAATCAAGATGGGCAGGCCTGCCTCAGTAATCGAGATACCAAGTTCTGCAGATTTCGGGCTCAGCAGCCGGTTTACCAAATTGAGAAGCTTCGAGAAGACCGTTTGGGCCTTGTCGTCGGCTGAGCGTAAACCTATGCGGGTCAGAATCTGGTCAAGCTTCTTGAGGTGTTCGGTGTCGAGTCCGCCGACAATCTCCAAAAGCCAGTTGCCGACAAGCGACAGGAAGTAGCTCTTCCATATCGTTGTGTACTGACCTTCCGTCAGCGTTGGCATTTGACCCAGTCGCTGAAAGACAGGGTTGCCGGCAGGATTAAATGCTGGAATCATCTCGATCTGAGCTAGGTCCGGGAACTCGCGATAACGCTCACGCAGAACGCGGTAGAGCGCAGTCTTTCCGGTTCCTTTGTCTCCCGCGATGATGTCTACGTCGCCTTTGACCAGAGCACGGAAGCTTTGCGTCTCCACGAAGTAGCTTTGGAGGTCTGAATCAAACTCAGCAACGGAATTGCCAAGATCGAGCTTCGAGAGTAGTTCCTTGACGAGCATGGGAGGAGTGTACGGCGAGTGTGAATGTGCCGCCTAACAGTTGACTTTGCGGTTCCGCACAGCCGACGCCGGCCGTAGGAGTCTACCTCGTCGCGGCGCAATGGAGATCCACTCGTGCGACTTTCGGGTGAAGAACTGCGCGTAGCCGCCTGTTCTTGAGTTTCCGCGGAACACGGTCGGAGTGATGTTGCGGTAGGTGTGTCATCACTGTCGGTAGCGCCCCGATCGGGTGGTCGCGTCGTGCATGCGGGCATCCTCGCTTAACTGCTAGTTTGTTGTAGTCGTGTTCAGCAGTGGGCTTTCGCGTCGTTCGTGTTCGGCTTGAAGGGCCTCGGGTGATGATGGGGCTGCGGCAAGTCGGCCATTGGAAGTGGTGGGCGCGAGGCCGTTGAAGGTGCACGGACCGTCGAGGCGAAAGGAAGCAGCGGGCACGCGCGCCGGAGCTCCGGGGCGGCTGGACTTCGATGCGCGATGAGGTGGACGAGCGTTGGAGCCGAAGTCCGCCGAACGCTGGGCGCGGTCGGCGGGTTTGGTGGCGCGCTGTGACTGCCTCCGAACTTTCGTACGATGGGTCGATGCCTCGCTCAAGGCGTCATGATGGATGGTTGCGCGCCGCGCGTGTTTCTGCGTGCGGCGGTGCGTTGGCGTCGTTGTTGCTCGCGCTGCCGTCGTGCAAGGTCGGGCCTGACGCTGCGCCTGTGGTCGATGCGCCCGCGGTGGATGCGCTTCGGGCGCCTGCGCGTGATGGGGTTGCGAGCGACCAGCCTGTGGCGGCGAAGTGGTGGGAGCTTGTCGACG
>CAYNRF010000250.1:0-4158 GCA_964399525.1 uncultured Phycisphaeraceae bacterium | reverse complement strand
GCAGCTGACCATCGCGGCGCTGATCGCGGAGGCGATGAAGCGCATCAGCGAGGAAAGCAGCGTCAGCGACCTGTTCAGCGGATGCGGCGCGCGGCGGTCCTGCTGGTGGCGCTGCTGCTGGCCGCCTGCACGGCCGAGCAGGCACACCGCGCGGCCGCCTCGGCCTGCCGCGCCTCGCCAAATACCTGCACCGAGCCAGAGGCGATCCCGGCCAGCCGCTCGCCGGGGCTGTAGGCGGCCTCAGCTCCGCGCGCGGGTGGAGGCGCCGTCGCGCCGGTTGATGTGCCCGCCGCCGCCGGCATCGAGCACCGAGCCGGTGATGAAGGCCGCCTCGTCCGAGCAGAGGAACAGGATCGCCGCCGCGAAATCCGCCGGCCGGTTCACATGCGGCAGCAGGGACCGCGCGCGGATGGCGGTGGCGTAGCCCTCCGGCATCGTCACCTCGGCGCTGCCCTCGGCGAAGCCGGGACGGGCGGAATTCACGCGCACGCCGTTCGGGCCGAGTTCGATCGCGAAGGCGCGCGTCAGGTATTCCAGCGCGCATTTCGAGGCACCGTAGGGCACGCCGTTGCCGCGGATCACGTCCGCCGCCGAGGAGGTGACATTGACGATGGAGCCGCGCCCGACGGCCCCCATCGCGCGGCCGATGCCCTGCATCAGCCGGAAGGGCGCGCGCAGGTTCACGTCCATGATGCGGTCGTATTCAGCAGGCGTCGCCTCCATCAGCGGGATGAAGGGATAGAGGCCGGCATTGTTCACCAGGACATGCGGCGCGCCCCCCTGCACGGCGGCGGCGACCAGGCCATCCAGCGCGGCATCGTCGCGCAGGTCGGCCGGATGCAGCGTGACGCGTGCGGCCGGCAAGGATGCCGCGGCGGCGCCAAGCGCGGCGGGGTCACGGTCGGTCAGCACCAGCATCGCGCCTTCGGCGCAGAAGGCCTCGGCCAGCGCGCGGCCATAGACGCCGGCTGCCCCGGTGATGACGACCTTCCGCTGGTCGAAGCGCATCGGCCTGTATCCTTCTGCGTTGCCTGCAGACACGGTATCGGGCGCCGTCGCACGCGCAAGACTAGCGCAGCCCGATCGAAGCGGCGAGACGCGACCGCTCCGCGGCGGCTTGACGCAGCTTCGCACGGATGCCCAGCATGGCGAAGTCGACAGAAAGCAAGGAGGCGGACGCGATGGGCGAACAATCCGGAATGGCGACCGCCGCCGGCACGCGGCGGCGCGATCTGTTGCGTGCGGGCGCGGCGGGCGCGGCACTCGGCGCCGTCGGCATGCCGCAGGGGGCGGTGGCGCAGGGGCGCGGCGGGCGCATCGCCTTCGCCAATGGCAGCGCCTACGACACGATGGACCCGCACGCCACCTTCGACGTCGGCCGCGTGGCCTATCGCCTGAACCTGTATGACGGGCTGCTGCGCTGGCTGGACAACCCGCCGAAGCTCGAACCCTGGCTGGCCGAGAGCTTCACCGTCTCCGAGGACGGGAAGCAATACGTCTTCAAGCTGCGCCAGGGCGTGAAATTCCACGACGGCACCGACCTGACCGCCGAGGACGTCGTCTACTCGATGGAGCGCATCCTGGCGGTGAAGAAGGGCGCCTACCCGCTCTTCGCCACGCTGGTGGAGCCCGGCTCCACCAAGGCGCGGGACCGCCACACGGTGGAGTTCAACCTGAAGGAAGCGTCGGCGATCTTCGCCGCCACCACGCACGACATCTATGTGGTGAACAGCGCGCTGGTGAAGCGCAACGAGCGCAACGGCGACTGGGGCCAGGAATGGATCTCGCGAAACGACGCGGGCTCCGGTTCCTATGTCCTGCGGCGCTTCGATCCCGCGCGCGGCTTCCTCGCGCAGCGCTTCGACGGGCATTTCAAGGGCGCCGCCGGGCTGGCGGAGATCGACTTCCGCTACGTGGCGGAAGTGAACAGCCGCGTGCTCGGCCTGATCCGCGGCGATTTCCAGGGCACCGACCCCTACATGCCGCAGGACCAGATCACGCGGCTGCAGGGCGATCCGAACATGAACGTCATGGACGCGGAGTCCACGAGACTGTTCTACGCCACCATGCACCACAAGCGCCCGCCCTTCACGGACATCAACTTCCGCAAGGCGATCTGCCACTGCTTCGACTACGATGGCTGGATCAACAACATCCTCTCCGGCTCGGTGGTGCGGAACACGCATGTGATCCCGAACCCGATGTGGGGCGCGCCGAAGGATGTCGCCGGCTACAATTTCGACATCGACAAGGCGAAGTGGTACCTGCAGCGCGTGCAGGCGCCGATGCGCGAGATCGTCGTCGCCGGCATGGTGGGCTACGAGCAGTCCATGCAGGCCGCGGCCCTGCTGCAGAACGGCCTGACGCGCGCCGGCATCCAGAGCCGCCTGGTGAACGAGCCCTGGCCGGTGGTGTCGAACAAGATGCGCGACCCGGAGCAGATGTACGACATGCTGTTCCTGTGGCGCAGCACCTACTACGCCGATCCGCACAACTGGGCGGGCGAGTTGCTGGCCACAAACCGGCACCGCGGCGGCAACGCCAGCTACTACAGCAACCCGGAAGTGGACCGGCTGCTGGCGCAGGCCCTGGCGCAGGCAGACCAGGCGAAGCGCGCCCCGCTGTATGAGCAGGTCGCCCGCATCACCAGCGAGGACGCCGCGGCGCTCTTCATCCACAACACGAAGTGGTATGGCCCGTTCCGGAAGAACGTGAAAGGCGTGCGGTTCTGCCCGATCGGCGACGGGCAGGAGATGCGCTGGCTCAGCATCACGTGAGGGCTGCGGCTGCGCACGGGGCGGCGGAGACCGCCGTCCCGTGAAGATTCTCGTCCTCGTTCTCGGCCGCCTCGCGTGGTTCGTGCCGACCATCATCGGCCTGCTGGCGATCGTGTTCTTCATCTCGCACGTGATCCCGGCGGACCCCGCGGCCTTCGTCGCCGGTGAGAACGCCACGCCGGAGACGATCGCGATCATCCGCGAACGCCTCGGCCTCGACCGGCCGCTGCACATCCAGTTCTGGCACTACCTGGTCTCGATCGTGCAGGGCGACATGGGGCGGAGCATCTATACCGGCCGCCCGGTGGCCGAGGACCTGCTGAGCCGGCTGCCGGCGACGCTCGAACTCGCCATCGCGGCGATCATCGTGGCGAGCGTGATCGGCATCCCGCTCGGCGTCGTCAGCGCGCTGAAGCGCAATTCCTGGCTGGACCACGGGCTGCGGGTGGTGACGATCGCGGGGCTCGCCATCGCCAGCTTCTGGTTCGCCATCCTGCTGCAGCTGTTCTTCTCGATGCGGCTGGGCGTGACGCCGCTGCACGGGCGCGTGGAAGGGTGGGGGCCGGAGCCGATCACGGGATTCTACACGATCGATGCGCTGATCTGGCAGGACCCGGAGATCCTGGTGGATGCGCTGCGCCACATGATCCTGCCGGTCGCGACGCTCGCGCTGCCGGCGACCGCGACCATCGTGCGCTTCACCCGCGCGGGCGTGCTGAACGCGCTGCAGTCCAACTACGTGCTGTATGAGACGGCGATGGGCTATCCGCGCCGGCTGATCGTGTGGAAATACGTGCTGCGCAACGCGCTGATCGGCACCGTGACGCAGATCGGCCTGATCTTCGGCCTGCTGCTGGCCGGCGCGGTGGTGGTGGAGGCGGTGTTCGACTGGCCGGGCCTCGGCCTGTTCGCGGTCAACTCCATCCTCAGCTCGGACTACAACGCGGTGATGGGATTCACGCTGATCGCGGGCGCGATGTTCATCGTGGTGAACCTGCTGGTGGACATCCTGCAGGGCCTGATGGATCCGCGGGAGACGCGCTGATGGGCCGCATCCTGCGAAAGCTGGCCGAGGACCGCGCCGCGCTGGTCGGGCTGATCCTGATCCTGCTGCTGGTGCTGGCGGCGATCCTGGCGCCGATCCTGTCCACCCATCCGGGCGACGTGACGGAATTCCACACCGCGCGGCGGCTGAGCCCGCCCGGGCCGGAGAACTGGCTCGGCACGGACCGGATGGGCAGCGACATCTATTCGCGCCTGCTCTACGGCGCCCGCATCACCATCACCATCGCCGTGACCGCCATCGCCGTCGCGGTGGTGATTGGCGTGCCGATCGGCCTGATCGCGGGCTACTACGAGGGCCTGGGAAGCGACCTGCTCA
>CAYNRF010000249.1:0-4221 GCA_964399525.1 uncultured Phycisphaeraceae bacterium | reverse complement strand
GGCTCCCAGGACTCGACGCCCGAGCCGGCCACCGACGCCTTCCAGGTTCCCCGCGACAGCTTGTGCCGCCGGGCCATCACGCCCATGTCCTCGGGCCGGGCGACCTGCAGCTCGATCGGGTCCAGCGGCGGGGCCTCGACGGGCCCGAGCACCGCCTCGGTGTTGGGCGCCAGCCTCGCCCGCGCCAGCGCCTCGGGCCGGGCCAGGTTGCTGGTGTTCATGATCGCCGCGTCCACGGTCATGCCGGACTCGTTGATCACCCGGACCTCGTAGGTCGGCGTGATCGAGCAGCCCCACAGACCGCAGGCAATCACGCCCGCCAGCACCGTCCCGCGCCATGCGTTGGTCGTCATGGCCGAGTCTAGACCCGCGCCGGTCCTGCGCGGGGCGAACCCCCGCCCCGGACCGGGCCCGCGACCGCCCGGGTATGCTCGCCTGCATGAACGCCGGTCCGCTGCTCGACAACCTGCTCAGCCCGCCCATCCTGTTCTTCTTCCTGGGGATGCTCGCCACCGCCGTGCGTTCGGACCTAGAGATCCCGCGGGAGCTGTCGCGCCTGTTCAGCCTGTACCTGCTGTGGGCCATCGGGTTCAAAGGGGGCGTCGCGCTGCGGTCCGCCGGCCTGAGCCAGGAGACCGTCCTGCCGCTGGTCATGGCCGTGGCCCTCTCCGCGCTGGTCCCCCTCTACGTCGTCCCCCTTCTGCGGGCCGCCAAGTTCGCCACCGCCGACGCCTGCGCTGCCGCGGGGGCCTACGGATCGGTCTCCGTCGTCACCTTCATCACCGCCCAGAAGTTCCTCGAGAACCAGGGGATCGAGTTCGGCGGCCACCTCGTCGCCGCGCTGGCGCTCATGGAGGCCCCCGCGATCATCACCGCCGTCCTGCTCTTCCGCGCACTCGACGCCGGCTCTTCCGCCCGGCTGCTCTTCACCGAGCGCCGCGGCGAGCTCGCCCATCTCGTCCACGAGGCGGTCGTCTCCGGGCCCGTCTTCCTCCTGCTCGGCTCGATCGTCGTGGGCGCGATGACCGGCAACAAGGGCTGGCAGTCGCTCGAGCCGTTCAGCAGGGACCTGTTCGACGGCGTGCTGGTGCTGTTCCTGCTCGACTCGGGCCTGACCGCCAGCCGCGAGCTGCGTCACCTGACCGGCTCGAAACGCACCGCGGTGTTCGTGTCCATCGCCGTGCCGCTGATCAATGCCCTGGCCGGCCTGCTGATCGTCTCGGCCCTGGGCATGCCCCGCGCGGACGGGTTCCTCTTCCTGATCCTCGCCGCCAGCGCCTCCTACATCGCCGTCCCGGCCGCCATGCGCATGGCCATCCCGGAGGCCAACGCGGGGCTCTACGTGCCGATGGCCCTGGGGCTGACCTTCCCGTTCAACATCACCCTTGGAATCCCGCTCTACTACGCCGCCACCGGCTGGGTCGCCGGCTGACCCGCCTTACGGGCAGGGCTGCTTGAGCAGGTCCAGGAACGCCGTCAGGTCGAAGAAGTTGAGGATCCCGAACGGCGCCGCCAGATCGGCCGGCGAGCACGGACGCGGGGCCGGGGCGCTCGTCGCCCCCGCCGAGTACTGCACCGCGCCCACCGCGAACACGTTGTTGGGACGCAGGTAGATCGCCTGGAAGGCGTCGCCGCTGGCGTTGAGCACGCTGAACACGCTGCCGTTGGCCACGTACCCCGTCGTCGGCATGTTCGTCATGCCCAGGTTGAAGTCGCCCGCCGGGTCCACGATGGTGAAGGTCAGCTGCACCGGCTCCGCCCCCTCGCCCGTGAGGCTGAACGCCAGGCTGTCGTTGGTCGCGTTGTACACGATGCTCGCGCTGCTGTTGGTCGGATCCAGCTCGAACCGCTCCGGCCCGCGCACGCCCACCATCGTCGTCACGCTGAACTCGTGGTCCGCCACCGCGAAGCGGATCGTGGTGTCCGTCACCTCCACCGGCCCCTGCGTCGTGCTGAAGACGAACGACCCCGCGGCCGACGCGAAGTCCCAGGTCCCGTTGGGCACCGGGCCCAGGCTCGACAGCGGCAGCACCGAGTCGTTCATGTGGGCCGCCACCGTCAGCTTGCGCCACTGGGCGCTGGCCTGGGTGGCGAGGGTGGCGGGGGCGGCGATCAGCAGGATCACAAGCGGGAACACACGCATCGGTCGATCTCCGGTCTTGGCAGGTCAGAGCACGGGACATCCCGCAGGAGCCCACGGAACAGCCCACGGAACAGCAGGACGGCGGCCGCGCCCCATCCCCCTCGGCCCCCACCATACCACGAGATCCGCCCGGATCACACCAAAAACCCGGCAAACCCGGGCCACGCCGTCCCCCGGGGGCCCGGCACGGTCCCCGGGAGGCCCGGGGCGGCTCCCGACCGCCCGGTCCGGCGACTTACCGGTCCAGCTCGGCCGCCACCACGTTGATCGACCCGATCACCGCCACGATGTCGCTGAGCAGGTGCCCCTCGATCATCTTCGCCGCCACCTGGTAGTTGATGAAGCTCGGCGGCCGCGTCTTCACGCGGAACGGGCACTTGCTCCCGTCCGACACGATGAAGTAGCCCAGCTCCCCGTTGGCCGTCTCGTTGGCGCCGTACGCCTCGGCGATCGGCGGCTCCCACCCGCGGTTGGTCATGATCAGCTCGAAGTGCTGGATCAGCCCCTCGATCGAGCCGTACACGTCCTTCTTGTCCGGCTTGACCATCTTCGAGTCCGCGAACGCGTCGATCGGCCCGTCCGGGATGTTGTCGATCAGCTGGTCGATGATCTTCATCGACTGCTTGATCTCCTCCACCCGCACCAGGAACCGGCAGTACGCGTCACCGTCGTACGCCAGCGGCACGCTGAACTTGACCGCCTCGGCCCCCTGCCCGTCCCAGTTGTCCTGGTAGCACAGGTACGGCTCGTCCTTGCGCAGGTCGCGGCGCACGCCCGACCCGCGCGCCATCGGCCCGGACAGCGACCACGCGATCGCCTCGTCCTTGGTGAACACGCCGATGCCCTGCGTCCGGTCCATGAAGATCCGGTTCCGCGTCACCAGCCCCTCCACGTCCTTGACCGCCTGCGGCAGGTCGTCGTGGATGAACGACTTGACCATCCGCCTGAAGACTTCCTCGTCCGGGATCGGCTTCATCAGCCCGCCCACCCGCGTCCAGTCCGGGTGGAACCGCTGCCCCGAGATGTAGTCCACGATATCGTAGATCTTTTCCCGCGGATTGAACGAGTACAGGAACGCCGTGAACGCCCCGATGTCCAGCCCCGCCGCCCCCACGCACAGCAGGTGGTCCTGGATCCGCGCCAGCTCCGCCATGATCGTCCGCAGCACCTTGCACTTGGGCGTGATCTCGATCCCGAACAGCTTCTCCACCGCGTGGTGCCAGCAGATGTCGTTGGCGATCGGGCTCAGATAGTTCATCCGGCTCACGATCGTCACGTACTGGTTGTAATCCAGGTGCTCGCCCAGCTTCTCGAACCCCGAGTGCAGATACCCGATGTGCGGCGTGCACCGCGCGATCCGCTCGCCGTCCAGCTCGAGCACCAGCCGCAGGGTCGTGTGCGTCGCCGGGTGCTGCGGCCCGAAGTTGAGCACCCACCGGTCCCCGGTGTCCACGTGCTCGCCCAGGTAGTTCAGGTTGTCCGAATCGGGGGTGATGCCCTGATCGGGCTTGAGCGTGTACGGCATGGTCGGCTCCGAGGCGGCTCGTCCGGGTGCTTTTCCCCGCCCCGCCGGATCGGCGGGACGAGGGCGGCGGGATCATAGCGGGCGCTCCCGCGCCTTCGCCCTAGACTCCGTCATGGACGCGGTTTCCGTCTTTCTCAGCCGCTTCTGGTCCGAACTCTGGCACATCCTGCTCGAGTCCGGCCTCTGGCTCGTCCTCGGCCTCGCCCTCGCCGGGCTCGTCCACGCCTTCGTCCCCCGCGCCTGGTTCATCAAGCACCTCGGCGGCCGCGGCCTCGCCCCCATCGCCAAGGCCAGCCTCCTGGGCATCCCCATGCCCCTGTGTTCCTGTTCCGTCATCCCCGTCGCCGCCGGCCTCCGCCGCCAGGGCGCCGGCAAAGGCGCCACCGCCGCCTTCGCCATCTCCACCCCCCAGACCGGCGAGGAATCCATCCCCGTCACCTGGGCCCTCTTCGGCCCCGTCTTCGCCCTGGCCCGCCCCGTCATCGCCGTCGTCACCGCCTTCCTCGCCGGCCTTTTCATCGACACCGCCGCCGGCGACCCCCCCCGCCCCACC
>CAYNRF010000248.1:0-4311 GCA_964399525.1 uncultured Phycisphaeraceae bacterium | reverse complement strand
TTGCGCAGATCTCGGCGGGTGCGCCCTCTGCGCCCAGCGTGGAAGGAGCGAAGGTGGTGACGCAGCTTGCGCCGGATACTGACGAGCTGGACGGTCTTTTCGATGACCGGCTGGCGAAGGCGCTGCGGGGAGGTGGTTTTGATTCTGTGGCCAAGGTTGCGGCTGCGAGTGATGAGGAGTTGCGCAAAGTGAACGGCATCGGCCCGGCTGCGCTGAAGGAGATCCGGCAGGCGGTGCCGGGAAGCAGCTAGCGGGTAGCAGTTGGCAGTTAGGGGAGATCGCAGCGGTCGGGCATTGGCCGCCAACGTCGAACATCCCTTCTGCCCTAACTGCTAACTGCTATCTGCTAACTGCTATCTGCTATCTGCTAACTGCTATCTGCTAATCGCTTGGAGGTAATTATGGCGATGACACTGGCGGGGCTGCGCGCTCAGGTGCGGACGTTCGTGCGGTCGGCGGCGGATTGGTCGGATGATGATTTGGATCGGTTTATTGCCGATGCGATCCGGGCGTATTCGGCTGAGTTTCCGCGCCAGTGGCGGCATGTGTTGACGCTGACGACGGGGACGCAGTCTTACGCGCTGCCGGGCGGCCATGGGTTCTTTGGCGTGGTGGCGGTGGAATACCCAGTCGGCGAAGATCCGCCGCGCTTTTTGGATCGGGTGGAGGAGTGGTCGGGCTACTTCGGCGCGGGTGGGGCGGCGTACGCGCTGCGGCCTGGGGCTGCGGACGATGTGGACGCGACAGCGGACGGTGACGCCGGCGTGATTGTGTTTGCTGAGACGGTGGCCACGGGGGAGAGTGCGCTTGTCCTCTACCAGGGGCTGCACCATGTGCCGGACGTGGGCGCGGATGATGACATGGTGACGGTGCCGGAAGCGCACTTTGAAGCGCTGATGGCGTTTGTAGAGTTTCGCTGTCATGCCGAACTGACGGCGGATGAGTCGGTGACGCCGAACGAAACGAGCATCGTCCTCAGTATGCTGGGCGAACAGGAACGGCGCTCGTGGAATAAGTGGCGCGAAGTGATGAACCGGCTGCTGGCGGTGGGTGTGGCTTCGGTGCGGGTGGATTGGTCGAGGATGGGGTTGGAATGAATCAGAATGTGCTACGGGCGGCTCAGGGGCAGGCGGCGGTGGATCGGCGCGTGGCGGTGGGGCTGGACAAGTCTCTCGTCAATCCGTTTTCGTGGAAGACGGCGGTTGCGCCTCCTCCTGGCTGTGTGCTGTATGCGGTGGCCATGAATACGAACAGCGGGGTTGTCCTGGTTGGTGGGGGTGATGGCGCGCGGGCGTATTTGTGGCGCAAGGTGGGTGAGCAGATGTGGGCCGATCTGTCGGCTACGCTGCCGCCGGATGCGACGGGCGATGTGCGCGCCATGGTGCAAGCTGGCTCGACGTGGTGGATTGGCGGGGACAATGGCCTGGGCGGGGGCTGGCTGGCGGTGTCGGTGGACGATGGGGCAAGCTGGCTCAGCCTGACGGCGGTTTCGGGTGTGACGATGACGGTCAATGCGCTGGCGACGGTGGGCGGGGTGGTCCTCTATGTGGGGTGTGATGGTGGGGAGCTGCACCAGTTCGTTGCGCCCTCGACGTGGAATGATCTTTCGCCCCTGGTGGGCTTTGGTAGTGATGCGATTCTGGACATTGCGTGTGATGGGGTGGCCGATGTGATGGTGGTGGGCGGGAATGGGTCGCCTACGGTCACCTGTGCTTATAGCAGTACGGCGGGTGCGTTCTGGGCTGACCGCTCGGCGGCGCTGGGGGCGGCGATGCCGGTGCGGACGGTGGAACTTCAACAGGGCGGGGTGTGGATGGTGGGCGGTGATGATCTGTGCCGCGCCACACGGGACGGTGGGGTGACGTGGGAACGATGGGACATGCACCCCAGCTTTGAGTTGCTGCTGCCGGTGTATGACATGCTGCCGGTGTGGGGCGATGTGGTGGCGCTGGCGACGCGGGCGGGGCTGTACATGGGCAACTTCCGTGGGACGGCGTTACTGTACCTCACCCGGTTGGGGGTGCCGGTGCGTAGCCTGGCGTTTTCGCTGGCTGAGATGTATGCGGCGGCGGATGTGCTGATTACGAGTGTGCAGGGTGGGAGTGTGGTGAGTTGGGAAGTGGGTAGCTCACCGCTGAATCTGCGGGCGGCGTTTGCGGAACGTGCGCAGGGGGTAGGCGCGCATGTCCTCGCGCAGGGGAGCGGGCTGCAACTGGCCTCGTTGCTGCTTTCGAGCAGTGATGCGACGGCGCAAGATGTGATCCTTTATGACAATACGGCGGCGGCGGGGAAGGTGCTGGCGACGATTCATTTGCCTGCCAACTGTGCGCCGTTTGAGTGGAGTCCGGTGTATCCGGTGTATTTGCAGTTTGGGTTGACGGTGGTGTTGGCGACGGCTGGGCAGGATGTGACGGCGATTTTGGCGTAGCGGTTAGCAGCTAGCAGTTAGCAGTTAGGGCAGATCGCAGCGGTCGGATGTTGGCCGTTAGTCGTCAACGTCCGACGTCACCCTCTGTCCTAACTGCTAACCGCTAACTGCTACCTGCTATCTGCTTTTTCCTTGGAGGCGATCATGGGTAAGACGAACTTTGACGATCTGGAACTGGGTGATCGCGCCATCGAGGCGCGGGAGATTGGGAGCGAGAATGCCAGCGATGGGCAGGTGCTCACCGCGGATGGGGCGGGGGGTGCGGCGTGGGAGGATGTGGCCGGCGCGGTGCGGATGGTGGGGACGGCGCTGATTGGTGGGGACTTCGGCGGGGATGCACGTGGGGCGAAGGCGGTGGATTTGCAGACGGGGCATGCAGATCCGGCGTTTGTGGCTTCGGGGGCTGGGGCGGTGGCGATTGGGTATAACGTGCGCTCGTCGGGGTATGCGGCGACGGCAGTGGGTGCAAACCGGTTTGCTGCGGAATATTTTACCCTGGCCAGCGGCGAGTATAGCGTTGCGATTGGCGCGGGATCTAAAGCGTACGGTCAATATTCGGTGGCGATTGGCCGTGGGCTGACGACGGGGCTTGGTGGTGTGGCGATTGGTAAAGCCGGTGCTTACGTGGGGCAGTCGATTGCGATTGGATCTGAGGCGTATGCGCGGCAGTATGGGGCAATAGCGATTGGTTTTTCTGCAAATGTGACTCATGAGGAAGGGCTTGCGATTGGCGCCGATGCGAGGGCGCTGGCGGCGCAAGCTGTGGCGATTGGCATTGGTGCGCGGGCGACGGCGGCGAATGGTGTGGCGTTCGGGTCGAATGTGCAAAACCCAACGGCCAACAGTGTGAAGATTGGTTGGAACAATACGAACGGTTTCGCCCACTTCACCACCTTTACGCCCACGGCGGGGACGCCGTCAACTACGCACTTTCTGCCGGTGAACCTGGGTGGGACGGTGTACAAGTTCCTGTTGGCGACATGAACATGAAAACGATCTACTTCATTGCGGGGCTACCGCGCAGCGGCTCGACGTTGTTGTGTAATCTGTTGATGCAGAATCCGCGCTTCTACGCGTCGGGGACGTCGGGGTTGGTGGAGGTGCTGCGCGGGGTGCGGGATGGATGGGACCAGGTGGCGGCGTTTCGGGCGATGCCGTCAGCGGCGAGCCGGGCGGCGCAGTTAGGGGCGCTGCGGGGGGCGCTGTTTGGGTTCTATGACTTTGTGGACAGGCCGGTGGTCTTCGACAAGTCGCGGGCGTGGCCGAACTATATTGAGATGCTGGCGGCGCTGTTGGGCGATGAGCGGGTGAAGATCCTCTGTTGTGTGCGGGATATGCGGGATGTGGTGGCCAGCTTCGAGAAGGTGTACCGGCGCACGCTGGCGGTGGGCATCCCCATGCAGCAACGGGAGGCGCCGGAGGCGTTTGCGACGTTGCAGGGGCGCTGCGATCTGTGGGTGCGGGCGGACCAGCCCATCGGCTCGGCGTACAATGCGCTGCGTGATGCGCTGGCGCGGGGGCATCGGGAGAAGTTGCATTTTGTGCGCTATGAGGAGCTGACGGCGCAACCGGCGGCGACGATGGCGGGGGTATACGCTTTCCTGGGGGAAGATGTGTTCGCCCATGATTTTGAGCATGTGGAACAGGTGATTGCGGAGGATGACCGGGTGCATGGGTTTGAGGGGCTGCATGTGATCCGGTCCTCGGTGCGGGCGCAGGGCGCGCAGTGGCCACATGTGTTGGGGGCGTTGGGGGAGCGGTATCGGGGGGAGGGGTGGTAGCGGTTGGCCGGTGGCGGGTAGCAGTTAGTGTAGCATGTAGCGTCCTTATATAGATTGACAGAGTCAGGTTTGCTGAGCATATACACCGAAAATAGGGAAGAT
>CAYNRF010000247.1:0-4320 GCA_964399525.1 uncultured Phycisphaeraceae bacterium | reverse complement strand
GGACCGCCCGCCGCGCATCTCATCGATCGCGGCCTTGGCGCGCAGTGGGATGGATCCGCGGCCCGTCTCGAAGGCGCTGCGGATGCCGGCGCGGCCGAGGATCAGGCCGCCGGTCGGGAAGTCCGGGCCGGGGATGATCCGCATGAGGTCAACGAGCGGGGTGTCCGGCTCCTCGATCAGCTTCAGGGTCGCGTCGATCACCTCGCCCGGATTGTGGGTCGGGATGTTGGTCGCCATGCCGACGGCGATGCCGCCGGCGCCGTTGACCAGCAGGTTCGGATAGGCGGCCGGCAGCACGCGCGGCTCCTCGGCCGATTCGTCGTAGTTCGCGACGAAATCGACCGTGTCCTCCTCGATGGCTTCCAGCAGCGCGGCGGCGGAGCGCGCCAGGCGCACCTCCGTGTAGCGCATCGCCGCCGGCGCATCGCCATCCATCGAGCCGAAATTGCCCTGCCCGTCGATCAGCGGCACGCGCATCGCGAAGGGCTGCGCCATGCGCACCATCGCGTCGTAGATCGCGCTATCGCCATGCGGGTGGTACTTGCCCATGACATCGCCGACTACGCGAGCCGATTTCCGGTGCGGCTTGTCATGCGTGTAGCCGGCCTCGTGCATCGCGAACAGGATGCGCCGGTGCACCGGCTTCAGCCCGTCCCGCGCATCCGGCAGCGCGCGCGAGACGATCACCGACATCGCGTAGTCGAGGTAGGACCGCCGCATCTCGTCCTCGAGACCGACGGGCGCGATGTCGGAGGGCGCCCCCCCATTCGGGTCGCCGGGCGGAGGTGACGTATCGCTCAACGCAGGATCCTCATGGGTGGCCGGGATAAGCCTGGCTCGGCCCGGTGTGGATTAGGCAATTCCGGGCCGGCGCGGAAGGGTGCCGGCCGGCCGGGAGTGCGGCGGCGCTGGCTACAGCCTGCGCCGGATATAGGCCCCCGGGGGCGCAAGAACAAATCAGAACCGCTGCAGTGCGCGCCGCGGCGCCTTCCGTCGGGTGGCGGAGGTCGCCGGCACGCGCCTTCCGCCGAAGGCGACACGTGTCGGCAGGGCGGCGGGGCGGCGTGCAACTCCGCGAGGCACACCCGCCGGCGCAACGTCTGCAAGAGCATTATGCGAGAAAAATACCAGAGGAGTACGCGCAGGATAATTCGGGAGCCATACGAACGTACGGCTACACGCCTTTATGAGTTGAATAAGCGCGCGAGAAGACTGAGCCTGATTATTGCGACACTGAGGGTCTGATCAGCAGGCTAGTTTGTCGCGTAACAAAATTATGCGTTCGTCTTGCGCGAGCAAACTTGTCAATTTGGGAACCCCTCATTGTCGCGGCTGGCGCATCGCCGCGCCCGAGACCTGAACGCTTCAGCTTCGGTAGTCTCAACGAGGGAGGAAAACCATGGCCACTCCGGTCGCCAATGACGACCTGACCTATGCCGTCCTGGAAGATGCCATTCTGAGGGTCACGCCCGGCACGGGGGTTCTGGTCAACGACACCGACGCGGACAATGACGGGCTGGCGGCTCGGGCCGTCACCGTCCCGCGCAACCCCCTCTTCGACATCAAGACCAACGGCAGCTTCGTCTATGATGCGCGATACCATGGCAAACTGTGGCTCAGCGGCGACACGCTCTCCGTCGATGACGGCGGCGACGCCGAGTTGCCGAACGGGTTCGATTCCCTCGCCGTCGGCGCGGTGATCTACGACACGTTCACCTACGCGGCGAGCGACGGGCAGACCAGCGACACCGCCACGGTGCGGATTGCCATCACCGGCGTGAACGACAACCCGCTTGCGTCGGACGACAGCGGTCTCTTCGACCAGGGAAGCGACAGCAGCATCTCCGTCGCCGTGCTCGCCAACGACACGGATGTGGATGTCTGGCCGACGCCCGACGTGCTCTCGGTGGTCGCGCTGTCCGACATCGCCGACGAAGCCGGCCCGGCCGGCGGCAGCGACAACGACGCCGGGGACGGCCTGAGCATCGTCACCAAGGAAGGCGGCACCGTCACGCTCGTGGCCGGCGAGCTGGTCTATGAAGCGGCCGCCGGTTTCTTCGGCATCGATACCTTCGAGTACACCGTCTCGGACGGCAACGGTGGCAGCGACACGGCAGTGGTGCGAATCACCGTCCTGCCGACGAACCTGACGCCGGATGCGGTGGACGACAGCTACAGCGTGGATGAGGATGCCGGCACGGTCTCCCTGGCCTCGGTGCTCGGCAACGACACCGATGCGGACGACGCGCCGCTGATCGCGGCCGAGCTGGTGGATCCGATCGGCTCCGCGCTGCGCAGTGTGGACGAGTTCGGCAACCCGATCGCGGGCGCGACCGGCCTGCTGGTGGACTTCGACAGCGACGGGACCTTCGACTACGACCCGAACGGGGAATTCGAGAGCCTCGGCGTCGGCGACGTGGCTTATGTCGCCTTCGACTACATCGCCTATGACGGCCACGGCGCGAGCGACCAGGCCACCGTCGTGATCGAGATCACCGGCGCCAACGACAACCCGACCGGGGTCTCGCCGGGCGTGGCGACGGTGTACGAGGCCGGGCTCGCGAACGGCAGCGGCGACGGCACGACCACGACCGTGCAGCTGATCGACGTCACCATCGACGACATCGACGCCAGCGACACGCCGTTCGTGGCGGGCACGACGGGCGGCTCGCTGGCGACGCTGGTCGGCCTCTATGGCACGCTGGAATTCGTGGATGCCGACACGGTCCGCTACACGCTGACCGACAACGCCGATCATGACCCGATCCAGGGCCACAATGGCGGCATCTTCGACGACTTCACCGTCTATGTGGTGGACGAGCATGGCGGCTTCTCCGAGGCGCTGACGGTCTCCGTCGAGGTGATCGACGACATCAACTTCCTCGTGACGCTGCCGAATGCGGGCGGCACCGGGAACGACGTGGACAACACCACCGTCGCCTACGCGCTGGGCGCCACGGCCACGGACAGCTTCACCCTGATCCCGGGGGCCGATGGCCAGGTGCTCGACGTCGTCGGCATCCCGGATGAGTTCACGCTGATCGACGGGCGCACAGTGACCTCCGCGATCTTCACCGACGCCAACGGCAACGAGGCGGTGCGCGGGACGGACAGCGAGGGCGATACCTTTTACGAGATCACCTTCGATCCGGATGCCGGCACCGACCTGGGTTCCTACACGCTGACGATGTTCCAGGATCCGCCCATCGTCATCAACGACCTCGACTTCTCGGCTCTTGGCGCCGGTGGGCCGCAGGAATACCCCGTGGTTGAGAACATCGGCTTCAACGGCGGCTTCTTCACCGACACGACCGCCCCGATCGGGATCTTCGCCTCCTTCACCGATCCCATGCTGACCACCCAGGCCGACGACATCAATCCGAACAATGCCGGCGGCATCGGTATCGGCAACGGCAACATCGAGCGGCTCGAGGCCCTGGTGATCGACGTCACCGGCTCCGTGGGGAACGTCACCGGGATCGAATTCGATGTGGAGGGCGTCGGCGGCGGCATCGGCGAAGGCGACATCCTCTGGGAGGCGGTCGAAGGCGGCGTCGTCGTCGCGAGCGGCTCGATCACGGTGGACCTGACCAGCACCACCGGTGCCCATACGCTGCAAGTGGAGCCGGGCACGGAGTTCGACTTCCTTTATGTCGCGCTCGACCCGCTCGACTTCGACTCCAACGACAAGATGCGCATCAATCGCATCGCAACGCTGGAACAGGTTGCGGCAGAGGACATCGTGCTCGGCTTCCGCATCAACTCGGACGACGGTGACGGCGACCAGTCGCCGCTGCCGACGGACGTGCCGAGCTACGAGGAGTTCACCGTCACCGTGCTCGGCAACAATGGCGGGTCCTTGGACCCGGGCATCATCGGCGTCTGAACAGGATGCTGCGCCGGCTGCTGGCCGGCGAGACAGGCTTCGCCGCGCACCGCCGCGGCGAAGCCGCCGCCGTCAGAACGGGATGTCGTCGTCCAGGTCGGACTTGGCCGGCGCCCGGCCACCGCCGCCGCTGGCGGGCCGCCCTCCGCCGCCGCCGCCGCGGTCCCAGCCGCCGCCCCCGCGCTCACCCGAGCCCGAGGACCGCCCGCCGCCAAAGCCGCCCCCAGTCTCGGGTGGCTCCCCCATCTCGGACGCTCCGCCGCCGGGGCGGCCACCCACCAGGGCGAGCTCGCCACGGAAGTTCCGCAGCACGATCTCTGTCGTGTAGCGGTCCTGGCCCGACTGGTCCTGCCACTTGCGGGTTTCGAGCTGGCCCTCGAGATAGACCTCGCTGCCCTTGCGCAGGTATTTCTCCGCGATCTCGCCGAGCTTCT
>CAYNRF010000246.1:0-4345 GCA_964399525.1 uncultured Phycisphaeraceae bacterium | reverse complement strand
CCAGCCGCTCGGCCCGGGCGATGGTCAGCGCGGCGTGCGCCGTCATGAAGCTCGTGCCGTTGACGATCGAGAGCGCGTCGCGCCCCGACAGGCGGCGCGGCGCGATGCCCGCCTCGGCCAGCGCCTCGCGGGCCGGGCGCGTCCCGCCCTCGCCCAGCACCTCGCCCACGCCCGTGATGACGCGAGCCACGTGGGCCATCGGGATCAGATCCCCGGAAGCGCCCACCGACCCCACGCACGGCACGGCCGGCGCGATGCCCGCGTTGTACACCGCCAGCAGCGTCTCCGCGGCTTCCGGATCGATCCCGGACCGGCCCTGGGCCAGCGTCTGGAGCCTGAGCAGCATCATGGCCCGCACGATCTCCGCCGGGATCGGCTCGCCCCAGCCGGCGCCCAGGTGCGCGATCAGACCGTCGCCCTGCTCGTTGGGGTCGCCCGACGCGGCGTAGCACACGTGCGGCCCGTACCCGGTCGTCAGGCCGTACACCGGGTCGCCCCGCTGCACGCACCGGTGCAGCGCGTCGCGCGACGATCGCATCGCGCTGAGCGCGTCGTCGCCGAAGTACAGTGGCACGCCCGGATCGCCGGCCAGTCGCTCGATCTGCTCGGACGTCAGGCGGGCGCGGGCCCCGAGCCGGAAGCCCGGTCCGTGCTGCCCGCGGGCGGAGGTGTCCGGACCCATCACCGATTCGAGTATGGCTGACTGCATGCGTCTCCCCGATCACGCCGCGTGGGCGAGGCGGTTGGCGGGCGCTGCCGTGCCGAGCAGCGCGCGGTTGATCTGTCCCTTGGCGTCCCGGGCCGCGTCACAGCGGTCCACGACCGTCCAGCGTCCGAGGTGGCCCATCAACGAGCCGAGCACGAGCTCGGCGGCGCGTGCGACGCGGGGCGTCCGCGGCGCCAGGCTGGCCGGCGTGGCGTCGTCGCCCGTGATCACGTGCACGTCGATGGTCCGATGGTCGGCCGTGGTGAGCACGACCTCGACGCCGCCGCCCAGGGCCGACGCGAGCCGGCTCTCGAGCATCGGCGCGTTGACCAGCCGGCCGTTGATGAGCTTGAAGGCCTGGTCGGCCCGTCCCAGGAACGTCAGGCACCCCGTCTGGTCCTGGCTGACCAGGTCGCCGGTGTCGAGCCATCGCCCCGCATCGCCGCGGACGACCCCCAGCCGCTCGTCCCAGACGCCCGCGCAGACGTTCGGCCCGCGGCACAGCAGGTGCGACCGCTCGTCGATCCGGACCTCGCAGCCCACCGGCCGGCCGATGGTCCGGGCGTGCCAGAGACCGGGGGCGCCCAGCGTGATGCCGGGGGATGCCTCGGTCTGGCCGTATCCCACGCGCAGCCTCGTCGGCGCGAGCGCGCCCGCCAGGGACGCGTCCACGGGCGCTCCGCCGACCACGCCGCCCCGCAGGGACGCCAGGAACGCGCGGCCGGCGTCGGATCCGGCGAACTTCTCGGCGTGCAGGGGCACCATGCAGCAGTGCGTCACGCCCCGCGCCAGCCCGAGGGCGCTCGCCGCGTCGGCGTGCCGCCCGGCCGCGGGGTCACGGACGACGGTGGCGCCGGCGAACACGGCCGTGAGCAGATCGATGATCAGCCCGAACGCGTGCGTCCAGGGCAGCAGGGAGAGGCACACGCTGTCCTCGTCCAGACCCAGTTCGGCGGCGTGCGAGTCGATGACCGCCTGCACGTTGCGGTCCGACAGCGCGACGTGCCTGGCACGCCCCGACGTCCCGCTCGTGGACATGATCAGACAGATCTCCGCGGAAGGCGGCAGGCGGCCGGGGCGTGCTCCGGCCCCGAGCGGCGGCCTGCCGTGCCGGTCGGGGACCGACGCGTGCGGGCGATCGCCCGCGGTCTGGTCGGTCGCGACCGCCAGCCTGGCGTCGAACAGGTCCGCGGCGCGTCCGAGGTCATCCGCGGACCGCGCGTCCACGGGCACCACCGTGATGCCCTCCCACAGGCAGGCCGCGAAGACCATCAGCCAGGCGGGAGACGGCGGCAGGGCCAGGACCAGCCTGTCGCCCGCGGACAGCCCGGCCCGCCGCAGGTGCTCGACCCACAGGCGCGAGCCCGTCCACACGGACGCGGCGGGGATGGCGGCGTTCTCGAAGACGAACAGCGGCGCCGGGCGCCCCCGCAAACCGTGGCGGACGCGTTCTCTCCAGGTGCTCTGATCGCGGGCGTCCGTCATCGGGAGGTCTCTCGGGATCGGCTCTCGGGCGGTGGTCAAGGGCCGCGCGGGCGTTCTCACGCCGGGCGGCCCGGTTCCGATCAGGCGGTCTTGACGAACACCCAGTTGGTCCCGCTGGCCGAGTCGTGCAGCAGGTGGATGTTGACGTTGGTGGGCTTCATCTTGTAGGTGAAGGTGTAGGCGAAGGTGGTGTCGAGCGAGCCCGCGGCGACGCCCTTCTTGAAGGCGCCGAAGAACAGACCGTTGTTGGTGCAGGGGGCGATCTGCGTGAAGAAGTTCTTGCCGATGGCGGACTCGACGGTGATGCCCGCCAGGTCGGCCTCGTACTGGTTGTAGATCAGGATCTTTCCGGCGTTGTCGACTTTGACGATGCCGAAGTCATAGCCGTCGGCCTGGGACTGGCTCAGGGAGCCGAGACGGGAGAAAACCTCGGTGGGAACAAACGTGGTCGCGGTGGTGCTCATGATCAACTCCAAATCGGTTCCGCGCCGTACCCGGCGCAAGATGTGAACGTGACAGAAACGTTTCGACGGTGGGAAAAGTGGCGGCGGCGGCCGGCGGCCGCCGCCGGGACGTTCTTCAGGCGGCCTGGCGCGAGTAGAAGTCGCGCAGCTGGCTCTCCATGCTGGAGATCATCGCGGCGGTCTCCTCGACGCCCGAGAAGCCGAATCGCTCGTGGAACGCCTGCTTCTGCTGGTACATCTCGCAGAGGTTCTGCTCGGCCGCGCGGGCCTCGCCCTCGGCGTAGAGCTGGTGGAGCTGGTCGCGCAGGCTGTTGATCATCGCGAGCGCGCCCTCCAGCGACTCGCAGCCGATCTCCTCGAGGAACGCGTCACGCTCGGCGATGACCGAAGCGGCCGATCCGGAACGCGGGGCGTGGTCGGAAGCGTTGCCCGCGGCCTGCCGTCCGTAGAAGTCCTTCAACTGCGCCTCCAGGCTCTCGATCATGCGGGTCACGTCGTTGAAGCTGTCGCAGCCGAACCGCTCACGCAGCTGCCGGCGCTCGGATTCCAGCTCGGCGAGCTGGTGACGCATGCTCTCCCGGGCCTGGTTGTCCGAACCGGGCTCCCCGGTCAGCTGACGCCCCGACCGGGACTTGGGGCGGAGCTTGAAGCTCCCGAACGGTCCGTGAATCTGGTTCTGCATACTGACGCCTTTCATGCACGTGTGCTTACGCCGCTCTGTTGAGAGGCTGGGCCAGGAAATCCGTAATGGTTTCGATGTCGTGCGCGCTGAGCATCGACTCGAGCAGCGCGATCACCGCGGAGACCGATGAGGCGTGGAGCGCATCGGCCGTTTCGCAGGATCCTCTCTTGAACGTGGAGTAGTTGATCTTGGTGTTCAGGGCGATCCAGCTGGTCTTCAGCTCGATGTAGTTGATCGCGATGAGCACCGCGATCTCCGACGGGTCCTCCACCGTCTCGACCAGGTTGATCAGCCGCGCCACGGTCGACTCGACCCACGCCGTGGCGCCGTTCACGTCCTGCGGCCGGACCCCGGGCCACGCGGACAGCCCCTCGCGCAGGTTGGCAAAGTCGAACTGCTTCAGAGCCTGAACGGTCGTCGCTGGGTCCATCGCCAATCTCCCTCGGGCAACAACGCCCGCGGGGGTGGATCGACCTAACAACCGTTGCAGTTGACGCGTCCAAGCGATCTGGATGAACGCATCCTCTGAATTCTCGGATCGTTCCCCGGTTCCAGTGGCATGCCTGGGTCGGCGGCCATCGTTCCGGACGGCTGTTCCCGCGTTCCTGCTCGAGCCATCCCAACAGAGCCCGCCCGAGCTCCGTCAAGAGCGTCCCCTCAATGAGGGGACGCCCAAACACGTCCTTCCCCACCAACCCTCCCCCCGACCCCGCCACCGACCTCGCCAACACCCTCGGGGGTGCCTGGCCGGGCGTTCGAACTCCGAGCAACACCGCGGGCGGGATCCGAACCCACGAAGATCTTTCGACCTGGCACGACTTCAAGTCGTGTGCCGATCGGCGCTGACAGCGCTGAAAACGGGGATTCTGGCGGGGTGTGTTGCAGCCGCGGAAGCAACCCCGTGCACGATCCTGACCTGGATGCCCTGTTGAGGTGGGGGGTGGGGGGTGGGGTGGGGGGGTGGGGGGGCGGGGGGGCCAGACCCGCCCACGCCGCAGTTGCCGCTCC
>CAYNRF010000245.1:0-4348 GCA_964399525.1 uncultured Phycisphaeraceae bacterium | reverse complement strand
GAATGCCAGTGCTTTCATCACGGCCAAGATCACCTACCGGAGCAACGACGGCTCGGAACGAACCCTCGAAGCCGATTTCAACCGCTACAGCGTCGTGTTCACGGGTGAAAAATTGCCCAATGGGCGAAAGGCGAACTCGGTTTACATCGTCCTGAACGAGATTTTCATGCAGGTGCTCGACGGAGCCCAGACCAGGCCACTCGACTACGATTATCTGAAAGAACTTAACCCTGCATCTCAAAGACTTTACGAGATTCTGAGCTACCGGATGTATGCGGCGATCCGGAATGACCGGCCCCATGCGAAGCTCGATTACTCGGAACTTTGCACCTACGCCCCTCTGACCCGGCATGACGAATGGGACAACGTCCGTTCGCAGATGAACAAAATCCATGGGCCCCACAAGAAATCGGGCTATATCGCGAACGTCGAGTTCGAAATGTTCTTCGACTCGGACGGTAGACCCGACTGGACCATGACCTACACGCCGGGAGACAAGGCCCGGGAGGAATACCGGACCTTTTCCCGCCAGGGCGGGCCGAGGACCCTGTACGTCGATCGTTCCGGATCGAGGCCGGAACTGCCTTCGCTGGGGGCTGTGCAGGTCTTCGAAGTCGATGCCTACGAAGTTCGCCAACCCTCTCCCCTGGAGCGGGAGTTGATCGCCCGGGGCATCGCGGAACACACGGCGGCCGAGCTGGTGGCCAGCTATCCGCCGGAGCGAATCGAAACGCAGATCGAGCGGTTCGACTGGAGCAAGGAGACGGCCCCCAGGAGCATCGCCAAAAACGACGGCGGGTTTCTGGCCGAGGCGATCCGCAAGAACTACCCGATGCCCAACGGCTTCGAATCCAAAGCCGACCGGGACAAGCGGGAAACCGCGGAGAAGCTCAAAAAGCAGCAGGAGCGGGAAGAGGCCCAGCGGGCCAAAGCCGCCAAACAGCGGGAAGCGGACCTGGACCGGAAGGCCTTCGAGCGGTGGGACGCGATGTCGCCCGGAGAACGCATCGAGACCGAAGCCGCGGCCCTGGCGTCGGTCGACGACCGGATTCGCCAGAGCTACGACAAGAGCCCGCCGAAGTTCAAGCGGGCGTTCCTCGAGCAGATCCGGCAGAGCTACCTGCGGGACCTGATCGACCGGGAAGAGTCGGCCCGGAAGAAGTGATCCCAGGGCGGGCCCCGGAACGGGAACGAGCCGGAAGCGTCAGCGACGGTTTGCCGGATTTTCCCGCCAGGAGGATGGCCGGTCGCAATCGGGCCGAAACCGGGATCGGATCGATCCGGCCCCCATCCCCCTACCCCCCCGGCCCCCTTCCCGGTTTGGGGCAGGATAAGTGGTTTTATCCGGTTCCTTGGCCCCGACGAGCCGGAAGCGTGAGCGACGGTCGGATCCGGGGCGGGTCGATCGGGCGTGGACGTCTGGGCCCCGGGGACGGACAGGCCGGGTGATCGGGGGTGCGTGGCCGGCTCGTTTCCGGTCAGGGCGGAATCACGCCGGGCCCGACTTCGCCGGATGCCCGTAAAGGGCCCTGGCTTCGTTTCTGGCGCGACTTCACGGGTGGGGTGCATAGATTCGTCGTTCGGGGGTCCGCAGATCGCTCCTGCGCAAAATTTGGCCGTTTTACGGGGATTGCCGGTTCGGGTTCGAAAAAGGGCCGGGCCCGGGGCGGTTCGGCGCGCCAATGGGCGATATCGGGACGACCATAACACTCCCGAATCGTTTTTAAGGCCCCTGGCGTGCCCGTGGTGGCGTTTTCGGCGTCTTGCTGGTAGTTTTTACTGTTCGGGCGGGAAGTCGCGAATTCGGGCCATTTACGGCCCACTGCGGTGGGGGCGATCATGGCACGAAAAAGGACGCCCCGGGTTGAGGGGGCGTCCTGAGGGGGGCTATTCGGGGGTTCGGCGGGCCGGTTCCGGGGTGTCAGACCTTGCCGGTTTTGCGGCTCTTGCGGCGGGCGATGGCCCCCATCACGAGCACGCCGACGGCACCCAGGGCATAGGTGGAGGGCTCGGGGACGACGACGACGCCGAGGCTCACACCCCGGAAGAATGAGTTTCCGTTTTGCCAGCCGCTGACAACGTTTGGATAGTTAAGGTCCGTGAATTGCATTGTCGCAGCAGGGAGCAAATTGTCGTAGCCGGACCCGTTCTTGCCGTAAGCGATCGATCCGCTACCGGTAGATCCCTCATCTCCTGTTGCTGCAAAGGCCCATGTAATGGAGTTTTCGCTGGCGACTCGATTCGTGCTGACGACGACCCAGTAGGTCTGGTTCGTTCCAAGCGTAAGGCTGCCTGAGTAGTTGAACGAGTACATTTTGCTTTGGCCGCCTCCGTACTCGATCGTTTCGTTCGGAGTCGAGGAAAACGAGCCGATCAAGGAGCCAGGCGCCCCGCTGGAATTGCCGTAAAGACCGATTTGGAGATAGTTCGTTACGGGAGGAGTGGATGTCGGGAAAATGAATCCAAGACGAACGGCTTGCAGGTCGTAAGGGGTCGATCCTGTCGTGAATCCTTGTGCGGCGGACAGAACGATGGGGGGCTCTTCCTCACCTGGTGCAGGTCCTGAAATGATAAGCCCTGTGTTGAGCAGGCCGTCATTGCCGAAGACTTCCAGGGCGGAAATTCGTTCCGAAGGCAAAATGGCCATAACGACCAGAGCGGCGAGAAGTGTGCGGAGGGCTGAACGCATGGGGCAAGATCCTTGAGGTGCTGTCGCGAGGTTGCGTGTTTCCCGAGCCGGTCGATCCGTCTGTCTTAACTTCGATAGGGAAAAGTGCCGCCGCTTTTGCGACAGCACTTATGATCATACCGACATATCTTGCTAATCGAAAGGGTCGAATCAATCGCAGTGGAACCGCTGAATGTAGCCGTCGTCAAGCAGGTTGATCAGCGGGCTGACGTTGCGGATCGTACCGGTCAGTTTGCCCTTGGAATCGAATCCGGCGGTCGCGTTGACCAATTCCGCGGCTTGCTGGTAGGCCGTTCGAACGGAGGCTGAATCAGGGGCCCAGCCATCCCAGCCCGCATAGGCGGGGCCGGCGGTCTGTTTGGCCAGTTCGCGGCTCAGGTGAACGGCGACGAGCTGGCTGGCCAGCTGGCCGATCTGATTGCCGCCGGTGCTGTTGGTCGCCAGCATGGTGCGGAGCTGGTTGATCGAGTAGGCCCGGTTGCCGATCAGGACGCTCGGCACGTTGGGGTCAGCGCTCGAATTGATCACCGAAGCCGGCCAGCCCGAAGGATACTTGTTGCGGAAGAAGCCCTTGCTCAGAGCGTAGCAGTCAAGAACCGGGGGCTCTTGCGTGACGCTGTTGCCACCACCGCCGCCAGTCACGACTGGAGCAGGAACCGCACGAACGCCAAAGCGGATATACGGATTGGAAATCGCACCGGCGTTCGGGCCGTGATCTTCCCACTCACCGATGAACGTGTGCTTCGCGACCGTGCCAAGATAGGAGAAACCCGAATCGCTTTGCTGGGTAGGAATGACCTTCCGGGACTCATCGGTCGTGTAGAACGTTCCCGATCCATTCCACAGAAACATCGGCTGGCCAGACACCTGGGGCGTGTAGCTGAGCACGACCCAGTACTTGGTGTTGGCGTTGAGCCGAACTGTCGGAGACGTTCCGTCGAAAGCGAAGTTATAAACGGCGCGGCCTTCCGTCACCGGATAGACGCGATTGGTCGGCGTGTTGTTGAAAGTCCTGATGCGCGTTCCCGGAACGTCCTGGCCATTGACCGTGGTCGAAGAGAAAAGTGCGATGTCCAGGGTCGGCAGGCTGGCATAGGTGTAAAGCCCGATATCGACGGACACCATGTCATAGGCATTCGCGCCGACCGTAAATCCCTGGGCAATCGCCGTGTGCGTATCTCCCAACTGCGGATCATGAACGAGCGTTTCGGGAACGGTACCTGCTAGCGGAAGAAAGCCAATGCTCAAGCCGCTGTTCCCATAAACCAGAACCGGTGCCTCGGTCTGAGCCTTCGCTACCTGCGAAACGGCCAGGGTTCCCAGCGTCAGGGCGGCCACAAAACTTCGGGCAAACAGGCGTGTCATTCAGGGTTCCTCGTGACTTATCTTCTGATCACGCAGACGGTTGCGAGTCCCGGATTCCTTCCGGATCTGCGACAGACCGCACGGCGATCGCGTTCTATGCCAGATAAATGCCGAGAAAGGCCCCGGTTCTTACACTTCATAAACCTTGATTTCGCAAAGATTTCAGGTGTCTCAAAACGATGCGCATGGAAGCGCATGGCCTTATGGAGATTACGGCAACGGACCCCCCCCCTGTGACTCTGCCACGAACCGACTCGCACCCTCCCCCGCATCCGGAGATCGGGCCAGTTCGTT
>CAYNRF010000244.1:0-4351 GCA_964399525.1 uncultured Phycisphaeraceae bacterium | reverse complement strand
GGCGAGCCGCCCGCCCACAAGGTCCTGCGCGATCGGCGCGCCGCCACGATAGGGTACTACTTCCAGCGTCACGCCGATGGCGCGGCCAAAGGCGATGCCGGTCAGGTGAGGCAGGCTCCCGACCGCCGGCACGCCCATATTCGCCTGACGCGGGTTGGCGCGGAGCCAAGCGGACAGTTCCGCAAGCGTCCTCGCGCCCGTCGCGGGGCCGCTCGCCAGCCCGGCTGCGAACTCCGCCGCACCCGCTACTGGAACGAAGCGCAGCGGATCGTAGCCGGCATCGGGGAAGGCGAGCGGCGTGAGCGCCATGACCGAGGTGTTCGCGAGCAGCAACCGCGTGCCGTCGGGCGGTGCGGCTTCCACCTGGCGCGCGGCGATCCGCCCGCCGGCGCCGGACACGTTCTCCACCACGACCGAGCGCCCGAGGATCGCGGCGAGCCGGTCGGCCACCAGCCGTGCCATCAGGTCGGTGGAACCGCCGGGCGGGAAGGGGCTTACAATGGCCAGCGGCCTTGCGCCCTGCGCCCGCGCAATCCCCGGCAAGACCAGCGCAGTGGCGAGCAGCGCGCGGCGCGGAAGGCGACCCTCAGACGTGCTTGCCGACATGCCAGCCCTCCCGCGTCAGGTTCTTCTCGCCCGCGGCGATGCCGATCGGCTCGAGCGTTGTGCCCATGGAATCGTTCCACCGGTTGAGGAAGCCGAACAGGGCGACGACGCCAAGGATCTCCACGATCTCGTCGTCGCTCCAGTGCGCGCGCAGCGCCGCAGCAACCTCCGGGGTGACCGCGTTCGGCACCGAAGCGGCGGCGATCGCGAAGTCGAAGGCGGCGCGCTCGGCCTCCGAGAAATGCGGGCTGGTCCGGTAGGACCAGATGTCCGTCAGGCGCTCCGGCGTTGCGCCGAAGCGCTCTGCGGCGAGCACGGTATGTGCCTCGCAGTAGCGGCAGCCGGCGGCATGGCTCGCCATGTAGCCGATCAGCCGCTTCTGTTCGGCGGTGACCCGGGCGTGGTTCGCCATGACCGCCTTGTTCAGCTCAGTTAAGGCGCGCGCGATGGCGGGGCGTCGCTGCATCGTCAGCACCGAATTCGGCACGGTGCCGAGCGGCCCGCGGAAGAACTGGATCAGGTCCACAAGGTCTGGATTGTGGTCCTCGGGCAGCGGGTCCACGAGCGGCATGTTTCCTCCTCGGGCGGAGACCCCGCTCCGCTTTGCTGCGATCGTTCCAGGCGCGTGCCGCGCAGGCAAGGGCCCTGCGTTCACTCCGCGTCGGGCTGGGCCTCGGGCGCGGCGGCGGCGAAGGCGGGCACGGCGCGGCAGGCCGCCTCGATGGCCAGGATGCGCGGATAGGCAGTCAGGTCACAGCCGAAGCGTCGAGCGTTGCCGAGTTGCGGCACCAAGCACAGATCCGCCAGACCCGGCGTGTCACCGTGGCAAAAGCGGCCGGCTGCCGGCTCGTCGAGGCGCGCCTCATAGGCAGCAAGGCCCGTCGCGATCCAGTGGCGTGCCCAGGCTTCGATCGCTGCCTGTTCCTGCCTGAGTTCCCGCTTGAGGTACTGCAGCACGCGCAGATTCTGGATCGGGTGGATGTCACAGCCGATGACCTGCGCAAGTGACCGCACCCGCGCCCGCTCCCACGCATCGGCCGGCAGCAACTTCGGGCCGGGCTGAGTTTCGTCGAGCCACTCGACGATCGCCAGCGATTGGGTCAGCACGCCTTGGCTCGGCACTTCGAGCGTCGGCACCAGGCCCTGCGGGTTTAGCGCCAGATGGTCTGGCGCCGACTGCTCGCCCTTGCGCAGGTGGCGGAAGGCGTGAGTCGCCGAGAGCCCCTTCAGCCCCAGCGCGATCCGGACCCACCAGGCGGCGGAGGAGCAGAAATAGCCGTGCAGGGTCATCTCGGTCATGCCGGGGTCCTCCCCCGCCATGACGGGTGCGGGTGGAGCGCCTGTCAACACGGGCCGGTCCCTGGTAATGTGCCCCCTCCCGCAGAGGAGGACCGGCATGGCCAAGATGCGGATCGAGGGCTCCTTCGTCGCCCTGATCACCCCGTTCAACGCCGATGGCAGCGTCGATTTCGGGGGCTTTCGCACGCTGCTCGACTGGCATGCGGCGAACGGCACCTCGGCCGTTCTGATCATGGGCTCGACCGGCGAGGTCTCGATGCTGGCGCCGGAAGAGCGTCGCGAGATCGTCGAGCGCACGGCCGCCATGAAGGACGGCCGGATGAGGTTCTTCTACGGCTGCACGGGCCCGAGCACGGCGGCGACAATCAGCTACCTGCGCCACGCCAAGGCAGCCGGCGCA
Source organism: uncultured Phycisphaeraceae bacterium (assembly GCA_964399525.1). Taxonomy (GTDB): domain Bacteria; phylum Planctomycetota; class Phycisphaerae; order Phycisphaerales; family UBA1924; genus UBA6054. The sequence continues at coordinate 2,046 of CAYNRF010000244.1, read as the reverse complement.
GACGGCGCGATCCTTGCCGCGCCTGCCTATATCTGCGCGCCGGAGGACGACATCGAGGCGTATTTCGCCGAATGCGCCGATGCGGTGGACCTTCCGATCGGCATCTACAACAACCCGCCACGCGTGAAGTCGGACCTGCATTGGGATCACCTGCTTCGGCTCATGCGGCATCCGAATATCGTCGTGCTCAAGGAGAGCACGACGCGCGTCGGCCAGGTGGCGCAGGTCTGCGCCGCGCAGCCCGATGCGACCATCATGTGCTGCGACAGCCCGAACCTCGGGCTGGTTGTGCCGACCATGTCGCTGGGTGGGCACGGCACCGCGAACATGACCGGCAACATCGACCCCGCTGGCATGGCGGCGCTTTCCACGCCCTGGCGGACGCCGGCCCAATCGGTTGTCTTCCGCGAGACCTACCTGCACCTCCTCCCGCTGCTGCACTTCACCTACAGCGCGATCAACCCCGTCGCTGTGAAGTCGCTGATGAAGGCGGTCGGACTGCCGGCCGGCGATCTGCGCCGGCCCCTGACCGGCCTGAAGCCCGATCATCTGGCGAAGGGCCTGGCAATCGTGCGCGCGTTGGGTCTGGACTCCCGCTATGGCTGGCGCATGCCCGGCGGCCTGTCGCTCGCGGCCGAGTAGGGCCGACCGCGAGGTCCCGTTGCGGAGGCGCGGCTGCGCTCCAACCCGCCCCGCCGGCAGTTGCGCTGCGGATTCGATGGGGCGGTCGTGCCAGTCACGCCGACTGGCAAGAAGGGAACGCGGCTGCTTTCCGCTGCTACGAAGCAGAGCACCTGATGGCACGCGCCAAGGCCGATGAGGCCGGGCGCAGGCGGCAAACTGCCCGACGCTGGCTCACATGAATTGCCCGCGCAGGAAGCCCAGGGCGGGCAGGGGGCTCCATTTCTTCGGAAGGTCGGCGCGGCGAATGGGCGCCACACTGTAATGCGGTACCGGCTGGCGGGATCGGCGCAGCCAGTCCTCATAGGCGCTGACCTGTTGGGCCCGCCAAGCGCGGTCCTCGAGCGCGTCGCTGCGCGAGCGGTAGACATTCGCGACCCGGCTGTTCCGGCCCGCGGTGGCGATGACGGCCCAGAGCGTATCGTCTTCGCCGGCACGCAGGCTGACGAGGCTTGTCACGCCCCATGAATCGCAAACCCGCGGGGGGGCGGTCAAGCTTGGCGTGGCGCCCTCGCCATGGGATCAAGCCCCCTCCATCGCTGCAAGAAAGTTCGCCGGATGATCAACTTCTACACCTGGAATACGCCGAACGGCCGCAAGATTAGCGTCGCGCTGGAGGAGATGGGCCTCCCCTACCGGGTGGTGACTGTGGACATTTCCAAGGGCCAGCAATTCGAGCCCGCCTTCTTGGAGATCTCGCCCAACAACCGCATTCCCGCGATCCTGGACCCGGAGGGCCCGGACGGCCAGCCGATCAGCGTCTTCGAATCGGGCGCGATCCTGCTCTACTTGGCGGAAAAGACCGCCCGCTTCATGCTCAACGAGCCGCGGGGCCGGGTGGCCGTCTGGGAATGGCTTATGTGGCAGATGGGTGGCTTCGGCCCGATGCCCGGCCAAGTGCACCATTTCCTGATGCAACCCGAAGGCCCGGCGCGGGACTACGGGTTCAAGCGCTACCATGCCGAAACAAAGCGCCTGTATGGCGTGCTGGACAGACAGCTGGCCGGCCGGGACTTCGTGGCGACCCAGGACGAGCCAAGCATTGCCGACTTCGCGATCATCGGCTGGGCCTGGCGGCACGAGCGGCACGAGGTCTCCTTTGACGAGTTCCCGCATGTCGGCGCCTGGTACGCCCGCATGATGGCGCGCCCGGCGGTGCAGCGCGGGTTCGATGTGGCGCTCTCCTGACGGGTTGCCGCGGTGTAGCGAGACGGGTAGAAGCTTCTCCGCATACGTCGTGCAACTTTGGCATGCGTCACGCTTACCCGTGCGGAGGGGTGGCCGAGCGGCTGAAGGCGACGGTTTGCTAAACCGTTATAGGGTGTTAAGCCCTATCGTGGGTTCGAATCCCATCCCCTCCGCCAG
>CAYNRF010000243.1:0-4450 GCA_964399525.1 uncultured Phycisphaeraceae bacterium | reverse complement strand
CTCACCTTGAGCAGGCTGCCCAGGTGGTCGGCCCCGCGCAGCGCTTGCACAATCGTGTCGGTGAGGCGGGCGGGGATGCCGGTCTCTCTTTCCACCTCGCGGCGCAGTTCCACCAGGGCGGGGTCGTCGTCGGGCAGGGCGGCCAGGCGCAGGTTGGAGGCCACCAGGTTGAGCCGTTCGGGCTGGGCATCGGGGGCAAGCTGGCGCGCCTTGATCCACAACGCGGCGGCGGCGATCTGCACGGCGCGCGGGTCGAGGTCGATGCCGTGCAGGTTGTGGGAGAGAATGCGCTCGACGATGGCGCGGTCTGTCCACTGCGGTTGGCCGTCCTCGCCGCGGTGGTGCGCTTCCTCGCGGTAGAGGGCCACGAGCAGGGTCAACGCCACGAGCAGAAAGTGACCGGAGCCTACGGCGGGGTCGAGCAGTTTCAGGGTGCGCACGCTGTCGGGCGCGTGGTCCACGGCATCGGCAGGAATCGGTTGGGGCACGTAGTAGGCCCAGCGCCGTTCCATCTCCGTGTGCAGGGGCATGAGGTCGGTGAGGGAGACTTCGCCTGCCTCCCGTTTGGCGCGCCACTCGGCGCGGCGTTCTTCCAGGCGCTGCAAGGTGCCGTCGGCCTCGGCGGCGGGCGTCCACCCGTGCTTTTTGCACATGGCCAGCCACATGGGTCCCAGGCTGTTCTGGAGCAGCCAGTCCACCATGTAGCGTTCGGTGAACATCTGCGTCTTGCTGGCGATCTCGTGGGGTTCGAGTTTGCCGCCGCCGTTGAGCTTGGCGTCCAGCGCCTCGCGCGCCGGGTCGTTCCAATATTGGTAGACCCAGCCCAGCGTCATGTCGTCGGTCCAGCAGCTTGCCAGCTCGGGCTTGTCCAGTTCCTCGATGACATGGCGCAGCGTGGCGGTGGGGATGGGGATGAGGTCGGCCACGCCCACCGGTCCATAGAGGCCGGGCAGTTCGCCGGCCAGGTCCTCGAAGACGAGGCGGAGCAGAAAGGCGTAGCCTTCGCTCTCGTCCTCGCGCACGAGGGCGGGGGCCAACTGGCGGAAGTCCTGGTAGGCGCGGCTCTCCCAGCCGCCGGTCACCACGGCGGGGGCGCGCAGGGGCTTCCCTTCGGGGCCGGGCGCTTCCATCAGGCGCAGGATCACCAGCCGGTTGAGCAGTGTGTAGGCGGCCTCTTTCTCGGCCTCGGCGCGGAATTCCTCGCGGGAACGTGCTGCCTTGCCTTTGGCGGCCTCTGAGCGTTCCTGCTCGGCGATCCAGGCTTCCAGGCGTTCGCGGCGGCGTTTGGTGGCCGCGACGGCGTCGAGTCCGGCGTCCTGTAGGCGGCGGATGGAGAGCCGGTAGGCGCTCTCGGTGGCGGCGTGCAGGTCCTGGAGCAGACGGGCGCGCAGGGCACGAATGGTGGTCGACAACGCACGTTTGGCGTCGGGGGTCATGGGCATGGGTGGGTCGTTTCTAGGTTGAGGCGTGAGAGATGGGATTGGGCGATTGGGGGATTAGGCGATTTCAGATCGTGTACACGATCCCCAATCTCCTAATCGCCCAATCACTTAATCTCTCCTTCGCTCACGTCCATTCTCATTGGATGCGAATCCGCGCCCCTGCGTTGATCTGTTCCATCAACGTGTTGCGGATTTCGTTTACCAGGGCGTCGATGTCGGCTGTGCTGGAGAGTTCTCGGTTGCGCAGACGGGCCCCCAGTTCAACACGGATGATCGGCACGGTGTCATCGGTCAAGATGCCGTCGAAGATGTCGTTGGCTTCCTCCTCTGCACGGTGCAGCCGCATCAGGAAAGGATCGCCTAGTTCGGCCAATGACGGCGCGATGGCTTCATCGGTGGTGTCGGTGGCGGCCCTGGTCAATGGACTAAACACGCGGTGCGCCTGGTCGCTGGTGAGGGTGGTGTAGCCGTTACGCGCACGGATACGGGCGCGGGCTGCTTCCACCTGTTCTTCCTGCCAACGCAGGAGGCGCTGCCGCTCCGCCCTGTATTTGAGGCGGACGACGTCGAGATCGCCGCTGATGGAGGGGATCTCACGCCAGGGGCGATCCTGGGCCAGGAGTTGGCGTATGCGCTCGACGGCGTCTTCGAGATCGCCGTTGACTTCCTGTATGTCCAGTTGTTCGGCCTCATACTTCAGCAAATTACTGGCGCCACGCACGGCGTCGATGGCCTGTGGCGTTAGCTCGGCGGCGTAGCTTTGTAGCAAGGGAACCCCTTCGTTGAGCAGATCGAGGTTGCGCTTCACCAGATCCACAGTGGGGTGGGTCTGGCGCGCCCCACGGATGCCGCTTTCGAGTACCTCGCCCAGTTTGCGCAGCGTCTCCGGTTCGTCGGGTGAGCCGGGCAGGCGATCCAGGTTGGTCTGCACCTCGCGTAGCTTTTTCAGCAGTGGGGGGAAGTGCAGGGCTACGGCGTCGGCGATGGCGTGGTCTTCGCGATCCATAGTGTGTTGCAGCCGGTCGGCAAAGAAGCGACAGATGCGGGCACGGTCTTGAGGGCTAGGCCCCTCGCCCTCGCTCACGGGGAGGATGGTGGCGCTGCGGAAGGCGCGGTCACGCTCAAAGAGGTCGCGCACACCGGCATCGCGGATGGCCGTGATCTCCACGCCCGCCTCAGGCTGAATGCGCACCTTCCCGGCACGCAGCAGACCGGCGACACAGGCTTTGACCACGTTGGCGGTGTAGCCGTAGGGCGGCGCACCAAAGTGGGCCAACAGCGCGCTGCCGCCCACGCCGCCTTCGCCCGCGATGTACTCCTGCACGCGACCGGGCACTTCGCCGCTACAGGCAGGCACGTAGCGGCCGCCGTCCACTTCCAGAATGCCCAGATCTGAAGGCAGGAACTTGGGCGACGGGCCGGAGAGTTCGCCTTCCACCAATTGCAGCAATTCCGTCGGCACGAGTTGGGTGGCTGTAAAGTGCGGAAAGAGTTCAGGCAAGACACGTTCGGCGGCCACATGCACGGCGATGGGGAAACTCGCGCCGTAGTCGCGCGGGTTCATCTGGCGGCCACGGAAATAGAAGGTACCGGCCAGCCAGGCGTCGGCAATGGCATTGCGCACAGCGGCTTCCAGGTCTTCGCTGCGGGTTTCTTCCTGTTGGAGCAGACCGCGCCGCGCCGGGGTCAATGATTCGCGGCGCACACCGTATTTCTTGACCATGCGCCGGGAGCGGTGCAATTCGCGCACCAATCCTTCGACGCGGTCGCTGTCGCCGGCCAACCAGATCAGGCGGTTGTAGAGGGTGGATTCATCGCTGCGGCGGATCCACGCATTCTCGGTGCGCTCGTCCTGGGCCAGGAAGCGAAAATCGACGTGCATGAAGGCATCGTCGCGGGAAGGTTGCAGCGTCACATCGTTGGCACGGCGTCCGTCGGAGTAGGAGCCGACCCAGGGAAAGGTACGTCCTTGCAGACCAGGACGATCTGGTGCGGCCAACAGGTATTTCAGCGCCTCCTGCACAATCTCGCTAATCTCCTCGCGCGGCACGCCGATGTCGCGGCGCTCGCGTTCCCATTCCTCGCCGGCAGAGGATTGGATCTTGTAGCCCTGCTTCTCGGAATAGCCCAGCAGGTTGCGGCGGCGCAACTCCTCCAGCGCTTCGGTCACCTCGGCGATGTTGTTGCCGCGGTCGACACGGTCGAACAAACATTGGGCCACCAGCTTGGCATCGGTGGGCAGCGTGTCCTGGATCAGTTCGAGCAGGGCCACGGCCTTGGCGGCGCGCACCAGCAGGCCGTCCTTGGCGTCGTCGCACTGGGCCAGGATGCGCGCCATCGATTCCTGGATCTCCGAATTCAACGCCGTGTGCTGCACCTCGTAGACCTGGTCGAGGGTCACCAGCCGTCCTTCGGGCATGTCGGCCAGCTTCTGCCCACGGAAGAGTTCGCCCAGCAGTTGCAGTAGGCCGCGGATCGCCTGGTCATCGCCCTGGGCGCGGGTGGAGCGGGTGCGCAGCGCGCTGGTGATCTGCAAGATCAGGTCGATCTGCCCCGGCAGCATGGGGTAGACCTCGACAAACTCGTCGGCGGTGACGGCGTCACAGCTATAGGCGTAGAGTTTGAGTTCAGGCCGATAGCGCTCGAAGAGATCACGCAGGCGCGCTTCAACTTCGGGCTTCTTCTGCAAGAGGCGCTTGTGCACCACATCGCGGATGTTGGTGGGGGCCAGGTGGACGCGCAGGCGGGGCAGGAAGCGGTCTTTGGCCCAGCCCAGGAAGGATTCCCCGGCCTCCTCGTCGATCTTCTGCTGGCCCAGGGCCAACAGCCAGACCTTGCCCTTGAGCGACGATCCCAGCGCCGTGGCGAAGGCGCGCAGACGGTCCACGCGGTCTTCGCTGGAGAGCACATACTGCGAAACCTCGTCGACGACCAGGAAGAGGGTGGCGTTGGGTTTGCGATACTTGAGCATGTCACGAATGGCGGCGACAGCTTCTTCGGGCGACTCG
>CAYNRF010000242.1:0-4460 GCA_964399525.1 uncultured Phycisphaeraceae bacterium | reverse complement strand
ACTCGTCCTACGTCTCGCGCGTGCTGCGGCTGACGCTGCTGGCGCCGGACATCGTGGAGGCGGTCCTGGACGGGCGGGCAGCCGGAGGGGATGACGCTGCCGGGGCTGATGGAGCCGTTTGCGGTGGAGTGGGAAGGGCAGCGTGCGGCACTCGCAGGTAGCTGAGCCGGTGGCCGCAGTTGCCGTGATCGACCGAGAAGGAGGGGGGAAGCTGCCATCGGCCAGGCAACTGCGCCGCCCGCCAATGGCCGGCGGAGGCTGCTGGAGAAGCAAGCTCAGGCATCGAGCAGTTCGCGGAGGGAGCGCACGGCGGTCGCGTAGCCGCGCGCGCCGAGGCCGGCGATCACCGCCGTCGCGACGCCGGAGACTAGCGAGCGATGGTAGATCGCCTCCCGCCGGTGGATGTTGGAGATGTGCAGCTCGATCACCGGGCGGTTGAACATCTTCAGGGCGTCGAGCACGGGGATCGAGGTGAAGGTCAGCCCCGCAGGGTTGATCACGATGCCCACCGCGCCGGTGTCCGTTGCCTCGTGAATCCACTCCACGAGCTGGCCTTCATAATTGGTCTGGCGGAAGACCAGCGCGTCCTCGCCTGCCGCGGCGCGGCACATCGCCTCCACCTCGGCGAGCGTGGTGTGGCCGTAGATCTCCGGCTCGCGCTTCCCGAGGCGGTTCAGGTTGGGACCGTTCAGCACGTGGATGGTTCTGGCCAAGGCCGCCGCCTTTCTTTTTCGGTATCAACACGCCTGCTCAGCCCTGGTAGCCGAACTGCCGCGGGAGCCAGAGCACGAGCTCCGGCACGAAGGTGATCAGCATCAGCGCACCGAGCATCGCCGCGATGAAGGGCAGCGTGTGACGCACCACGGCCGCGAGCGGGGCGTCGGAGAGCTTCGCGACGATGAACAGCAGCAGCCCGTAGGGCGGCGTGATCAGCCCGATCATGATGTTCACCACTACGACGACCCCGAAATGCACCATGTCCACGCCGAGCGCCTGTGCGGTCGGGATCAGCACCGGCACGACGACCAGCAGGATCGTGCTGCCTTCCAGCAGGCAGCCGAGCAGCAGCAGGATCAGGTTCACGGCAAGCAGGAACTGCCATTGCGACAGCTCCCAGCCGGCCAGCACATTGCGCACGGTGTTCGGGATGTTCTCGCTCGCGACGACATAGTTGAAGGCGAGCGCGCCGGCGATCAGCATGCCGATCGCGGCGGTGGAGCGCGCGCTGGCCAGCACCGTGCGATAGGTCTCGCGGGCGGAAATGCTCCGGTAGACCACGGCGGCGACCACGAAGGCGTAGGCCGCGGCGACGGCTGCGGCCTCGGTCGGGGTCATGATGCCGCCATAGATGCCGCCGAGCAGGATCACGGGCATCAGCAGAGCCGGCGTCGCCTCCCAGGTCAGGCGCGGGATCTCCCGCAGCGGCACCCGCTCGGCCACGGGAAAGCCGTGGCGATGCGCCATCCAGCTGTTGATCGCCATCTGCGTGAGCCCCATCAGCAGCCCGGGCACCACGCCGCCGAGGAACAGGTAGCCGATGGAGCTGTCGGAGATCAGCGCGTAGAGCACCATCGGGATGGAGGGCGGGATGATCGGCCCGATCACCGCCGTGGAGGCCGTGATCGCCGCCGCGTAGCTGGCGGGATAGGCGCCCGCGCGCTTCATCATGTCGATGATGATCTTGCCGCTGCCCGCGGCGTCGGCGATGGCCGAGCCCGACATGCCGGCGAAGATCACGCTCTGCACCACGTTCACATGGCCGAGCCCGCCGCGGAAGCGCCCGACCAGCAGGTTGCAGAACCGCAGCAGCCGGTCCGTCATCGTGCCCGCGTTCATCAGTCCGGCGGAGAAGATGAAGAGCGGCACTGCGAGCAGGATGTAGCTGCCGTTCAGCCCGTTCAGCAGCTGCTCCGCCGCGATGGACATGTCCTGCCCCGAGACGGCGAGGTAGATGATCGAGCCGGTGATCATCGCCAGCCCGATCGGCAGCCCGAGCAGCGCAAGTCCGACGATCGTGAGCAGCGCCAGGGTGAAGGGATCGCCGAGGCTCATCCTATGCGCGGCCCCGCATGCCGCCTTCCCGTCGCCGCGCGGAAGGCGATCACCGCGTGGCGGATGATCATCGCCACCGCGAAGACCAGGTAGATCGAGTAGAGCCAGTCGAAGCGGACGCCGAGATAGGCGGACCGCTCCACCTTCATGAAGGTGACGTAGTCCCAGACCGCCGGCAGCGACCAGGCGAACACCGCGACCACGGCGGCGCCGGTGATCACGTCGAACACGCGGCGCAGCCCGGGCGGGACGCTGCCGTAGAGGATGTCGAAGCGGATCTCCTCCTCGTCCGTCAGCACCAGCGCCGCACCCCAGAGGATGCCCCAGACCCAGGCGAGCGTGGACACCTCGGTCGTCCAGCCGACCGGGGCATTCAGCGCATAGCGCATGAAGATCTGGATCACGAAGGCGACGAACATCGCCGCGAGCAATGCGGCGAGCACGTTCTCGGCGCGCCGCCTGGCCCAGTCGAGGACGCGACGCGGGAGGGACGTCATGACCGGGCCATCCGGAGGATGTGGGATGCCGGGCGGCGGCGCAGGGCCGCCGCCCGTCCTGGGATCAGCGGACCGCGTTGATGCGCTCGAGGATGCCCTGCGGCCAGCTCTGCGATTGCGGGGAGGCGAGGTAGCGGCGCTGCGCCTCGGCGCGGAAGGCGTCCACGTTCGGCGCATAGACCTCGAGGCCCTGGCCGCGGAAGAAGGCGGCCATCTCCTCCTCCTGCGCCAGGTGGCGCCGCGCGCTCTCGTTGGTCGCCTTGTCGGCGGCGGCCTGCAGTGCCTGGCGCTGCGCCGGGGTGAGCGCATCCCAGACGCGTGCGGAAACGGAGAGCAGGTCGTAGGCGACGAGGTGGCTGGTCAGCACGAACTGCGTCGTCACCTCGTGGAAGCGCATGGTGCGGCTGGTCGGCAGCGGGTTGTCCTGGCCGTCCACCGCGCCGGTCTGCAGCGCGGTGTAGAGCTCGGCGAAGGCCACCGGTGTCGGGTTGGCGCCCAGCGCCTCGCCCAGGAACTGCCAGGTCTCGCCGGGCGGCATGCGCAGCTTCAGGCCGCGCATGTCGGCCGGCGTCGAGATGCGCGTGCGCGGCCGCAGGTTGACGTGCCGCGTGCCGAAATAGAGCGGGCCGAGGATGTGCACGTTCAGCTGCTCGCGCGCCATGCGGTTGAACTCCGCGCCGATCGGACCGGCGAAGACCTTGCGCATGTGGTCGGCGTCGCGGAACAGGTAGGCGGAGGCCATCACCGACCAGGCCGGGATCTGGCGCGAGATGTCCTGCGGCGAGAGGTTCGCCATCTCGACGTTGCCGCGCTGGATGGCGACCAGCTCGGTCCCCTGGCGGAACAGCGTGGCGTTCAGGTGCAGCTCGACGTCGAACTCGGCAGCGAGGTCACGCTGGAAGCCCCGCATCGCCTCGGCGCGGATGTCCTGGTCGGAGAACACGGCGGTGAAGCGAAGCCGCCGGCGGGCCTGCGCCCGGGCGCCGGACATGGGGGCGGCGGAGAGGACGGCGGCGGCGGCCAGCACGGAGCGGCGGCCGAGGGGCGACGACATGGGCGTTTCCTGTTCCCTGGGTGCTGTTGCCGCCAAGGCTACGTGTGGCGATCCGCCGGATCAAGAGTGCCGGCACTGAATGTCGGATATTCCGCGAACGCTCATGTATTGCGTGCCACGATGCCCGGACCGATACTCCCACCGATGCAAGAGGAGGCGGCATGACCACCGCGGGCGGTGGTGCCCGGGAGGCGGCCGGCACGACCGGCGAGGCGGCCTATCGCCGCCTGCGCGCCGACGTCATCACCGGCCGGCTCGCGCCGGGCCGGAAGCTCGGGCTCGAAGGGCTACGGCAGATCTACGGCGCCGGGGTCAGCACCCTGCGCGAGGCGCTGACCCGCCTCGCCTCGGAGGAGCTCGTCGTCGCCGAAGGCCAGCGCGGCTTCAGCGTCGCCCCCGTCTCGCCCGAGGACTTCGCCGAGGTCGCCGACCTGCGCCTGCTGCTGGAACGCCACGCGATCCGCGACTCCTTCGCCGCTGGCGACCTGGACTGGGAGGGCCGCGTGGTCGGCGCCCACCACAAGCTGGCCGCGCTGGAACGCCGGCTGCTGGCCGGCGATGCCGCCGATCCGGTGCTCTGGAAGCGCTACGACCTCGAATTCCACCGGGCGCTGATCGAGGCCTGCGGCTCCACCGTGCTGCTCGAGACCTACGCCGCGGCCTATGACCGCTACCTGCGCTACCAGATGGTGGCGGTGGTGTTCCGCGGTGCCGTGGCGGCCGAGCAGCATGAAGCACTGCTCGACTGCGCCCTCTCGCGCGACGCCGACCGGGCCTGCCGGCTGCTCGAGGCGCATGTCGGCGGCTGCGTCGACCATGTCGCGCGCACCGGCGCGCTGCTGCCCTTCGCTGCGCGC